>DATCSE010000617.1:0-15397 GCA_036568605.1 Burkholderiaceae bacterium | reverse complement strand
CTCTGCATGCGGTGCTCGAAGTCCTGCTGCACCGCGCGGCCCATGATCGCCGCCATCACGGTCACGCCCAACAGGCCCAGCACCGCGGTGGTCTGCATCAGCGCAAGCGGCGAGTTGATCGCGATCTTGGCGCTGCCGAACGCGATGTTCGCGTCCTGGAACAGGCCGCCCGCCGCGGCCATCCACAGCATGGCCAGCGCGAAGAAGATCGTGAAGTAGACCCAGGTCGAGATCAGCCGGGCGCGCGAGCGGAACTCGAACGCGGCAATGGCGAGCAGCGGCGACTTCATGGCGGCGAAGGTTCGCGAGCGCTCAGCGTGCGGCGGCGAACAGCGCGCCTTCGGCCACCGCCGGTTCGCTGCCGGCGCGGTGCGCGTCCAGATGGCCGCCGATGGCCGCGAAGTACGCGTCTTCCAGCGTGGGCTCGACCGGCTCGAAGCCGGCGCCGGGCGACGCATCGGCGACCACGTGGACCTGCGTCTTGCCGGTGTACAGCCGGGTCGAGATCACGGCATGGCGTTCGCGCAGCGCCGCGACCTCGGCGCGCGCGACCGAGACGGTCCAGATGCGGCCGGCGATCGCATCGATCAGCGAGCGCGGCGTGCCGCTGACCAGCACGCGGCCCTTGTTCATGATCGCGAGGCGCGGGCACAGGTCGCTGACGTCCGAGACGATGTGCGTCGACAGCAGCACGATCACCTCCTCGCCGATCTCGACCAGCAGGTTGTGGAAGCGCGTGCGCTCCTCCGGGTCCAGCCCGGCGGTCGGCTCGTCGACGATGATCAGCTTCGGATCGCCGAGCAGCGCCTGCGCGATGCCGAAGCGCTGCCGCATGCCGCCCGAGTAGCTGCCCAGCGCCTTCTTGCGCACGTCGTACAGGTTGGTCTGGCGCAGCAGCGACGCGACCGCATCGGCACGCTCGCGCCGGTTCACGAGGCCTTTGAGCCGGGCGAGGTGGTCCAGCATGTCCTCGGCGCTGACCTTCGGGTAGACGCCGAAGTCCTGCGGCAGGTAGCCGAGCACGCGGCGCACGCCGTCCTTGTCGCGCAGCACGTTGATGTTGCCGCCGGGAACGCTGGGCACGCCGCTGAGCTGCGCCGAGCCGTGGTCCGCGTCCTGCAGCGTCGCGAGCGTGCGCATCAGCGTCGATTTGCCGGCGCCGTTCGGGCCGAGCAGCCCGAACATGCCGGTCGGGATCGTCAGGCTGACGTCGTCGAGCGCGCGCACGCCGTTCGGGTAGGTTTTCGACAAGCCGGTGAGGTGCAGTTCCATGGAGCAGGGGGAGGCTGGACGACGGGTCGCAGTGTGCCAGCGTTGCGCGGCAGCACGCGAGCGCGTTGCGATGGACTGCGGCTGCGGGGGGATGAAGTGCCCGAGATCCGTTCGGGCTGAGCCCTTCGACAAGCTCGGGACAGGCTTGTCGAAGCCCCGTTGCGTGAAAAGCGCTTCGACAGGCTCAGCGCGAACGGGGCTTGGCTGTGCCTATCGTCCCACCGCGAACACCGCCGCGTTGTTCACCGCGTACACCGTGCCGTCCGCACCGATGGCCGTCGGCGTGTACGACTGCCCGATGCCGTTGTTCATCCGGATGCGCTGCGTGAACGTGTTGCTCGCGAGATCCCAGCGGTACAAGTAGCCGTCCTCGCTGTTGATCAGCACCGAGCGTGTCGCCGGGTCGACCGCGGCGGTGTTGATGCACCACTCCTTCACGCCTCCGATGTCCGCATGGGCCGGATCCGTGGTGGTGCCGAGGATGGTCAGCACCTCGCGCATCACCGACACCGTGCCGATGACCGGGTCGGCCTGCACATCGTGCGGATCCAGCACCGCGACGCGGTTCTTGCCGTCGCCCGTGCCCACGCCGGCGTAGTTGTTGTACTTGGTCAGCAGCAGGTAGCTCGAGCCGCCGCTGTAGTTCGGCACCATTGCCGCGGGCACGATAGACGGCGTGTTGTCCCAGCCGAACGAGCCGGGTGTCTTGGCGGTCGTGAGCGCCGCGTCGAAATGCAGCAGCCAGCCGCGTCCGTTGTGCGTCCCGAACCCGGCTTCGAGCACGCCGATGTAGACGTCGCCGTCGGGGCCGACCAGCGGCGATGCGGTGCCGTCGTCGCTGATGCGCGCAAAGCCCACGGGGCTGGGCTCGACCAGTGCGATGCGCCGCTTCAGCGCAAGGCTGATGCTGTCGAGCGCCAGCAGGTAGCCGTACTGCACGGCCTGCGGGTTGTTCGCGGAGTCCGCGTTGACGACGACGTACAGCGTCTGCCCGTCGTTCGACAGCGCCGGTGCCGCGTTCGTCGCGAGCTTCGCGGTCGTCGCATCGCCGGCGACGGCGGCGGCCGGGACCCACGAGCCGGTGCCGTCGGCCGCGATGCGCGCGATGCCACTCACCAGGTTGCCCGGGTTCGCACCGGTGACCCTGAAGCCGAAGTACACGTTGCCTTGCGTGTCCACCGTCAGCGGCGTGTTGATGAACACGGTCTGGTCGTAGCTGGTCGCCGCGGCGTTGTAGGCGCTCGCGCCGTAGAAGACCAGCGTCTGCCAGCCGTTAGCCGATGCGCTGTCGGCGTTGTCGCGGAACAGCAGCTTGCCGCCGGCGCCCGGCGCGTAGACCCGGTTCGTGCTGTTCAACGCGAGGTTGTAGCTGGGCACCCAGTTGTGCGGCGGCATCACGTAGTCGGTGGTCGCGCTCCAGATCACGACGCCGTTGCCGCCGGCGCGCGCTTCGACGCGAAACCCGGTGCCGGTGTTGACCGGCACCAGCGCGGTGTTGTGCGAGGTGATCACCGGCGCCGCATAGTGCGCGAGCAGCGCGCCGCTCGGGCGGTACGGCGGTGCGAGGTCGACGCTGGCCTGCCAGTGGATCGCCGCGAGGTCCTGCGCGGCGATCGCGCTTTGCGCGGTGTGCTGCGCGTTGCCGCCGAAGTTCGTCCAGGCCGGGCCGTCGACCGCCGGCGATGGTTGCGGGCCGGGCGACGGCGCGGGCGCCGGGCTGCCGGCATCGCCGCCGCCTCCGCCGCAACCGGCGAGCGCGGCGGCGCTGCCGAACAGGGTTTCGAGGAAGCGTCGACGGGATGCAGGGATCATGGCAGTTGGTGCGCGCCTGTGGCACAAGTGGATTTGGCCGCGATGCTGCGCCGAAGGCGCTTGCGGAACAAGCGCGATGACCCCGAAGGCAGCCGCCGCGCCGTCGCGCACAATCGCCGCCGATGCCCAGCTGCACCGCTGCACCGATCCCGACCCTGAGCACGCGCGCGCTGAACCGCGCGACGCTGCAGCGCCAGTGGCTGCTGCAACGTCGCAGGACGACGATCGTCGCCGCGGTCGAGCACCTCGTCGGGCTGCAGGCGCAGGCGCCGAATCCGCCGTACCTGGCGCTGTGGGCGCGGGTCGACGGCTTCCTGCCAGGCGCCTTGACGAAACTGATCGAGCAGCGTCGCGTCGTGCGCTGCGCGCTGTTGCGCAGCACCTTGCACCTGGTCAGCGCCCGCGACCTGCTCGCGTTGCGGCCGCTGTTGCAGCCGGTGCTCGAACGCGGCCTGCGCCACAGCGCCCACGCGCGGCATCTGAACGGCATCGACCTGCGGGAGCTCGCGGCCGCCGCGCATCGACGGCTCGCACAAGAACCGATCGCCAGCGGCGAGCTCGGCGCGTGGCTCGCGCAGACCTACCGCGGCCGCGACCCGACCGCGCTCGCGATGGCGGCGCGCTGCCAGCTGCCGCTGGTGCACGTGCCGCCGGCCGGCACCTGGGGCTCGCACAAGAATGCGGCGCTGTGCCCGGCCGATGTGTGGCTGGATGCCAGGCGCGTGCCCGCGAGGCCGGCAGCGGCGAACGACGACCCGCTCGAAGAACTCGTGTGCCGCTACCTCGCTGTGTTCGGCCCGGCCAGCGCTGCCGACATCGCGACGTGGTGCGGCCTGACTCAGCTGAAGCCCGCGCTGGACGCGCTGGAGCCGCGGCTGCGGCGATACCAAAACGACGATGGCCGATTGCTCTACGACCTCGCACGCACGCGGCTGCCCGACCCGGACACGCCGGCCCCGGCACGCCTGCTACCGGGCTTCGACAACCTGCTGCTGTCGCACGCCGACCGCCGCCGCGTGCTCGCCGATGCGGACCGCGCTCGCGTGTTCGGCAGCAACGGCTTGATCAAGCCGGTCGTGCTGGTCGATGGCTTCGTGCGTGCGACCTGGCAACTCGAGCGCGAGCAGGACCGCGCGGTCGTGACCGTCGAGCCGTTCGTGAAGCTGAGTGCAGCGGAACGCGACGAGATCGCTGCCGAGGCCCACGGCCTGATGCGGGCAGTCGAGCCCGATGCCGGTGCGCGCGACGTGCGCTTTGCGCGTGTCGGCATGCCAACGCTTCAGGACATGCCTCTAGCGGGTGCCGATGCGGCGACTACTTCGCGGAAGCAGCCGGTGCGCCCGTGAGCGCCGGCGCGGCGGGCGCGTTGCGCCGGCTGCGATCGACAGAGGCGACAAGCGGAGCGTCCGCCGCGCCCGGGACCGGCTCCGACGTCAGGTAGAGCCACGCCGGATGCGGATAGAAGGTCGAGGCGTAGTCGATCGGCCGTTGCGACCAGTTCCGCTTCACGATCACGGCGGGGTGATCGCCCAGCGGGTGCTCGGTCTGCTGCTGTTGTTGTGCCTCGGCGGCTGTGGTCATGGCGAGGGCCGCCAGCAGGCCGGCGATCGAGGTGCTCAGGTGATTCAAGACGTGCTCCGTTCGGTTGATCGAGGATGGCCCTCGATCTGCACGTACGCACAAACCCGCTGAATCTGGCCACCTGCACGACTGCAGGTTAGGGGGTGGCGAGCGCTATCCGATCAGCCGCCCGTTCGCGCCCAGCATCGTCTGGCTGACGAAGGTGCTGCCGCGGCCCGGCTGCGCCGCGAACTCGATGCGGTAGCCGTCGAGGTCCAGCGGACGGCGCCGATCGAACTCGGCGAGCACCGCGGCGCGGCTCGCGTTCGGATCCAGCCCGCTCAGCACCCGTGCGGCGTAGTGCCCGGCCAGGTAGCCGGCGAGGCTGACCGGCGAGGGCGCTTCGTCGAACAAGGCTTTCAGCGTGCTGCGGTAGCTGCGCACGAACGGCGTGCTGTTGGACTGCGGGTTCGGCACGACCTGCGCGAAGATGATCGAGGCCGACTTGCCGGGGTTGAGCTGCAGCAGCGTCGTGGTGTCCACGTCCGACAGGCAGATGATGTAGCGCTGCAGCTTCTGCTTCTCCAGCCCTTGCGTGAACTGCGCGAGCTCGATGCTGCCGCCGAGGAACAGCAGGAAGGCCGGCGTGTCGTGGCGCAGGCTCGCGGCGTACGCGGCGATGTCCTGCCCCGCCGGCACGCTCAGGCGACGCGGCCGCAGCTTCAGCCGCGTCGCGATGGCATCGATCTCCTCCTGCACGGCGCTTTCCTCGCGGGCCGTCGGGTAGACCAGGCCGAGCTCGGCGATGCCCACGGTCGCCAGCGCTGCCAGCGCATGGCGGATCTGCGCCTCGCGCGACGCGAAGATCGTGAACACCGCGCGTTCGTTGTCGAAGCGCGTATCGGCCAGCCACGGCGCGACGTGCGCGATCTCGAGCTGGGCCTGCTTCGCGGCCGCGATGCTGGCCGCGGCCAGGCGCCCGCCGACCGCGCCCAGCAGCGCGACCTGCGTCGAGTCGGCCTTGACCTGCGCGAGCGCATCGCGCAACGAGGCCGGGCTGCCGTCGGTGTCGACGGAGACGAGTTGCGGCACGCGTGCGCCGGTCTGCTTGGCCTCGGCCAGCGCCAGGCGCACGCCGGTCGAGTAATCGCGGGAGAGCTCCTGCTGGTCGCCCGAGGTGTCGAGCAGCTGCACGACGCGCAAGGCCTTCGTTTCGGCGCTGCGCGATTGCGCCGCCGCCTGCAGGCCGATCCAGGCCGTGGACGACGCCAAGCCGGCGAGCACGGTGCCGGCGGCGCCGCGAGCCAACACGGCGCGGCGCGTGATGTTGTTGAAAGGTTGGGGGTGGTCGAAATTTCGCATGGGCGCGCACGCTACATCCGGATTACGACAGACGTTCGACAACGTCACGCCGATGTCATGAAGTTCGGCTTGGCGTGCAATGCGCCACGCTCGCGCGTCGCCGAAACTGGACTCGCGCTCAACCGGCCGCTTCGACGATCAGCTGCACCCGCTCGCGCCCGTTGTACTCGTCCAGGCTCAGCCGGTACGCGAGCCGCACGCGTTCGGCCAGCGGCTCGCTGCGCCCGAACCAGATCGCGTCGCGCACCTGGCCGGCCACGCGCACGGCGAGCTTCAGGTGCTTCTCGCCGACCAGCCGTTGCGACAGCACCTCGGCCTCGTCGACGAACAGCGGTGCCTCGAACGCCTGGCCCCAGACCTGCGCGTCCAGCGCGCGCACCGTTTCCGCACCGAAGTATTGAGCCTCCAGCGGGCCGTCGGCCAGCACGGTGCGTGCGAGCAGCGCCGGCGCGAGGCACTCTCGGGCAACCGCGTCGAACGCGCTCGCGAAAGTCGCGAAGCCGTCCTCGGCCAGCGTGCAGCCGGCCGCCATCGCGTGGCCGCCGAAGCGCACCAGCAGCCCCGGGTGGCGCTTCGCGATCAGGTCCAGCGCATCGCGCAGGTGAAAGCCGGCGATCGAGCGGCCCGAGCCCTTCAGCAAGCCGTCCTGGCCTCGCGCGAACACGAACGCCGGGCGGTGCTGCGCGTCCTTCAGCCGCGACGCGACGATGCCGACCACGCCCTCGTGGAAGTCGGGGTCGAAGATCGCGAGCGCGGCCATCGCCAGCGGTGCGTTCGCCGCATCGGGCGATGGCGCCGCCGCGATCGCATCGCGCCGCGCGAGCAGCACGGCCAGCACCGCCTCGGCCTGCTCGAGCATCCCGGCCTCGACCTCGCGCCGCTCGCGGTTGATCGCATCGAGCGTGCGCGCGAGCTCGGCCGCCCGCGCCGCGTCGTCGGTCAGCAGGCATTCGATGCCCAGCGTCATGTCCGAGAGCCGGCCCGCCGCGTTGATGCGCGGCCCGAGCGCGAAGCCGAAGTCGAATGCGCTGGCACGCCGCGGGTCGCGGCCCGCGGCGGCGAACAGCGCGGCGACGCCGGCGTGCATCTGCCCGGCGCGTATGCGCTTCAGGCCCTGTGCGACCAGGCGGCGGTTGTTCGGGTCGAGCTTGACCACGTCGGCCACCGTGCCGAGCGCGACCAGGTCGAGCAGCGCATCGAGCCGCGGCTGCGTCGCGCTGTCGAACGCGCCGCGCGCGCGCAACTCGGCGCGCAGCGCGAGCAGCACGTAGAACATCACGCCGACGCCGGCCAGGTTCTTGCTCGCGAACGTGCAGCCGGGCTGGTTCGGGTTGACGATCACGTCGGCCTCCGGCAGCAGCACGCTGCCGTCGACCAGCGCGGGCAGGTGGTGGTCGGTGACGATCACGTGCAGCCCCAGCGTGCGCGCATGGGCGATGCCGGGCTGGCTGGCGATGCCGTTGTCGACGGTGAGCAGCAGATCGGGCTTGGCGGCGCGATCGCGTGAGGTCGCCGAGGCGACCGCGACATCGACGATCGCCGGCGTCAGCCCGTAGCCGTGCAGCGCCCGATCCGGGACGACGTAGCTCAGCGCATGAGCCGGCGCGCCCAGCAGCCGCAGGCCGCGCAGCGCGACCGCGCAGGCGGTGGCGCCGTCGCAGTCGTAGTCGGCGATCACGCAGATGCGCTGCTGCGCGGCGATCGCATCGGCCAGCGTGCGCGCGGCGATGTCGATGCCCAGCAGGCCCGAGGGCGGCAGCAGCTTCGCGAGCGCGTCGTCGAGTTCGTCGATCGCGCGCACGCCGCGCGCCGCGTACAAGCGCGCGAGCAGCGGGTGCACGCCGGCCTGTTCGAGCGCCCAGACGGTACGCGGCGGCGCATCGCGCAGATGGATGCGAGGAGTTTGCGGCGCGTTGCTCACAGGGCCTCCAGCACGGCATGCGGCTCGACGCTGCGCCACTGGTCCGCAAGCCGCCGCCAGATCGAACGCGGCGCGGTTTCGAAGCGCTGCGCGCGGCGCTCGCCGCACAAGGTCAGCGCCACCGCCTCGCCGGCCTGCGCGGTGCGCAGCAGGCTGCTCAACACCTGGTCATCGAGCTCGCGCCAGGCCTGCGCCCAGGCGACCCAATCGTCGGCGAGCAGCGGCGCGCGCAGGCGGTCGTCGACCTGCGGCTCGTCCGGGGGCGACGGCTGGCGGCGGCCGCAGCCGCTGAGCCAGAACGAGTTCATCGGGGCCTGGCCGCGCTGCTCGCGGGCCTCGTTGATCGGATGCGGGTACAGCAGCATCTGCAGCTCGCTCTGCAGCCGGCGCACCAGCCGGGACTGCGATTCCGCGCCGGGATCGGGCCGCAGCCACGGCTCGATCGGCCGCGCGATCACGCGGTCCAGCGACGCGCAGGCGAGTTCGGCCAGGCTGTCGTGCGCGACGTACCAGCGCGACGCGGCACCCCACTCGATCCGAAAGCCCTCGCTCTCGAAGAGCTCGCGCACCGCGTCGAACAGCGCGCGCGATTCGGTCTCGGTCAGCTGCAACTCCGCCGGATCCGACAGCACGATGTGGTCGCGCCCGACATGCCAGTGCACCGGCGTGACCAGCCCCCAGGCCGCGTCGCCGACCGCGATGCCGTCGGCCGCCGCGGCGCGCGCCGCGAACGGCCACGCGCCGTCATGGCCGCGCCAGCCCCAGGCGTGGGCGAGCGCCCGCTCGTGCGGCGGCGACAGCGTGGCCTCGTCGCCGTCATCGGGCGGTTGCGGTGTCGACATCCTCAGCAGCTTGGTGAGATTCGGCAACTGGAGATCGCGCAAGACATGGACAGCGGCATCCGACAGGGCCGAGGCGAACGGGATCAACAGATGCATGCGCGCGATTATCCCGGCGGCCGGCATGCCGCCGCCTCGCGTGCGCCTCCTGTAGCATCCCAGCCCCATGAACTGGCCCTATGAAATGCAGATCGGCTGGCGCTACACGCGCGCGGGCCGCGCGGGGCGCCGCAACGGCTTCATCTCCTTCATCTCCGGCGTGTCGATGCTGGGCATCGCGCTGGGGGTGGCTGCGCTGATCATCGTGCTGTCGGTGATGAACGGCTTCCGCAAGGAGGTGCAGGACCGCATGCTGTCGGTGATCCCGCACATCGAGCTCAGCGCGGCCGACGGCAACGCGCTGCCCGATTGGCGCGAGACCGCCGCGCAGGCCAAGGCGACCGCGGGGTTGCCGTCGCCGGTGGTCGGCGCGGCGCCGTTCATCGCGTCGCAGGCGCTGATCGCGCGCGGCAGCGACGACCTGCGCGGCGCGATCGTGCGCGGCATCTCGCCCGACGACGAGGCCAGCGTCACCGACTTCCTCGCAAAGATCAAGGACTCGACGCTCGCGCGGCTCACGCCCGGCGGCTGGGGCGTCGTGCTGGGCATCGAGCTCGCGCGCCAGCTCGGCGTGCGCGAGGGCGACAAGGTCACGCTGATGTTGCCCGGCGGGCAGGTCACGCCGGCCGGCGTGGTGCCGCGTCTGCGCACGCTGACCGTGGTCGGCACCTTCGACGCCGGCCACTACGAGTACGACAGCACGCTCGCGCTGGTGCACATCGCCGACGCCGCGAAGCTGTTCCAGGTGACCGGGCCGACCGGCGTGCAGCTGCGCCTGGCCAGCGTGAACCAGGCGCGCGCCGATGCCTATGTGCTCGCGCAGGCGCTGGGCCCGCAGATCGCGGTGCGCGACTGGACCAGCACGAACCGCAACTGGTTCTCGGCGGTCGAGCTCGAGAAGCGGCTGATGTTCATCATCCTGACCCTGATCGTCGCCGTCGCCGCGTTCAACCTGGTCTCGACGCTGGTGATGACGGTGACCGACAAGCGCGCCGACATCGCGATCCTGCGCACGCTGGGCGCGAGCCCGCGTTCGGTGATGGGGATCTTCATGGTGCAGGGCGCGCTGTCGGGCGTGATCGGCACGTTCGCGGGGGTCGTGCTGGGGCTCTTGATCGCATTCAACGTCGGCACGCTGGTCGCGGCGATCGAGGCGCTGCTGCGCGTCAGCTTCCTGCCGGCCAGCGTCTACCTGATCAGCCGCATGCCCAGCGATCCGCAGAGCGGCGACATCCTGCCCATCGTCGTGATCTCGCTGCTGCTGTCGTTCGTCGCGACGCTGTACCCGAGCTGGCGCGCGAGCCGTGTGCAGCCGGCGGAAGCACTGCGCTATGAATGACGCTTCGACGAGGATTGCCGTGGAGCAGGTGCTGGACGCGCGCGCGCTGCACAAGACCTTCGCCGAAGGCGCCGGCGCATCACGTATCGAAGTGCATGTGCTGCAGGGCGTGGACCTGCACGTGAAGCGCGGCGAGACGCTCGCGATCGTCGGCGCGTCGGGCTCGGGCAAGAGCACCTTGCTGCACCTGATGGGCGGGCTCGAGGCGCCGAGCGCCGGCACCGTCTCGCTGATGGGCCGAGACTTCGCTCAATTGGGCGCGACCGCGCAGGGCGACTGGCGCAACCGGCACCTGGGCTTCGTCTACCAGTTCCACCACCTGCTGCCCGAGTTCAGCGCGCTCGACAACGTCGCGATGCCGCTGCGCATCCGCCGCCTCGCCAAGCCCGAGGCGCGCGCCAAGGCGGCCGAGGTGCTGGCGCAGGTGGGCTTGGCCGAGCGCGTGCGGCACCGGCCGTCGCAGCTCTCCGGTGGCGAGCGCCAGCGCGTCGCGATCGCCCGCGCGATTGCCGGCGACCCGGCCTGCGTGCTGGCCGACGAGCCCACCGGCAACCTCGACCGCGAAACCGCCGACGGCGTGTTCTCGCTGATGCTCTCGCTCGCGCGCAGCCGCGGCATGGCCTTCGTGATGGTCACGCACGACCCGGGGCTGGCGGCGCGCTGCGACCGGGTGCTGAAGCTGAAGAACGGGCGGCTGATCGACTGACCTTGCCGCGCCGTGATTCACGGCTGATCGGTGCAGGCGACGCGGCGATACGGGAACTCGATCCGCCGCATCTGCCCCGGCGCATTCTTCGCCGGCCCTTCGATCCACGCGAGCAGGTCGCCGCCGTTGCGGCGATAGGCGACGCGCTGCGGGAAGTCGTGCTGCAGGTTCTCGAACACGACGCTGCCGTCATCGTCCACCGACGTGGACGTGAACACCGTCGGCGGCCGACCCGACGGGCTGACCTCGTAGGCAAGCTGGCCGCCGGCCGTCTCCCGCACGATCACGAACTCGTGCTCGATCGTCTTGCCGTCGCGCACGGTGCGCGAGCTGCCGAGCATCGTCTGCCCGCGCGGCGCCATCCACTGCTCCTCGACGATGCGTGGGCCGGCATCGAGGCGCCAGCAGCCTTGCAGCCACGCCAGGCGCTGCACGCCGGCGGCACCTTGTGCCTGTGCGAGCGAGGCGACCAGCATCAGCCACGAAACGACGGCAAGTGTCTTGATCATCATCGCCTCCTCGGCTGCGGTGAAAGCGTCGATGCCGGCTAGGGCTTGCTCGCCCGTTTCTCGAGCACCGGCTCGACCACGTCCTTCACGCCGACCAGCCCGAGCACCGTCACCAGCGAGATCTGCGCGCCTTCCCACGCGTTGGCCGGGTTGTACCACTCGTCGCGCGTGTGCCAGCCGCTGGATTCGCCGCCGCCGCCGATGATGATCGCCGGGATGCCCAGCGACATCGGCACGTTCGCATCGGTGCTGGAACCGCTCAGCGTCGCCGGGCCCTTGCCGGCGCCGGTGATGGAGCGCACCGCGGCCTGCACGATCCGCGCCGACGGGGCGGTCTCGCCGCCCGGCCGGTCGCCGATCACCTTGGTCGTGTAGCCGACCTTCTTCGCGGCATCGGTCGCGCCCCAGCGCTTGTTCTCCTCGGCGACCGCCTCGTCCAGCGTCGCGAGGATCTTCTTCTCGGCCGCGAGCAGCTCGGCCATGCCGTTCGAGCGGATGTCGATCGCCATGCGCGCATCGCCGGCGATCGTGTTGACCGAGGTGCCGCCGCCGACCGTGCCGACCGTGAACGTGGTCTTGGGCTCGGCGGGCGTCGTGATCTCGCCGATCTTCGCGATCGCGCGGCCCATTGCATGGATCGCGCTCGCGGTGCCGAACGCCTCGAAGCTGTGCCCGCCCGGGCCGGTGAAGCGCACCTCGTAGCGGTGGCTCGCGGTGCCTATCGTCGTGATCGAGTTGACCGGGCTGGGCTCGAGGCCGACCATGCCATCGATGGCGGGGTGGTCCTTGAAGACCACCTTCATGCCGCGCAGGTCGCCCAGACCTTCTTCGCCGACGTTCGCGACGAACAGCAGGTCGCCGACCGTCTGCACCTTGTTCTCGTTCAGCGTCTTCAGCCAGGCCAGCAGCACCGCGAGGCCGCGCGTGTCGTCGGCGATGCCGGGCGCGTACCACTTGCCGTCCTTCTCCTTGACCTTGACGTCGGTGCCGGGCGGGAACACCGTGTCCAGGTGCGCCGAGACCAGCAGCGTGGGCCCGCGGCCGCTGCTGCCCTTGCGCAGGCCGACGACGTTGCCCTCGCCGTCCATCGCCGCGTCCAGCCCCAGCGCCTTCATGCGCGACAGGATGTATTCGGCGCGCTCCTTCTCCTTGAACGGCGGCGCCTCGATCTCGGTCATCACGCGCAACTCGCGCTGGGTGCGCGCGTCGTCGGCCTTCAGGTCGTCGAGCACCTTCTTGACCAGCGGGGCCGCGGTCAGCTTGGCGTATGCCGCATCGATGTCGGGCGCGACCGGCGCCGGCGTGCGGGTCTGCGCCATCGCAAGCGGCGGAGCGGCAAACAACGCGACAGCGGCGGCGAGGGCAAGACGGCGATGCGACGACTTCATGCGAGAGGACTCCCGAGAGCGATGGACGTGGAGGAACGAGGCGATGGCCACGAGCCTAGAAGCGCGACCCCGGCTGCTGCAGGAAGGCGATCTCCTCGGGCGTGTCATGCCGCCCGAGGATCGCGTTGCGATGCGGGAAGCGGCCGAAGCGTTGGATGACCTCGCGGTGCCGCTGCGCGTAGTCCAGCATGTGGCCCAGGTCGGGTGCAACCGCGGCCAG
Organism: Burkholderiaceae bacterium; assembly: GCA_036568605.1. GTDB lineage: Bacteria > Pseudomonadota > Gammaproteobacteria > Burkholderiales > Burkholderiaceae_C > DATCSE01. The sequence continues at coordinate 2,370 of DATCSE010000617.1, read as the reverse complement.
CCGCGTGAACAGGCGCACCGCCTCGTCCTGCGCGATCGTCGACTCGGCGTGTTCGAACGGCATGTAGGCGAAGCTTCGCCAAATCGGCGGCAGTGTCTCGTCCTGGCGCCGCCCGACCATCGCCGAGGCCGCTGCAAGCGCCCGCGCATCGCCGGCAAACGCGCGCGGCGTCTCGCGGAACACGTTGCGGGTGAACTGGTCCAGCAGCAGGATCTGCGCGAGCGCGCTGTCGGGCTGCGTCTCCCAGCCGGTGAGTTCGCCACGCAGCGCGCGTTCGATCAACGCGCCGAAGCGTCGTGCGATCTCGCGATCGGTCGCATCGCTCTTCGTGAACCACAGATCGCGAAACGTGCCGTGCTCGGATGAGCCGGGCGGGCCGAACCAGAAGTCGAGGACGGCGTTGGCTTCGGAGGCGGTGGGCGTATCGGTCATGACTTGGCGACGGCAGTCCCCGCCCCGAGCTGCAGCCAAAGATAACTCGCCTCCAGCGCCTGCACGTGCGCCCGCTGCTCGTTGTCGGCCGCGCCGCCGTGGCCGCCTTCGATGTTCTCGTAGTACAGCACGTCGTGGCCCTGCGAGAGCATGCGCGCGGCCATCTTGCGGGCGTGCCCGGGGTGGACGCGGTCGTCGCGGGTCGAGGTCGTGAACAGCACGCGCGGGTATTTCGTGCCCGGCTTCAGGTTCTGGTACGGGCTGTACTGGGAGATGAAGGCCCAGTCCTCGGGCTTGTCCGGGTCGCCGTACTCGGCCATCCACGAGGCGCCCGCAAGCAGCTTGTGGTAGCGCTTCATGTCCAGCAGCGGCACCTGGCAGACGATCGCGCCGAACAGCTCGGGGCGCTGCGTCAGCATCGCGCCCATCAGGAGCCCGCCGTTGCTGCCGCCTTCGATCCCGAGATGCCGCGCCGAGGTGATCTTGCGCGCGATCAGGTCTTCGGCGACGGCGATGAAGTCGTCGTAGCTGCGCTGCTTGCGCTCGCGGATCGCGGCCTGGTGCCACTCGGGGCCGAACTCGCCGCCGCCGCGGATGTTCGCGACGACCAGCACGCCGCCGCGCTCCAGCCAGGCGCTGCCGTACATCGCCGAGTACCACGGCTGCAGCGAGACCTCGAAGCCGCCGTAGCCGTACAGCAGCGTCGGCGTATCGCCGTTGGCCGGCCGGGTCGCGTCGACGCCGTGCGGCCAGACGACGAAGTACGGCACGCGCGTGCCGTCGCGGCTCGCGACGAAGAACTGCTCGACGCGCATGCCGTTCGCATCGAACATCGCCGGCAGCGTTTTCAGCGTCTCGCGCGCGTCGGTGCCGGTGTGCGCGAGCGCCAGCGAGCCGGGCGTCAGGAAGCCGGTGTGATGCAGCAGATAGCTCTCGGCCAGCGCATCGTCCTGCAGCATCGGATCGGCCAGGCTGGTGGCTTGCAGCGTGCCGGGGAAGGGCGCCTCGACGCTGCGCTTCTCGAAGCTCACGCGGCCGTCGGCGTCGACGCGGCGGTGCCATTCCTCGAGCCGGCTGGCGACGTTGTCGAGCACGTTCAGCACCAGGTGCTTGCGCGTGGCCGTCGAGCCGGCGAGCGAGCGTGTTTCGGTCGGCTCGAACAGCGGCGTCAGCGTGCGCTCGCCGCGCAGGTACGCGGCCGCATCGGCGGCGAGCAGCGAGCCGGCGCGGAAGCGCTGCGTGCCGACGGTCAGCTCGCTGCGCAGCTCGATCAGCAGCGTGTCGGCACGCTGGCCGGCGTGGTTCCAGAACGAGATCTGCGCGTCCAGCGGCGCGTCGACCGGGACCAGCGCGCCATCGCGCTCGATCAGGTACTGCTGGTGAAAGAAGTCGATCCAGCGCGAGAAGATCGTGCGCTGGTGCCCCGGCGTGTGGTCGACGTCGACCCACGCGCCGACATCGCTGGGCCGGGCCTGGAACACCGTGACCGCATCGGCCAGCGGCGTGCCGCGCTTCCAGCGCTTGAAGATCAGCGGGTAGCCGGCGTCGCTCAGCGAGCCGGGGCCGAAGTCGGTCGCGACCAGCAGCGTGTCGCGGTCAGCCCAGTCGACGCGCGACTTCGCCTCGGGCAGCGTGAAGCCGTCCTTCACGAAGGCTTTCGCGCGGGTGTCGAACTCGCGCACCACCTGCGCGTCGGCGCCGCCGCGCGACAGGAACACGAGGCAGCGCGACGGATCGCCCGCATAGGCGCGCGCGCCGCCCCAGACCCAGCTCATGCCTTCGGCAGCGGCCAGCGCATCGAGGTCCAGCACCGTCTCCCAGGCCGGCTGCGGCTTGCGGTATTCGGCCAGCGTCGTGCGCCGCCACAGGCCGCGCTTGTGCTCCTCGTCCTGCCACAGGTTGTAGAGATGATCGCCGCGGCGCGTGACCTGCGGAATG
>DATCSE010000616.1:0-2501 GCA_036568605.1 Burkholderiaceae bacterium | reverse complement strand
GCCGTAGACCCAGCCGACCTCGTCGGTCGTCAGGCCCAGCCCGCCGGCCGCGCGCGCCTCGCGCAGGAACAGCGGGCCTATGGTCTGGATCTGCCCTTCGCCGGCGCGGAACAGCACGATGAACAGGATCGCGAGCCAGATGCCGGGCTTGCGGAAGAACTCGACCAGCACGTCCCACAACGTGGCCGCCACGCCGGCCGCGCCGGCGCCGTGCGCCGCGGTGCTTCGCACGGCGGGCAGCGACCACAGGTGGTACAGCGCGAGCGCCGCCATCATCGCGCCCAGCATCGCGAAGATCAGCGTCCACGCCTGCGCGGCCGGCATGTGCTTCTCGAAGTAGCCGGCCAGGATCACGAGTCCGCCCAGCGACAGGAACTTCGCCGCGTTGAAGAACGCGCCCTGCCAGCCGGCGTACGCGGCCTGCTGCTTCGCGCTCAGGCTCGCGATGTAGAGGCCGTCGGCCGCGATGTCGTGCGTGGCCGCCGAAATCGCCACCAGTCCCAGCACCGCGATGCTCGCCGCGAAGTACAGCGGCAGTTGCAGCGCCAGCGCGACCAACCCGAGCCCGACCGCGCTCGCGAACTGGAACGCGACGACCAGCGCCTTCTTGCTGCCGGCCGCCTCGAGGAAGGGGCTCCACAGCGGCTTGAACACCCAGGCCAGGCCGATCAGCCCGGTCCAGCGTGCGATCTGGTCGTTCGGGATCGCGAGGCTCTTGTACATCAGCCCGGCGATCAGCGCGACCGCGTAGAACGGCAGGCCCTCGGCGAGGTACAGCGTCGGGACCCAGGTCATCGGCGAACGCTTCGGGGGGACGTCCGCTGAAGCGTCCGCATTCACATTCAGATCGGCACCGGTCGTGTCGGTCATCGCGGCGGCTCCGTTCGCATCACACGCCGGCCGGCGTCAAATGCACCGGCGCATGCCCCGGCAATGCGCCGCCGCCTTCGAGCCAGTCGCGCAGCGCGGCCAGCGCGCCGTCGGCATAACCCCAGGTCACGACCGCCGGCGCCGCGACGTCCAGCACCTGGAACGGGTTCCACAACGCGAGGTGCAGGTCCGGCCGCCACGCCCGGGTCCTGGTGTCGTCGTAGCGATCGCGGTGATTCGAGACCAGCACGGTGCGGCGGCCGTCGCGGGGCACCGCGTCCCAGTTCAGCAGGCGCAGATCGCCGAGCTGCACGATCTCCACATCGGCGAAGCCGGCGAACAGCGACGCCACCTGCGCGCCCGACGGCCCGGCCTCCGAGACACCGTCGCTGGGTACGCTGCGTTGCGTGTAGACGCGCAGCGGCTCGAGGCGCTGCGGCCGGCGAAGCCCGGCGCCGATGCCGGTCAGGCCGCGCGCCCATGCGGTGCGCATCAAGCCATCGTCGGCATCGCGCTGCGCCGCCGCGTAGTCGCCGGGTTCGACCGGGTAGCGCCGTGCGAGCGCATCGAGGCGCGCATTCGCAGCCTGCAGCTGCGCCTCGGTCAACGTGCGGCGCTCGCGGGCCGCGGCGATCGCCTGCACCGCGGCGAGTTGCTCGGCCTGCGAGCCCAGCGCCATCACCATGTCGGCGCCGGCCTGCAGCGCGAGCACCGCCGCAAGGTCGTGGCCGTAGCGCTCGTGGATCGCCCGCATCACCAGCGAATCGGTGATCACGACGCCGTCGTAGCCCCAGTCGCGGCGCAGCAGCTCGCCGAGGATCTTGCGCGACAGCGTGGCCGGATGCTCGGGGTCGAGCCGCGGGTAGACGATGTGCGCGGTCATCATCGCCGGCGCAGCGCGCGACAGCAGATCGAACGGCACGAACTCGAGCTCACGCAGCGCCGCCAGCGGCTTGTCGACGATGGGCAGCGCCAGGTGCGAGTCGACGTGCGTGTCGCCGTGCCCCGGAAAGTGCTTGACGCAGCAGGCGACGCCGGCGCGCAGCGCGCCGCGCATCCACGCGCCGGCCAGCCGCGCGACGTCATGCGGATCTTCCGAGAAGCTGCGCTCGGCGATCACCGGGTTCGCCGGGTTGTTGTTGACGTCCAGCACTGGCGCGAAGTCCCAGTTGAAGCCCAGGCTCTTGATGCCGCGGCCCACCGCCTCGCCGACGCTTTCGGCCAGCGCCGCATCGCCGGATGCGCCCAGCGCCATCGCGGCCGGCGGCTGCGGCAGGAAGGTCGCGCGCACGACCGAGCCGCCTTCCTGGTCGATCGCGATCAGCGCCTCGTCGCCCAGCACCTCGCGCAGGTCGCGCGTGAGCTGCCGCACCTCGGCCTCGCTGCCGAGGTTGTGGCGGAACAGGCAGACCGCGCGGATCCGCTGCTCGCGCAGGAAAGCGGCCTGCGCGGCATCGAGCGCGGTGCCCTCGATGTTGACCATCACGAGGCGGCCCGGGTGGACCGGCGCGGCGTTCGGGGTCGCGTTCGTCGTCGTCATGGCGGCTCTCCGTCAGTTCGTGCGCGTGACCTTGGCCAGGTGGCGCGGCTTGTCCGGGTCGAAGCCGCGCGCACGCGCCAGCGCCTCCACC
>DATCSE010000615.1:0-12648 GCA_036568605.1 Burkholderiaceae bacterium | reverse complement strand
CTGCCGCCCTAGGCACCAAAGCAAGCCCGCGCAGCGACCACCAGGTATCATCCACCAATTGACGTTAACGTAAACGTCAAGTCGGCGACCCGCTCTGCGGCGTTTTCACCGATGCCGCACGCTGCCCCCGTGCTCACCATCGAGTTCAAGCTGAAACACTGATCCTTCGGAGACAACCCCATGAGCAGCACTCTGCCCGGCCTGAACTTCCACCTCGGCGACGACGTCGACGCGCTGCGCGACGCGGTGCGCGACTTCGCCCAGACCGAGATCGCGCCGCGCGCCGCCGAGATCGACGCGAGCGACCAGTTCCCGATGGACCTGTGGCGCAAGTTCGGCGAGCTCGGCGTGCTGGGCATCACGGTGCCCGAGGAATATGGCGGCGCGGGCATGGGTTACCTCGCGCATATGGTGGCGATGGAGGAGATCAGCCGCGCGAGCGCGTCGGTGGGCCTGAGCTACGGAGCGCACAGCAACCTGTGCGTCAACCAGATCAAGCGCAACGGCAGCGAGGCGCAGAAGAAGAAATACCTGCCCAGGCTGATCAGCGGCGAGCATGTCGGGGCGCTCGCGATGAGCGAGCCGGGCGCCGGCTCCGACGTGATCTCGATGAAGCTCAAGGCGCAGGACAAGGGCGGCTACTACGTGCTCAACGGCACGAAAATGTGGATCACCAACGGGCCGGACGCCGACACGCTGGTGGTCTACGCGAAGACCGAGCCCGAGCTGGGCGCGCGCGGCGTCACCGCGTTCCTGATCGAGAAGGGCATGAAGGGCTTTTCGATCGCGCAGAAGCTCGACAAGCTGGGCATGCGCGGCAGCCACACCGGCGAGCTGGTGTTCGAGAACGTCGAGGTGCCGGCCGGGAACGTGCTGGGCGCGCTGAACGGCGGCGCGAAGGTGCTGATGAGCGGGTTGGATTACGAGCGTGCGGTGCTCGCCGCCGGGCCGATCGGCATCATGCAGGCCGTGATGGACAACGTGGTCCCGTACATCCACGACCGCAAGCAGTTCGGCCAGAGCATCGGCGAGTTCCAGCTGATCCAGGGCAAGGTCGCCGACATGTACACGGTGCTGCAGGCGGCGCGCGCGTTCTGCTACACGGTGGGCAAGAACCTCGACGAACTCGGCAGCGAGCACGTGCGCCAGGTCCGCAAGGACTGCGCGAGCGTGATCCTGTGGTGTGCCGAGAAGGCGACCTGGATGGCCGGCGAGGGCATCCAGGTCTTCGGCGGCAACGGCTACATCAACGAGTACCCGCTCGGGCGCTTGTGGCGCGACGCGAAGCTGTACGAGATCGGCGCCGGCACCAGCGAGATCCGGCGCATGCTGATCGGCCGGGAGCTGTTTGCCGAGACGATGTGACCAGGCCGAGGTCGACGCGACGACGATGCGCGGACGTTCACGACTTGACCCGCGCCGCCACGCGCAGGCCCACCGAGTGGTAGGCGCCGCAGGGCGCGCGCCCCTCGCCGCGCCCGCAGGACTTGCCGCTCGCCGCGGTCGCGTACCACGAGCCGCCCTTCACGCAATGGACCGTGCTGCCGCTCTCGGCGCCATTGCTTGCGACGTTCAGCGTCGAAGTCCACTCGCAGGCGTTGCCGGCCATGTCGTAGCAGCCGCACCAGCTCTTGCCGGCTTCGTAAGCGCCCACCGCGGTGCTGTAGCCGCCGTACAGGAACACCAGGCTGCGGAACTGGTCGGAGTTCGCGAAGTCGGCCCAGGCCTGGTTCGCATCGCCGTCGTACTGCCAGCCGGTGACGGCGCCGCTGCTGCTCATCGCGAGCACGCCCGCGAGCGGCGCGGTGTCGTGGGTCAGCGCGGTCGTGCCGTCGGCCAGCGTCGTCACGGTGTTGTCGTCGTAGTAGCTCAGCGTCGTCAGCCCCGAGCTGGTCAGCAGGTACTCGGTGCACGCCGCGTTGCAGTTGAACGGCGAGGCGAACGCGCCGTCGGTGGCGTCGTAGCGGATGTTCGCGCCCGTGCCCCAGGGGTAGCTGTACCCGGTGTGGCTGCCCAGCGCGGCATATTCCCACTCGCCCTCGGTGGGCACGTAGAACGTGTAGCCGCTGATCTGCGTCTCCAGCCACGCGCAGTACGCGAGCGCGTCGGCGTACGAGATGAAGAAGACCGGGTGGTTCTCCTTGCCGGCCGGATACGCGCCGCCGTACCAGTATTGGCCCGCAGTGGCCGCGGTGCTGGGGTGGTAGCCGCCGCCCATCGCGTTGCAGAAGGCCTTCCAGTTCGCGTTGGTCACCAGGTACTTGCCGATCAGATAGGGCACCAGCGTGGCGCCGGTCGAGGTGTCGGCGGTGGCGCCGGTGACGGGGTCGGTGGTCGAGCTGGCGATGCTGGCGTGGAACACATAGTTCAGCGTGCCGGACGCGAGCACCGGCACGAAGTCGGACAGGCTGGGGACCACGGCCGCGGTGCTGGTGCCAGCCGTGGCCCAGAACCAGGGGTCGACGGCGACGGCGGTGGTGCCGGCGGCGCTTGCCGCAGCCGTCGAATCGGCGTCGGACTTGGAGGCCGCGCTGCTCGAGCCTGTCGTCGTCCCGGACGAGCCGCTGCTGCTGCCGCCGCCGCAGCCCAGCAGGCTGCTCCCAAGGCCCAGCCCGGCCATCGCGCCGAGCAGGCGTCGCCGCCCGGGCTGCGAGACCTGCAAGACGGCGAGGGCGGTGGGTCGGCGGGCCGGGCGCATGACCGGTGCGATGCTCGGGTACGCATGTTGCTGGCACGTTGCGCTTCTGTTTCCGGACGCACGCAGGCGTGTAGCCACGCCCGATGCGTACACTTGGACCGGGATATGGGCCCCCGGACGGGCCGCCCGGCTGCACGATGACCACCCAACTCCAAGAGCTACTCGACAGCAACCGCCTGTGGGCCGCGAAGACCGAGGCGAACCGCCCCGGCTTCTTCACCGGGCTGCTCGCCCAGCAAGCGCCGCAGTACCTGTGGGTCGGCTGCGCCGACAGCCGCGTGCCGGCGAACGAGCTGGTCGATCTGCTGCCGGGCGAGCTGTTCGTGCACCGCAATGTCGCCAACGTGGTCGTGCACTCGGACCTGAACTGCCTGTCGGTGATGCAGTTCGCGACCGACCTGCTGAAGGTCAAGCACATCATCATCGTCGGCCACTCGGGCTGCGGCGGCGTGCGTGCCGCGCTCGAGGACCTGCGCGTCGGCCTGGCCGACAACTGGATCCGCCACGTGCAGGACGTGCGCAACCGGCACCGCAGCTGGCTCGAGACCGTCGAGCCGGAGCGCCGGGTCGATGCGCTGTGCGAGCTCAACGTCGTCGAGCAGGCGCTGAACGCCTGCCAGACCACCGTCGTGCAGGACGCCTGGGCGCGCGGCCAGGAGTTGGTGGTCCACGGCTGGTTCTACGGTCTGGCCAACGGCCTGCTGCACGACCTGAAGATGACCGTCGCGTCGGCCGCGGAGATGAGCGCGACCTACGAGCAGGCGATCGCCGCCGTACAGTCCCGTTATGCGCCGCGATGAGTCCGCCGCCCCCACCGCCTCGGCCGCTTCAGCTGCGTTGGCGAGCGCGTTCCCGACCGCGCTGACCGACCTGCGCGCGTTCGACATCGCGCGTGCGATGCTCGACGGCTTCAACCGCCACTACCGGCTGTTTCGCGAGACCAGCGCCGATGCGAAGCGCCGCTTCGAGGAGGGCGACTGGCACGGCCAGCAGCGCGCCCAGCGCGAGCGCATCGAGTTCTACGACAAGCGCGTCGACGAGGCGGCCGAGCGGCTGCAGACCGAGTTCGCCGTCTCCGAGCTGCCGAAGGACGTGTGGCAGCAGGTCAAGCTGCACTACATCGGCCTGCTGATCGAGCACCACCAGCCCGAACTGGCCGAGACCTTCTTCAACTCGGTCACGACCAAGATCCTGCACCGCCGCTATTTCAACAACGACTTCATCTTCGTGCGCCCGGCGGTCGCGACCGAGTACATCGAGAACGACGAGCCGGCGTCCGAGCCGACCTACCGCGCCTACTACCCGACCAAGGCGACGATGCGGGAAACCTTGCGGCGCATCGTCACGAACTTCCAGCTGCGGCGCGAGTTCGAGGACCTGGACCGCGACGTCGATTGCGCGCTGCATGCGGTCAACGAGCGGCTCGGCGAATTCCGGATGCGCGCGAACTTCCAGATCCAGGTGCTGAGCTCGCTCTTCTATCGCAACAAGGGCGCGTACCTGGTCGGCAAGATCATCAACGGCTTCAACGAGACGCCGTTCGCGCTGCCCATCCTGCACGGCGAGCGCGGCGGTCTGGTCATCGACGCGGTGCTGTTCGGCGAGGACGACCTGCTGCTGCTGTTCAGCTTCGCCCGCGCGTACTTCATGGTCGCGATGGAGATCCCGTCGGCCTACGTGCAATTCCTGCGCTCGCTGATGCCGCGCAAGCCGCGCAGCGAGCTGTACAACGCGCTGGGCCTCGCGAAGCAGGGCAAGAACGCCTTCTACCGCGACTTCCTCTACCACCTGCGGCACAGCTCCGACAGCTTTCGCATCGCGCCCGGCATCAAGGGCATGGTGATGCTGGTGTTCGACCTGCCGAGCTTTCCGTACGTCTTCAAGGTCATCAAGGACTACTTCCCGGCACAGAAAGAGACGACGCGCGAGCTGATCAAGAGCAAGTACCTGCTCGTCAAGCAGCACGACCGGGTCGGGCGCATGGCCGACACGCTGGAGTACAGCAACGTCGCGTTCCCGCGCGCTCGCTTCGACGACGAGCTGGTCGCCGAGCTCCAGGAGTTCTGCGGCAGCCTGCTCGAGGACGACGGGGATTCGCTCGTCATCAAGCACCTGTACATCGAGCGGCGCATGATTCCGCTGAACATCTACCTGCAGGAGGCATCGCTGGGCCAGATCGAGAGCGCGGTGATCGAGTACGGCAACGCGATCAAGGACCTGGTGCGCGCGAACATCTTCCCCGGCGACATGCTGTGGAAGAACTTCGGCGTCACGCGTCACGGCAAGGTCGTGTTCTACGACTACGATGAGATCGAGTACCTGACCGACTGCAACTTCCGGCAGGTGCCCGCGGCGCGCAACGAGGAGGAGGAGATGTCCGGCGAGATCTGGTACCGCGTCGGCCCGAAGGACGTGTTCCCCGAGACCTTCGGTCCATTCCTGCTCGGCAACCCCAGCGTGCGCGGCGTGTTCATGCGCCACCATGCCGACCTGCTCGACCCGGCGTTCTGGCAAGGCCACAAGGAGCGCATCCTCGCCGGATACGTGCATGATGTCTTTCCGTATGACGCGCACAAACGTTTTGCGCACCGGCGCGACCCCGAACCTGCCTTGGACCGCGCCACCGATCCTGCAAGGAGCCACTCATGAGCGACCCCATCGTCATCGTTTCCGCAGCCCGCACGCCGATCGGCGGCTTGCTGGGTGATTTCAGTACGCTCGCGGCGCATCAGCTCGGCGCGATCGCGATCAAGGCCGCGATCGAGCGCGCGAAGCTGCCCGGCGACGCGGTCAACGAGGTGCTGATGGGCAACTGCCTGATGGCCGGCCAGGGCCAGGCGCCGGCGCGCCAGGCAGCGCTCGGGGCCGGGCTGCCGCAATCGGTCGGCGCGGTCACGCTGTCGAAGATGTGCGGGTCCGGCATGCGCGCGATGATGTTCGGCCACGACATGCTGAGGAGCGAGACCGCCGACGTGGTCGTCGCCGGCGGCATGGAGAGCATGACCAACGCGCCGCACCTGACCTTCATGCGCAAGGGCGTGAAGTACGGCCTGACCAGCCTGTATGACCACATGGCGCTCGATGGCCTGGAGGACGCGTACGAGAAGCTGCCGAGCGGCGGCGGCAAGGCAATGGGCGTGTTCGCCGAAGAGTGCGTCGCGAAGTACAGCTTCAGCCGCGAGCAGCAGGACCAGTTCGCGATCGCGTCCACCGAGCGCAGCAAGCGCGCCAACGAGGACGGCAGCTTCGACTGGGAGATCGCCCCGGTCACGCTGTCGGGCCCCAAGGGCGACACCGTGGTGAAGTTCGACGAGCAGCCGTTCAAGGCCAAGCTCGACAAGATCCCCGGCCTGAAGCCGGCATTCAAGAAGGACGGCACGATCACCGCCGCGACCTCGTCCAGCATCTCCGACGGCGCCGCCGCGCTGGTGCTGATGCGCGAAAGCACGGCCGCCAAGCTCGGTGCCAAGCCGCTCGCCCGCATCCTCGGCCACGCGGTGCACGCGCAGGCGCCGAACTGGTTCACGACCGCGCCGGTCGGCGCGATCGCGAAGGTGCTGCAGAAGACCGGCTGGGCCGCCAAGGACGTGGACCTCTGGGAAGTCAACGAAGCTTTCGCCGCGGTCACGCTGGCCGCGATGACCGAGTTCAAGCTGCCGCACGAGATCGTCAACGTGCACGGCGGCGCCGTCGCGCTGGGCCATCCGATCGGCGCGAGCGGGGCGCGCATCGTCGTCACGCTGCTGGGAGCGCTGCGCAAGCGCGGCCTCAAGAAGGGCGTCGCCGCGCTGTGCATCGGCGGCGGCGAAGCGACGGCGCTGGCCGTCGAGCTGGTCTGACCGGCGCGGGGCGCGGCACGTGGAGGTACGGGACCGTCTCGTCCAGGTCGGCGAGAAATTGACTCGCACGGTGCGCTACACACGCGAGGAGATCGCGCTGTTCGCGCGCAGCAGCTTCGACCACAACCCGCTGCACGTGGATGCGCTGGCGGCGCAGCGCGGCCGCTTCGGCGAAATCATCGCGAGCGGCCAGCAGACCGCCGCGATCCTGATGGGCATGCTCGCGACCCACTTCTCGCGCCACGACGACGGCGTGCGCCGCGAGATGCTGTGCCTCAACATGAACTTCGCGTTCAAGGGGCCGATCTTCGCCGAGCAGACCGTGGAGCTGATCTGGACGGTCGCGAAGATCGAATGGAACAACAAGCTCGGCGGCTGGATCGCGCACCTCGACGGCAACGCCGGCGTCGCGCGCGCGCACCCGGCGGTGATCGCGCGCGGCACGATCCTGGTCACCGAAGCCGCGGCTGCGTGACGGCGATGGCGTACAAGACAGCAGGCGGCGTGCGGCGATGCACGCGCTGATCATCGGCGCGTCGCGCGGCATCGGGCTGGAATTCGTGCGCCAGTACCGGGCCGACGGCTGGGCCGTGACCGCCACGGCACGCCGCGATGCCGATCTCGCGGTGCTGCGCGAACTCGGCGCGACGGCGCTCCAGCTCGACGTGGCGAGTGCCGAAAGCGTCTCGCGCCTGACCTGGCAGCTCGACGGCCATGCGTTCGACGTGGTGTTGCATGTCGCGGGCGTGTACGGGCCGCCTACCGAGGGGCTGGAGCCGCCGACCGACGCCGATTTCGCCGAGGTGATGGGCATCAACGTGTTGGGGCCGATGCGCGTGCTGCCGGCCCTGGTCGATGCGCTCGCGCCGGGCGCGAAGCTCGCGGTGCTGTCGTCGCGCATGGGCGCGATCGGGCCACGCACCGGGCACTATGGCTGGCTGTACCGCGCGTCGAAGGCAGCGGTCAATTCCGTGCTGAAGGACGTCTCGCAGGTGCTGGCCGGCCGCTGCATCTGCGTGAGCCTGCATCCGGGCTGGGTCCGCACCGACATGGGCTCGTCCGCCGCCGACCTCTCGCCCGAGCAGAGCGTGGCCGACCTGCGCCGCGTGATCGCCGGGCTCAGGCCGGCCGACAACGGGCGCTTCTTCAACCACGACGGAACGAGCATCGATTGGTGACCGCTTCGACGGCAAGGCTGACGAGATGCAACTGAGCGAAGACCACCGCGCCGTGCAGGACGCCGTGCGCGCCTATGTGCAGGACCACATCGCGCCGCAGGCCGCGGCCTGGGACAAGAGCCACCACTTTCCGGAAGCCGAGCTGCGCGGGCTTGCCGAGCTGGGCTGCTACGGCGTCGCGGTGCCGGCCGAATGGGACGGCGCCGGGCTCGACTACCTGGCGCTCGCGGTGATCCTCGAGGAGATCGCCGCCGGCGACGGCGCGACCTCGACCATCGTCAGCGTCAACAACTGCCCGGTCTGCTCGATCCTGATGGCGTGGGCCGACGATGCGCAGAAGGAGCGCTGGCTCAAGCCGCTGGCGCGCGGCGAGATGCTGGGCGCGTTCTGCCTGACCGAGCCGCACGTCGGCTCGCAGGCCGACGGGCTGCGCACGACCGCGCAATTCGTCAAGGGCAGCGACGGCGACCACTACGTGCTCAACGGCGTCAAGCAGTTCATCACCAGCGGCAAGAACGGCGATGTCGCGATCGTGATGGCGGTCACCGACAAGAATGCCGGCAAGAAGGGCATCAGCGCCTTCATCGTGCCCACGGCGACGCCCGGCTACACGGTCGCGCGCATCGAGGACAAGATGGGCCAGCACGCGAGCGACACCGCGCAGATCGTGTTCGAGAACTGCCGCATCCCGGCCGCGAACCGGCTCGGCGACGAAGGCCAGGGGTTGAAGATCGCGCTGTCGGGGCTGGAGGGCGGGCGCATCGGCATCGCCTCGCAAAGTGTCGGCATGGCGCGCGCCGCGTTCGAGGCCGCGCTCGCCTACTCGAAAGAGCGCGAAGCCTTCGGCAAGCCGATCTTCGAGCACCAGGCGCTGCAGTTCCGGCTTGCCGAGATGGCCACGCAGATCGAGGCGGCGCGGCAACTGATCCACCACGCCGCGAGCCTGAAGGACGCCGGCGTGCCGTGCCTGAAGGAGGCGGCGATGGCCAAGCTGTTCGCCAGCGAGATGGCCGAGCGGGTCTGCAGCGCGGCGATCCAGGTGTTCGGCGGCTACGGGTACGTCGGCGACTTCCCGGTCGAGCGCCTCTACCGCGATGTGCGCGTCTGCCAGATCTACGAGGGGACGAGCGACGTGCAGAAGATCCTGATCGGGCGGGCGCTGGCCTAAGAGTAAGAAACAGGAGACGAATGATGGCGTTCGACGGTGGCAGGCACATTCGCGCGCTGGTGTTCGACATCTTCGGCACGGTCGTCGACTGGCGCGGCAGCATCGTCCGCGAGGCGGCCGCGCTCGCGCAGGCAAAAGGGCTGGCAGGGTTCGATGCCGCGGCGTTCGCCGACGCGTGGCGCCAGGGCTATCGGCCGGCGATGGAGCGTGCGATGCGCGGCGAGATCGGGTGGGCCAACATCGACGGCCTGCACCGCGCAATTCTCGACGAGCTGCGCCCCCGCTTCGGCCTCGACGGCTTGAGCGACGCCGAGGTCGCGCAGCTGAACCACGCCTGGCACCGGCTGACCCCGTGGCCCGATTCGGTGGCCGGGCTGCAGCGGCTGAAATCGCGCTACACGATCGCGACGCTGTCCAACGGCAACGTCTCGCTGCTGGTCGAGATGGCCAAGCGCGCCGGCCTGCCGTGGGACTGCGTGCTGTCGGCCGAGCTGTTCGGCAAGTACAAGCCCGACCCGGCTGTCTACCAGGGTGCGGCGAAGCTGCTGGACGTTGCGTACGACGAGCTGCTGATGGTCGCCGCGCATCCCAGCGACCTGGTCGGCGCGCAGCGTGCCGGGTTGCGCACGGCGTACGTGCCGCGGCCGCTGGAGTGGGGCGAGGGCGGCTGGCGCGAGCCGGTCGGAGACGCACAGTTCGACATCGTCGCGGCCGACTTCGGCGAGCTGGCCGCGCAGCTGGGCGTTTGATTCCGCGCATCGAGCGAGGGTGAAACACGCGGCGTTGCGGACGACGAACGAACGACGACGATGAACGAAGCCAGCGCCCGCGACGTCACGCTGCTCGAGGCGTTCGAGACCGCGCAGCCTGCCAGTGCGAGCTGGAGCGCCGATGACCGCGCCTGGGCCGACCGTGTCGCGCTCGAGGCCGCGGGCAGCGAGGCCACGAGCGACGAGTTCATCGTGCAGCGCGCGCGCCATGCGCTGCAGCGGCTGCTGCCGCGCGAACGCCTCGCGGCGCGCTGGTTGGCGCTGCCGTTGTGGCAGGCGCGCTGGATCGCCATCGTCGCGTTGCTTGCCTTCGTGATCGGCATCGCAGCCGACAGCCTGGGCCATGCCTTGTTCGGCGGCGAGCAGCGCATCAACTTGCTCGCGCCGCCGCTGTGGGACGTGCTGCTGTGGAACGCCGCGGTGTACCTCGTGCTGGCGGGCGATGCGCTGGCCGGGCTGCTGCGCCGCCACGACATCGGACCCGGCCCGCTGGTGCGCACGATGCGCTCGCTGCTGCGCGTGCGCCGCCGGCAGCCGCGCGCCGCGGCCGGCGGCAGCGGACCGGCGCTGCGTTCGTTCGGCAAGCTTTGGGCCGCACGCAGCGGCCGGCTCGCGACGCTGCGGACCGAGACCGTGCTGCATGCCGGCGCGGCCGCACTGGCGCTGGGCCTGATCGCCGGCATGTACCTGCGCGGGCTGGTGTTCGACTACCGCGCGGTCTGGGAGAGCACGTTCCTGTCGAACGAGACCGCGCATGCGCTGGTCAGCGCGGTGCTCGCGCCGGCCTCGATGCTGTCGGGCATCGCGTTGCCGGATCTCGACGGCTTTGCCGCGCTGCGTGCCGTGCATGGCGAGGCGAAAGCCGGCGCCGGTGCGGCACCGTGGATCCACCTGCTCGCGCTGACGCTGCTGCTGTTCATCGTGCTGCCGCGCGTGCTGCTCGCGTCGCTCTGCGCGGCGCGCACGGCCTTCAGGGCGGGCCGTTTTCCGATGCCGCTGTCCGAGCCGTACTTCCAGCGGCTCGCGCGGTTGCAGCGCGGCGGCGCGGCGCATCTGCAGGTCTGGCCGTACGCCCACACGCCGACGCCGCAGGCGACGCTCGCGCTGCGTGCGCTGCTGGCCGAGGCGTTCGGTGCGCGCGTCGGGCTGACGATCGCGACCACGGTCGCGTACGGCGCCGAGAACGAGGCCGCGCTGGCGGTCGATCCGGCGACGACGCACGGCCTCGTGCTGTTCGACCTGAACGCGACGCCGGAGGCCGAGAACCACGGCCGCTTCATCGAGCGCCTGGCCGCTGCGCTGCCGGGCGGCGCGGCGGTCGCGGTGCTGATCGACGAGGCCGCGTTCCGCCAGCGCTTCGGCGCGCTGGCAGAGCGCATCGTGCAGCGCCAGCAGGCCTGGCGCGCCTGCTGCGAAGCGGTCGGCGCGGCGGCGGTGTTCGTCGACCTCGATGCGGCGGCGACGCCGGCCCGCTTCGAAGCCGATCTGCGTGCGGCGTTCGTTGCGCAGAATGCGGTGCATGCGCGGATCGCGAGCGCAGGCTGAACCCTCATCATCATGTCCGTCGACCTGCATCCGTTCGAGAACCGGCACTACGGCGAAGCGCGGGCGCTGTGGGAAGCGACCGACGGCGTCGGGCTCAGCGATGCGGACACGCCCGGCGAGATCGCGAAGTTCCTGGCCCGCAACCCCGGCCTGAGCCGCGTTGCAATGGCGAACGGACGCGTGGTCGGCACCATCCTCGTCGGCCACGACGGCCGCCGCGGGCTGATCCATCATCTGGCGGTCGCCGCATCGGTGCGCCGCCTGGGCGTGGGCCGCCGGCTGGTCCGCGGCGGCCTCGCGGCGCTCGCGGAGGCGGGCGTGCGCAAGTGCCACCTGCTGGTGTTCTCGGACAACGCGGCCGGCCGCGCGTTCTGGGCCGCGATCGGCGCCGAGCATCGCGGAGCGCTGGCCCTCTATTCGCTGGCGACCGGCGAGTAGCACGAAGCACGCGAATGTCCGACGCTGCGATCAGTCTCTCGCTGGTCTCGCACACCAACGCGGGCAAGACCACGCTGGCGCGCACGCTGCTCGGGCGCGACGTCGGCCAGGTGCGCGATGCGCCGCACGTGACCGAGTTCGCCGACGTCTACACGATGCTCGAGACGCCGCAAGGCGAACGTCTGCTGCTGTGGGACACGCCCGGCTTCGGCGACAGCGTGCGCCTCGTGAAGCGGCTGCGCCAATCGGCGACGCCGCTGGGCTGGTTCCTCAGCGCGGTGTGGGACCGCTGGCGCGACCGTCCGTTCTGGGCCAGCCAGCAGGCGCTGCGCAACGTGCGCGACGAGGCCGACGTGATGCTGTACCTGGTCAATGCCGCCGAGGCGCCGGAGTCTGCCGCGTATGTCGCCGCCGAGATGGAATTGCTCGCCTGGGTCGGCAAGCCGGTGATCGTGCTGCTGAACCAGCTCGGGCCGCCGCGCGAGGCCGCGCTCGAAGCGGCCGACATCGCGCGCTGGCGCCGCCACCTCGCCGCGTTCGCGCCGGTGCGCGAGGTGCTGCCTCTGGACGCGTTCGCGCGTTGCTGGGTCCAGGAGCTGACGCTGCTGCGCGCGATCGAGAGCGTGCTGCCCGACGGCGAGCCGCGGGCCCGCATGGCGCGCTTGCGCGCGCTCTGGCAGGCGCAGCGCGAGCAGACCTTCGATGCCGCGATGCGGGCTGTCGCGGCCAGCCTCGCGAGGCTCGCGCAGGCGAGCGAGCCCTTGCCCGATACCGGCGGTGTCGCCGCGACGCTGCGCACGAACCTGCGCCATGTCGGCGCCGCGATCGGTCTTGCGAAGCCCGCCGACGACGCGCCGGCCGCGCAGGCGCAGCGCGCGCTCGCGCAGCGCCTGGACGCGGAGGTGCGTGCGAACACCCGCGAGCTGATCGAGCTGCATGGCCTCGAGGGCGATGCTCATGAGCAGATCCTGACCCGGCTTGCGACCCACTACGAGCTGCGCTTGCGGCTCGA
>DATCSE010000614.1:0-3919 GCA_036568605.1 Burkholderiaceae bacterium | reverse complement strand
CGGCACCCGGCGCTGGCCCGCGCCATCGTCATCGTGCGCGAGGACAGGCCCGGCGACGTGCGCCTGGTCGCCTACGTCGTCGCGCACGAGGCCGTGCCCGGCGCCGCCGCGCTGCGCGACTTCCTCGCCGCGACGCTGCCCGACTACATGCTGCCGCAGCACTTCGTCGCAATCGCCGACGTCCCGCTGCTGCCGAACGGCAAGATCGATCGCCACGCGCTGCCCGCGGTGCAGGACGCCAACGGCGATGCACGCTCCGTCGTCGCGCCGGAGACCGCAACCGAAACGGCGCTGCTCGCGCTGTGGCAGAAGGCGCTGGGCGTCGAGCAGCTCGGCGTCACCGACGACTTCTTCGAATTCGGCGGCCATTCGATGCTCGCGATGCGGCTGGCGTCCGGCATCGAGGTCGCGCTCGGACGACGCATCCCGCTCAGCGCGCTGCTGCAGGCGCCCACGGTGCGCAAGCTCGCGGCCTGGATGGACCGCGAGACGGCACGCGATTCGCTGGTGCTGATCCGCACCGGCGACACGCGCACGCCGCTGTTCCTGGTGCACGACGGCGACGGCGAGACCTTGCTGTACCGCACGCTCGCCCACGGGTTGCATGCCGGCCGCGCGGTGTACGGCCTGCAGCCGGAAGCCGGCGACGGCCACGCGATGCTGCACACGCGCATTCCGGACATGGCGGCCCATCATCTGAAGAAGATCCGCGACGCGCAGCCGCACGGCCCGTACCTGATCGGCGGCTTGTGCGCCGGCGGCGTGATCGCGTTCGAGATCGCACGCCAGCTCGAGGCCCAGGGCGAACGGATCGCGCTGCTCGCGCTGTTCGATGTCGCCGATGTCGAGACGCCGCTGCGTGCCGGCCGCGTGACGAAGCGCCGGCTCGTCTCGCTGCGCAACGCGGTCGGCGCCGTTCACGGCAGTGCGCTGCCGCGCCGGCTGCTGGCGGCCGCGGCCACCGCGGCGAGCAAGCTGCTGAACCTGATCCGCTACGAAGCCGGCGCCTGGCTGCAGGCCCTGAAGTCGCGGCGCAACGTCGAGGCGCTGCGCCGCCACCTGGACCAGCGTATCGCGCCGCCGACCACGCTGCGCGAGCTGTCGGTGCGCGAAATCTACATGTTCGCGCGCAGCCAGTACCGCGTCGACGGCGTCGTGCACGGCAACGTGGCGCTGTTCCGCGCGACACGCGGACTCGGCGATCCGGCCGACGAGCCGGTCATCGAGATCCACGGCGATCCGATGCTGGGCTGGGCGCGGCGCGTCGCCGGGCCGATCCAGACCATCGACGTGCCGGGCGGCCACGTCAGCATGCTGCAGGAGCCGAACGTCGCCACGCTGGCCCGGGCGCTGCAGGAGCAGATCGATCATGCGCTCGCGCTGCCGCCCGCGCTGTCGCCGCGGCAGCCGGCCCTCGCCGGCAAAGGCCAGCTGGCATGCCTGCCAGGCTGATCGCGTTGATCGTCGCCATCCTGATCGTCGCGCTGCTCGTGCTGGCCGGGCTCGCGCTGTTCATGGCGCACGACAAGGGCCGTGACTCGCGGTCGTACCGCGCGGTCTCGGCGGTCGTCGCGCCGATCAGCCGCCGGCTGCATCACGACACGACGAGCGACATCCGAACGCCTTACGCCAACCCGCGCGGCCAGATCGAGCCCGAGTGGCGCTGGCTGCAGCGCGACGCCGTCGAGATCGAGCCGCGGACCGACCGCCTCGCGCTCATCGCCACGCGCGAGAGCCTGTGGTTCCTGAACGCGCGCGGCCCGCTGGTCTACCGGCAACTCGTCGGCGACGGCACGGTCAGCGCGGTCGTGAAGGCACGCAAGCGCAGCGATCCGGCGAGCCCGCCCGACATGGAATGGCAGTTCGCCGGCCTGTTGCTGCGCGACCCGGCGAGCGACGCGTGGATGAGCCTCGAGAACTACGTGTTCAACGTGATCGGGTTCTGCTGCGGCGAGTTGCAGGTCGAGACCAAGAGCACGCGCCAAGGCTTGAGCGAGATCCACTCGTTCCGCTGGGACAGCGGCGATGCCGAGCTGGCGATCCAGCGCAGCGGCGCGCGCTTCACGCTGCGGGCGCGCCGCGTCGGCAGCCACGACAACAGGGGCGATGCCTGGCGCGAGCTGGTCAGCTACGACCGCCCCGACCTGCCGGCACGGCTGCAGGTCGGCCTGATCCTCTATGCGCACAGCCAGGGCCGCGGGCGCCATGACCTGCGCGCCGACTTCGAGCAGATCGCCGTCCGCTGAGCCGCGCGTCGGCCGCGTGCCTTAGCCGGCCGGCTCAGCGCGCCGGAACGGGTCGAGCTCCTTGCCGCGCCTGGCGCCGGCGCGCCATCGCATCCTGACGAGCCTGCGCCCGTTCGCTCGCGTGGGCGGCGACCTCTTGCGCGCTGGTCTCGGCCTGCGCCTCGCGATCCGCGAGATGACGGGCCAGCAGCGCAACGGTCGGGTAGCGGAACATGTCGACCAGCGACACCTGCGCCTGCAGCGCCTCGCGCAGCATGCCGTTGGCCCGCACCATCAGCAGCGAGTTCGCGCCGAGGTCGAAGAAGTTGTCGTCGCTGCCCACCTGCTCGAGGTTCAGCAGCTCGCCGAAGATGCGTGCCAGCAGCTGCTCGGTATCGCCGCGAGGCGCGGCGTAGGCCGTGCTTGCGGCCTTGCGGCCGCGCTCCGGCGCCGGCAGCGCCTTGCGATCGACCTTGCCGTTCGGCGTCAGCGGCAACGCCTCGAGCACGACGATCGCACCGGGCACCATGTAGTCGGGCAGCGTCGCGCTCAGGTGCTGCTTCAGCGCGGGCACCAGCGCATCACCCGGCGAGCGGACCGCCGGCTGGTTTGCGTAGGCCGACCACGGCTGCGCCGACCGCGCCTCGGCAGCCGCCGGTGCCGAGCCGGTGCGCAGCACGACGTCATAGCGGAACCGTGTCATCTCGTTGGCGTGGCGGCTGCTCTTGGGCAGCACTTCCGCCCCGGCTAACGTGCTGGCGTGCGCCGCGGCGAACGCTTCGAAGAACTGCGGGGCGATCACCAGCTCGCTTTCGGCCCGCACGCGCTCGGCGACGCGCGCACGCAGGACGTCGGGAGCCAGCTCGCCGCCGCCACGATGCCGCTCGATGTCCTCATGGAACGCATCGAGCAGCGGCAGGCTGCGCACATCGCCGATGAAGATCGCGCCACCCGGGGCCAACACTGCGGTGGCCTGCTCGAGCACGCGCACGAAGTAGTCGATGTCGGGGAAGTACTGCGCGACCGAGTTGATCACGACCAGGTCGAACGATGCCCGTGCGATGCCGCTCAGATCGTCGGCGGCGTGCTGCCGCAGCTCGACCCGCGGCCGCAGCGATGCGGGCAGGTGCGTGTCGATATGGCGCAGCGCCGCGCCGGAGAAATCGACGCCGCAGTAGTGATCGCCATGCGGCGCGACGCGGAACAGCAGCATCCCGGTGCCGCAGCCGATCTCGAGCACGCGCCGCGGCGCGAGCGCGCGAATGCGCTCGACCGTCGCGTCCAGCCAGTCGCGCATCTCTTCGGCGGGAATCGGCGCGCCGGTGTAGCTGCTGTTCCAGCCGACGATGTTGAACGCGGGATCGGCGTCGACATGGACTGGGGCACCGCGGTAGGTCTCGTCCCAGATCGCCTGCCAGTGCCGGGTGCGTTCGGCGGGCGCCAGCGCCGCGGCGCTTGCCGCATTCGCGGCGGCAGCAGCAACGACATAGGCGACGAGACGCTGATCGCCCGGCGTGTCCTCGCGCGCGACCGCGACCGCTTCGCGCACGCCCGGGTGCCGGGTCAGGACCCCCTCGACTTCGCCGAGCTCGATGCGGTAGCCGCGCAACTTGACCTGGTGATCGAGCCGACCGAGGAACTCGATGCAGCCGTCGTTGCGATAGCGCGCGAGGTCGCCGGTGCGGTACAGGCGG
>DATCSE010000613.1:0-5426 GCA_036568605.1 Burkholderiaceae bacterium | reverse complement strand
AGCTCGTACAGCGCGTCCTGGAAGCCCATGATGCCCAGGCCGACCGGGCGGTGCCGCAGGTTCGAGTCGCGCGCCTTCTTGACCGCGTAGTAGTTGATGTCGATCACGTTGTCGAGCATGCGCATCGCGGTCGCGACGGTCTTCTTCAGCTTCGCCTGGTCGATCACGCCGTCCTTGATGTGCTGCACCAGGTTGACCGAACCCAGGTTGCAGACCGCGATCTCGGTCTCGCTGGTGTTCAGCGTGATCTCGGTGCACAGGTTCGACGAATGCACGACGCCCACGTGCTGCTGCGGCGAGCGCACGTTGCAGGCGTCCTTGAACGTGATCCAGGGGTGCCCGGTCTCGAACAGCATCGAGAGCATCTTGCGCCACAGGTCCTTGGCCGGCATGCGCTTGAACAGCTTGATCTCGCCGCGGGTCGCCTTGTCCTCGTAGGCGGTGTAGGCGGCCTCGAAGGCCTGGCCGAACTTGTCATGCAGGTCCGGGCAGGTCGACGGCGAGAACAGCGTCCAGTCGCCGCCCTCGTGCACGCGCTTCATGAACAGGTCCGGAATCCAGTTCGCGGTGTTCATGTCGTGGGTGCGGCGGCGGTCGTCGCCGGTGTTCTTGCGCAGCTCGAGGAATTCCTCGAGGTCCAGGTGCCAGGTCTCGAGGTACGCGCAGACCGCGCCCTTGCGCTTGCCGCCCTGGTTGACCGCCACCGCGGTGTCGTTGACCACCTTCAGGAACGGCACCACGCCCTGGCTCTTGCCGTTCGTGCCCTTGATGTGGCTGCCGAGCGCACGCACGTTGGTCCAGTCGTTGCCGAGGCCGCCGGCGAACTTGGACAGCAGCGCGTTCTCCTTCAGCGCCTCGTAGATGCCGTCCAGGTCGTCGGCCACCGTCGTCAGGTAGCAGCTCGAGAGCTGCGAGCGCCGCGTGCCGGAGTTGAACAGCGTCGGCGTCGAGCTCATGAAGTCGAAGCTCGACAGCACCTCGTAGAACTCGATCGCGCGCGCTTCGCGGTCGATCTCGTTCAGCGCGAGGCCCATCGCGACGCGCATGTAGAACGCCTGCGGCAGCTCGATGCGCTGCTCGTCGACGTGCAGGAAGTAGCGGTCGTACAGCGTCTGCAGCCCGAGGTAGTCGAACTGCAGGTCGCGGTCGGCCTTCAGCGCCGCGCCGAGCTTGGCCAGGTCGAACTGCAGCAGCTTGTCGTCCAGCAGCTCGGCCTGCACGCCCTTCTTGATGAAGCCGGGGAAGTAGTCGGCATAGCGCGTCTGCATCTCGGCATGCAGCACCTCCTCGCCGAGGATCTCCTTGCGGATCGTGTGCAGCAGCAGCCGCGCGGTCGCGCGGGTGTAGCCAGGGTCCTTCTCGATCAGCGTGCGCGCGGCCAGGATGGAGGCCTTGTGCACTTCCTCGATCGGCACGCCGTCGTACAGGTTGCGGCGCGTCTCGGCCAGGATGGGCTCGGGGCGCACCTCGCCGCCGAGGCCGGCGCAGGCCGATTCGATCAGCGCCTGCAGCCGCCCCAGATCGAGCGGCACGCGGGCGCCGCGGTCGAGCACGGTCAGCGTGGGCTCGGCAACGGCCGGCGCGACACCTTGCTTCGCGCGCTCCTGCGAACGGCGCTCGCGGTACAGCACGTACGCCCGCGCCACTTCATGGTGGCCGCCGCGCATCAGGCCGAGCTCGACATGGTCCTGCACGTCCTCGATGTGGAACGTGCCGCCGCCCGGACGCGAGCGCAGCAGCGCGCGCACGACCGACTCGGTCAGCGCATCGACCGTTTCGCGCACGCTGGCCGACGCCGCGCCCTGCGTTCCATGCACCGCGAGGAACGCCTTCATCAGCGCGACCGCGATCTTGTTCGGCTCGAACGACACGACCGCGCCGTTGCGGCGGATGATCTGGTAGCCCTGGTAGACCGAAGGGGTCGGCGTGCCGGCGGCCATGGCGCGTTGCGGGGTCGCGGCAGACGTGACGGGAACGGAAGCGGTTTGCATGGGATGTGGATTCCTCTTGATTTCTGAAGGTGCGGGATTCTTCGTGTCGGACTAGTCTCGTGACGCTTCGGCTATAGGTCAGCGAGAACGGGGACGAGAGAAGCGACGAAGAGAGGCGAAAAGGGACGAGATCAGGGTGGACACTATATCTGGGGTCCGACCCGCCTTCAAGCACTACAGATAGCGTATATACGCGGTCCGACCGCCGGCACAAGGGAGTGCACGACAGGCTCACGAACACCTCGATCGCGCAGCAAACGCAGCACTGGCGCGCATCCAGTGTCGCGCATCGCGCTACGCCTTGCGTTGCACGAGGTTTCGCGTTGCAAGCCCCGCCGTACAAGGGTTCGCGCGAGCGCCGGCGAGCCGTCGAGGATCAGATGTCGATCGCCAGCGCCTCGGGAAAATACCGGCGTGGCCAATGCAGCGCCCCGACGATGCGGGCCCAATCGAAGCCCGGCCCCGGATCGTGCTTGCGCCCCGCCGCGATGTGCTCGTGCCCGGCGACGCCGCGGATCGGGTAGCGCCGCGCGAGACGCCGCATCAGCACGGCCAGCGTCTCGTATTGGGCCGCCTCGAAGGTCTCGCCTTCCAGGCCCTCGAGCTCGATGCCGATCGAGAAGTCGTTGCAGTTGTCGCGCCCGCGCCATTGCGATGCGCCGGCGTGCCAGGCGCGCATCGCGCACGACACGAACTGCAACAACTCGCCGTCGCGCCGCACCACGAAATGCGCCGACACCTGCAGCCCGCGGATCTGCGCGAAATACGGATGCGCCTCCCAATCGAGCCGGTTCGTGAACAGTTGCTCGATCGCGTTGCCGCTATAGACACCCGGCGGCAGGCTGATCGAGTGGATCACGATCAGCTCGGGCTCGACGCCGGCCGGACGCGCACCGAAGTTCGGCGATTCGCAGCGCCGCGCGGCGCGTAGCCAGCCGTCGTGCCAGAGCGGCGCGGTCACGCCGTGGGCGCCCGCCCGCGTCCGGGCTCATTCACGATCGATGCCGCCCGAATCGCCGCCGACATTCACGCCCAGACGCGCCATCCGGTAGCGCATCTGGCGCAGCGAGAGCCCGAGGCTCGCGCCAGCCGCGGTGCGGTTGAAGCGATGCCGCTCGAGCGCGCGCACGAGGATGTCGCGTTCGATCGCATCGAGGTGCTGCGCCAGGTCGCTGGGCAGCGGCTCCTCGACCGGGGTCATCGGCGGCAGCTCGCGGGTCAGCGGCAGCAGCATCTCGTGGCGCGTGTTCTCGGTGATCAGCTCGAGCTCCTGCGCCGCGGTGTCGGTGAACACCGATTCAGGCAGGCCGAGGTCGTAGACGTCGATCGATTCGCCGCCCGACAGCGCCACCGCCCGGTGCAGCAGGTTCTCGAGTTCGCGCACATTGCCTGGGAACGGATAACGCTCGAGATGCACCAGCGCCTCGCGCGTCAGCCGCGGCGGCGGCGACACGCCGGCATCGCGCGCGATGCGCTCGAGCACGCGCTCGCTGATCGCGACCAGGTCCTCGATGCGCTCGCGCAGCGGCGGCACGCGGATCTGGATCACGTTGAGCCGGTAGTACAAGTCTTGACGGAACGTGCCGCCGTGCACCTCGGCGGCCAGGTCCTTGTGCGTCGCGCTGAGCAGCCGCACGTTGACCGGGACCTCGCTGACGGCACCGACCGGCCGTACCGAGCGCTCCTGGATCGCGCGCAGCAGCTTGCTCTGCATCGACAGCGGCAGGTCGCCGATCTCGTCGAGGAACAAGGTGCCGCCGTTGGCCGCCTGGAAGAAGCCCTCGCGGTCTTCCATCGCGCCGGTGAAGGCGCCCTTGCGGTAGCCGAAGAACTCGGCCTCGAGCAGCTGTTCCGGGATCGCGCTGCAGTTGACGGCAACGAACGGCTGCGAATGGCGCGGGCTGATCTCGTGGATCGCACGCGCGACCAACTCCTTGCCGGTGCCCGACTCGCCGTTGACCAGCACCGGCGCCATGCTGCGCGCGACCTTCTCGACCAGCGCGCGCACCTGCTGCATCGCGGTCGACTGCCCTGCCATGCGGTTCAGCGCCTGGCTGGTCGGGCCGGCCGGCGCTGCAGCGGGCGCCGCGGGCCGCGCCGACGCCGCAGCAGCAGGACTCGGCGGCGGCGCCGACACCACGATGCCGGTCCCCCCGTGCTCCGACGGTAACGTCGACGGATCGACCGTCGGCATGCCCGGGCTGCGGCCCAGCGCCGACGCGACGATCGCGCGGAACTGCTTCAGGTCGACCGGCTTGGTCAGGTAGTCGTAGGCACCGGCCTTCAGCGCCTCGACCGCGTTCTCGGCCGAGCCGTAGGCAGTGATCACGATCGCCTTCTCGCGCCGGCCGCCTTCTTCGAGCCAGCGCAGGATGTCGAGGCCGAAACCGTCGGGCAGCCGCATGTCGGTGATCACCGCGCTGTAGGTGCGGTCCTTCAGGTGCAGCAGCGCGTCCTGCACGGTGCCGGCGGTCTCGATGTCATAGCCCTCGCGCAGCAGCGTCAGCTCGTAGAGCGTGCGCAGGTCGGGCTCGTCGTCGACGACGAGCAGGCTGAAATGCGAGGCGTTGGTCATGAGGTCGAGTGAAGCAGCTCGGGTCTGGATTCGTGCAGGGTTTCGCAGGTGCTTGTGCTACAGCGCGCGGCGCCGCATCTCGACGAAGAACTCGTTGCGTTCCTTCTCGCCGTCGGTGCGCAGCCGGTAGTCGATGCTCGCCCCGTAACGCTCGCACAGCTCGCGGCAAATATACAGGCCCAGTCCGGTGCCGCGGCTGCGGGTCGAGAAAAACGGCTCGAACAAATACGGCTCGACGTCCGGCGGGATCGGCGGGCCGTCGCTGGTGATGCTGAGGAAGGCCTGCGCCTCGTGGCGCGAGTCCAGCCTCAGGTGGATCGCACCCGGCGACTTGCTGGCGTAACGCAGCGCGTTGTCGAGCAGGTTCACGAGCACGCGGCGCAGGTGCTCCGCGTCGAACAGCACGCCCAGCGGCTGCGGCGGCAGCTCGACGCGCAGCTGCCCGTTCGCGCCGGTGCCGACGTTGTTGGCGCGCGCCCATTCGCCGCAGGCCGCGGCGACCTTCGCGGTCGCGTCGATCACGCCGACGTCCTGCACGACGCTGGGCGCGACCTCCAGCACGTCGTCGACGATGCGCTTCAGGCGCTCGACGTTGTCGCTGACCATCTGCATCAGCTTGCGCTGCGCCGGATCGGTCGCGTCCTCGGCGAGCAGCGCGTTGGCCTGCGAGATCGCGGCCAGCGGGTTGCGGATCTCGTGCGCGATGCCGGCCGAGACGCGGCCCATCGCGGCGAGCTTCTCCTGCCGGCTTCGCGCCTGCATGTTGCGCACGTCCTCGAGGAACAGCACGCAGAACTCCTCCGCGGCCTGCGCGTCGCGGCGCCGCGTGAAGCGCACGCGCACACGCAGCGTGCGGCTCG
>DATCSE010000612.1:0-12804 GCA_036568605.1 Burkholderiaceae bacterium | reverse complement strand
GGGCAGACTAGATTGCATAAATATTCATCGTTGAATCAACTGTCATCATCATAGCGTCAATTGAACTGCGTCAGAAACAGGAAGTACCCTAGTCCAGTGAAACAGAGGAATCGGCTGTGCGCCGGGGTCTGCGAGGGCGCGCCGCAAGGCGCAGCGCGCGGCCCAGGCTGGCCGCCTGGGCAAGCGCTGCAACGCCGCGGCGCGCCCTCGCAGACCCCGGCCCGAAGGGTGAACGCCTGAAAGGGCCGCACTCGTCGTTGCGAAGCCTTGATGTGGGGCCTGCCACATCGGCGGCTTCGCGCCTAGATTGCAGCCCTTTCAGGCGTTCACGCACAGCCGATTCCTCTGTTTCACTGGACTAGTCCCCTGAGCGTCTTCGATTCACCTTGGCCCCATGGTGCCCTGTTCCCGTCGCCGACTGTGCCTGGCCACGCTGGCCATCGCGCTGCCGTGGCCCGCATGGGCTGCCTTCAACTTCTGGACGAGCGAATACACGGCCACGCGTTCCGAGCTGCAGGCCATGATCGCCAAACAGTTCCCCATGTCGCAGCGCTACGCCGAGATCGTCTCGGTCGCGCTCAGCGACCCGCAACTCGGCTTGAATCCGGCGGCCAACCGCGCGGCCATCACGGCCCGTGTGACGATCGCCAGTCCGCTGCTGCGGGCGGGTCGTGTCGATGGCACGATCGCGATCAGCAGTGCGCTGCGCTATGACGCACCGGCGCGTGCTCTGCGTCTCGAGCAGCCCAAAGCCGAGCGCCTGGAACTGCAAGGCGTCGGAGGCGAAGACGCGCAACGGCTGCAGCAGATCGGCGGCCTGGTCGCGCAAGAATTGCTGCAGGGCCGAGTTCTGCGCACCTTCACGGTCGAAGAGCTGAGCTTCGGCAGCAAGACCTACGAGATCGGGGACATCACGGTGCTGGACGACGGCATCAAGGTGGAGCTGAAGTAGCGCCGGAGGCAGCGAAGACGGCGCTCGCATCGAACGCCGAAGACGAAACGATCACGAAGCTCGTCGCGAAGCGGCCGCGAACCGTTCCCCAGTCGGCACTGGACATCACAGCCGATAGAAGCGCTGCGCGTTGTCGTGAAACAGCTTGCGCCTGTCGGCCGGTGCGAAGTCGCGGGTGATCGCCTTGAACGTGTCGAAGATCGCGTCGTACGAGCTGAACAGCTTGTCCACCGGGAAGTTGCTCGCGAACATGCAGCGATCGACGCCGAATGCATCGATCGCGGTCAGCACCCAGGGCCGCAAGTCTTCCGGCTTCCAGTGGAAGTTGCCCATGCCGAGGCCGGAAATCTTGCAGGCCACGTTGGGTGCCTGCGCCAGCAAGCGCATGCCGTTGCGCCAGCCTTCGAAGCCGGCCGGTGACTGATCCACCGGCATGCCGGTGTGGTCGAGGATGATGGGCTGGTCGGGGAAGGCGCGCGCGAGTTCCAGGCACTCCGCCATCTGCGGCCAGTAGATCTGCAGGTCGAACGACAGGCCGAAGCTGCGCAGCTTCGCGAAGCCGCGGCGCCAGTCGGCTTCCATCGAAACCCCGGGCCGGTCCAGGTAGGTCTTGACCGGATCGGGGTCATAGTTGAGCGACTGGCGGATGCCGCGGAAGTTCGGTGCCTCGCAGTGCGCGGCCAGCAGGTCCTCGACGTCGGGCCGCGACAGGTCCGCATAACCGACGATGCCGTGCGGGTAGCCGTGCCGGTCGGCGAGCGCCTGCAGCCAGCGGGTCTCACCGACCGGGTTCGCCGGGTCGTAGCCGACGTCGAGGTGCACCGACTTGACGACGTTCTGGCGGCGCGCGTCGGCCAGGAAGTCCTCCAGCAAATAGCTCTTGCACAGCGCCGTGTAGTCGCCGAACACGATGGGCTTCACGCCGTCCTGCAGCCAGGGGTACCGGTGGTTCTCGAGGTCCCACAGGTGGTGATGGGGGTCGATGATCGGAAAACTGTCGTCCATGGCGTCGCCCGTTGTCTGGTCCGCGCCGTGCCTCAGTAGGCGCCGGCCGAGGGCGGGTACACGCGCTTGACGGTGGCCTGCACCTTGGGATCGGTGATCGTCTCGCTGGTCACCAGCGGCATCACGAGGGCGAGTTCCTTGGTCGTGGCCTTGCCCTTCAGCGCGTTGTAGACCTGCTCCGTTCCGTCTATGCCCTGGCCGCCGGCCTCCTGCAGGAAGATTCCCTGGATCGCGCCGTCGCGCAGCAGCTTGATGGTGGTCGGGCTGCCGTCGGCCGTCACCACCGCCACCTTGCCGACGAGGTTGCGTGTCTGCAGCGCCTTGACCGCGCCGGTGCCCGCTTCGTCGTACATGCCGTAGATCGCCTTGACGTCCGGATGCGCGGTGAGCAGGTCGTTGGCCTGCGCGACCGCTTCGTTCACCGTCAGGCCACGCGTCTGCAGCATCTGCACGAGCTCGCAGCCGTCGGCCTTGAACGATTCGGATGCGCCCTTGAGGTACTTCTGCGCGTTCTCTCGGTCCTGCGGCAGCGACAGCATGCCGACCTTGTTGCCGCCGCGCTCCTTCGCGAGCTTGCAGACGAAGCTGCCCTGCGCCTTGCCGGTGTCGTAGTTGTTGGCCGTCACGGCCGAGGTGTAGTCGGTCTGGCCCGGCTGCGGGCCGATGCCGGCGAACGCGATCGGCACCTTCTTCTCCTTGAGGTAGGCCAGCACCGGCGGCGTGCTCGTGGAGCTGACCGGTCCGATCACGATCGCGTCGACGCCCTTGGTCACGGCCGTGCGGATGTTGTCCATCTGCTTGGCCGGCGAGTTCTCGCTGGTGTACTCGACGTAGTTCATGCCGAGCTCCGCCGCCTTGGACTTGACGCCGTAGCCCACCCACTGCCAGTAGCTGATGTCCAGCGACGGCGCGATGTAGGCCACGGTCAGCTTCTTGTCCTGAGCCTGGGCCGCGCCGGGTACGGCCATGGCCGCGGCCAGCATCAGCGCACCGGCGGCCAGTACGCGGTGCAGGGTCCTGTCGAGTGGGTTCTTCATCGTGGGTCTCCTTTGTCGTTGGAAGTGGCTTTCGCCGGTGTGCATGGCCGCTAACGCCGTTGCTTGCTGAATCGATCGATCAACGCGGCCGCGAGAATGACCAGGCCGGTCACCGTGCCCTGCCAGAAGCTGTTGATGCCGATGAGGTTCACGCCGTTCTGGATCACGGTGATCATCAGCGCGCCCAGCAACGCACCGACGGCCGAGCCGGTGCCGCCCGAGAGGCTGGCGCCGCCGATGACGACCGCGGCGATCGCCTGCAGCATCAGCGGCGAACCCGCCGTCGACTCGGCGTTGCTGATGTACGAGATGCTGACCAGGCCGCTGAACGACGCCAGCAGCCCCGACGCGGTATACGCGAGCAGGCGCACGCCGCGCACCGGAATGCCCAGCAGCCCGGCGGCCTGGCTGCTGCTGCCGACCGCGAACAGCCAGCGCCCGACCACCACCTTCTTGAGCACCAGCTCGACGATGAACAGCAGCAGCACGCAATAGAGCATGTGGTTGACGACGCCCGGGACCAGGCTGCCGGCGTTGAGCAGCCAGTAGTCGGCGTCCGGGATGGGCATCGAGTGCCCGTTGGTCACGATGAATGCCAGGCTTCCCGCGACGGCATAGGTGATCAGCGTGACGACGAACGGAGCCAGGCCCATCCAGGCCACCAGGAATCCGTTGAAGGCGCCGCACGCCAGCCCCACGGCGAGCCCGGCGATGCTGGAGCCCAGCGCGCCGACGCCGTGCGCCATCGCCAGCGCGGTCACCATCCCGCTGAGCGAGAAGACCGAGCCCACCGACAGATCGATCCCGCCGGTGACGACCACCAGCAGCACGCCGATGGCCATGATGATCAGCGGCGCGGCGGCCTGCATGACGTTCGCGAAGTTGCCCCAGCTCAGCGCGGCGGGAATCAGCGCCCCCACCAGCAGCTCGAGCAGCACGATCGCGACGCCGATCGCCAGCTCGGTCCGGTAGCCGGCGATCCAGCGCTGGCGTGCCGCAGGTGCCGGCCGCGAGGTGACGGGCGCGACGCCCACGGATTGGTTCATGCCGGTGTCTCCAGGGACGCAGTCACGCGGCCATGCCGGTGGCATCGGCCAGCCGTTCTTCGCTGATGTCATCGCGCTGCAGGACGCGCGTCGGCCGGCCATCGGGGTCGAACGCGAGCACGCAGTCGCACACCTCGACAAGCTCGACGGCTTCGGTCGACCACCAGATCACGGTCGTCCCGCGCGATGCGAGCTCGCGGATCTGCGCGTAGATCTCGCGCTTCGTGCCGATGTCGACGCCGCGGGTCGGCTCCTCGAGGACGAGCACCGCAGGCTTCAGACGGGTCCAGCGCGCGACCAGGAGCTTCTGCTGCGTGCCCCCGGACAGCGTGGCGGGCAGTTGCCAGGCCGTGCCCTGGACGGCCAGGCCGTCGATCAAGGCCTGGCTGTCCGGTACCTCGGATCGCGCCACCCAGAACCGTCGCTCCAGCACGCGCCGGGACGCCATCAGGTTGTCGACGATGGGCAGCGCGTGCAGCACGCCCTTGTTGGCGCGGTCGCCCGAGACGTAGCCGACCCCGCACGCCAACGCGCGTTGCGGATCGCGGGTGTCGAGCTCGACCGCCCCGCGCGTGACGCGCCAATGCGCCGCACGCCCCGGCGCGCCGACGAGCTGGTCGATGAGTTGCGACGGGCCGGCCGGCGCGCCCGCGAGCCCGACGATGCTTCCCGGCGCGATCTCCAGGTTCAGCTCGGCGTGCGCGAGGCGCAGCGCGGCTTGCGCATCGCGGGCCGATAGAGCCGCGCTCGACCGGCGGTGCAGCGAGCGCACCGCGTCGCCCTGCCCCATGCGCTCGACGATCTCGGCATCGCTGAGGCGAACCAGCCGCGCGCGATCGACCACGGTGGTGCCGTTGCGCAGGATGCTGCAGACATCGGCGATCTCGCGGATCTCGCGCATGCGGTGCGATACGAACACGACACCGATGGACTGCCTGGAGACGAGGCGCCGCAGGACGTCGAACAGGCGCTGCGATTCGGCGGCCGTGAGGTTGGCGGTGGGCTCGTCGAGCAGCAGCAGCCGCGCCCCGGACGCCAGCGTGCGCGCGATCTCGACGAGTTGACGCTCGTGCAGGCTGAGCTGCGACACCGGCCGCTCGAGCGCCTGCTGCGCGAAGTCGGCGTCGATCAGCGTCAGGGCCTGCAGCGCCTTGTCGCGCGAGGCCGCAGCGGCTATCCAGGCCAGGGCGTGCCGCCGCTGCGGCAGCGCGATGTTCTCGGCCACCGTGAGATGCGGCAGCAGCGCCATCTCCTGGTGAACCACGGCCACCAGGTGGGCCGCGACCGGCTGCGCTTCGGCGATGGCCCTGGGCCTGCCGTCGATCAGCAACTCGCCGCCGTCCCGAGGCAGCACGCCGGTGATGATCTTGATCAGCGTCGACTTGCCGGCACCATTGCCGCCCAGCAGCGCATGGACTTCGCCGACTTGAACCGAGAAGTCCACGCCTCTGAGCACTTCGGTGGCACCGAAACGCTTGCGGATGTCGCGGGCTTCGACCAGTGACGCGGGCATCGTGGGCGGTCTCCTCCAACTGCCGAGTGACAGGGCGCGTTTCCTGCCGCCCGCCGGCGCGAATCTTCGGGTTGTGATCAGGTGAAGACAAGAGATAAGTCTTCAGCCTAAGATGACAGGCCTTCACTTGATGCGCGGGTTCCCCCTATGGCTTCCATCCCCCCTGTCCCGAACCTGCAGGCGTTCGAGGCCGTCGCACGCCGGCGCAGCTTTGCGCTGGCTGCCGCGGAGTTGCACCTCACGGCCTCGGCGGTCAGCCACCAGATCGCGCGGCTCGAAGACTTCCTCGGCGTGCGGCTGTTCGAGCGCAGCGCCCATGGCGTACGCATGAGCCCGGCGGGGGAAAGGTACCTGGCGCGCGTGGGCGGCGCGCTGGGCGCGCTGACCACCGCGACCGACGACCTGCGCCAGGGCGTCAGCAACAGCCTGTACGTGCATTGCGCACCCAGCCTGGCCACGCTGTGGGTGATGCCCAGGCTGCGCGGTTTCGCGCTCGCGTATCCGAACATCGCGCTGAATTTTTCAGCGGCCCACACCCACAGCGACTTCGCGCTGGGCCAGGCCGACCTGGACATTCGCTATGGCGTGCCGAACTGGCCGAACCTCGTCATCGAGCCGCTGTTCGAGGAACGCATCCTGCCGCTCGCGAGCCCGGCCTACCTGCGCGAGCACAGGCTGCGTCGCGTCGAGCAGCTGCTCAACGTGCCGCTCATCCAGAGCAACGTCAGCGTGGTGCAGTGGTCGGATTGGTTCGCGCGCTTCTCGGACAAGCGGGCGCCGGACCGCTTCAGCCTGCGCTTCGACCGCGCGCAGATGTCGCTGGATGCGGCGTCGCAAGGGTTGGGCGTCGCGCTCGAGAGCGCGACCATGGCCGGCAAGCACATCGCCGAGGGCAAGCTGCGCCCGGTGCTGGGCGCGGACAAGTCCATCAAGGTCAAGGCGCACTTCGCCGTCTATCCGGCGAAGCACGAGAAGCGATCGTCGGTCGAGGCCTTCGTGAGCTGGCTGCACGCACAAGCCGCGAAGGGCTGAAGGGGCCGGGCCATCACGCGGCCCCAGGGCCCGACGACCTCGCCGGCTACTTCATCCAGCCTTTGACTCGCGCGGCCAGCGCGTCGGTGCTGACGCCGTAGCGGTCGTGCAGCGTCGGCAGCGCGCCGGCGTCGAGAAACGCATCGGGCAGGCCGGCCAGCTGGAAGGCTGCCGGCTGGACCCGGTTGCGCAGCAGCGTGCTGGCAATGGCTTCGCCCAGCCCGCCGACCACCGAATGGTTCTCCGCCACGACGACGAGACGGTTCTTGTAGCGCACCGCTTCGACGATCGCGGTCTCGTCCAGCGGCTTGATCGTCGGACAGTGCAGCACCGCGACGTCGACCTTGTCGGCCTCGAGCGCCGCCGCGACCTCGAGCGCGCGCATCGTCATGAAGCCGCTCGAGACGATCAGCACATCCGCGCCGTCGCGCAGCAGCTTGGCCTTGCCAAGCTCGAACCGGTAGCCCGGCACCTCGTCGAGCACGAGCGGCACGTTGCCGCGCAGCAGGCGCATGTAGACCGGACCGTTGTGCGCGGCGATCTGCGGGACCGCCTGCTCCAGGTCGAGCGCATCGCACGGGTCGACGATCGTCAGGCCCGGCACGCCGCGCATCATTGCGATGTCTTCGATCGCGGCATGGCTGGGGCCGTAGCCCGTCGTCAGGCCCGGCAGCGCGCAGCAGATCTTGACGTTCAGGTTCTCCTCGGCGATCACCTGGTGGATGAAGTCGAAGGCGCGGCGCGTGCCGAACGCGGCGTAGGTGGTCGCGAACGGGATCAGCCCTTCCTTGGCCATGCCACCGGCCGCGGCCATCAGCAGTTGCTCGGCCATGCCCATCTGGTGGAAGCGCTCGGGGTAGGCCTGCGCGAACAGGTGCAGATCGGTGTACTTGGCCAGGTCCGCGGTCAGGCCGACGATCTCGGGCCGGTTCGCGGCCAGTTCGACCAGCGCCTTGCCGAACGGCGCGGCCTTGGTGCGCTGCCCTTCGCCCGCGATCGACGCGATCATCGCCGAGGTGGTCAGGCGCGGCTTCTTTTCGGCGACGGTGCTCATGCCGGGGCTCCTTCGGGTTGCATGTAGGGTTGGGACTGGTCGAGGATCTGCAGCGCCTGCTGCCACTCGGGCGGATCGACGCGAATGAAGTGGTTCTTCTCGCGCGACTCGAGGAAGGGCACGCCCTTGCCCATCGAGGTGTCGAACAGGATCACCCGCGGCTTGGGCTCGGCCAGCGCACGCGCACGGTCGAATGCGCCGACCACGGCGGCCAGGTCGTTGCCGTTCACCCGTTGCACATGCCAGCCGAAAGCGGCCCACTTGTCGGCCAGCGGCTCGAAGCCCAGCACCTTGCCCGAGGGGCCATCGGCCTGCTGGTTGTTGATGTCGACCAGGCAGATCAGGTTGTCGAGGCCATGGTGCGCCGCGCCCATCGCGGCCTCCCAGGTCGAGCCCTCGTCGAGCTCGCCGTCGGACATCGAGTTGTAGACGAAGGCCGGGTTGCCTTTGTGCTTGAGGCCGAGCGCGATGCCCACGCCGATGGCCAGGCCCTGCCCCAGCGATCCGCCGGAGATCTCCATGCCCGGCGTGTAGGTCGCCATCCCGGACATCGGCAGGCGGCTGTCGTCGCTGCCGTACGTCTCGAGTTCTTCCTCCGAGATGATGCCGGCCTCGATCAACGCCGCGTAGTGCGCGATCGCATAGTGGCCGTGCGACAGCAGGAAGCGGTCGCGGCCCTCCCATTCGGGTTCCGCGGGGCGCAGGCTCATCGCATGGCAATAGGCGACGGCCAGCACATCGGCCCAGCCCAAGGCCTGGCCGATGTAGCCCTGGCCCTGCACTTCACCCATGCGCAGCGCGTAGCGGCGGATGCGATAGGCGCTTCTTTCGAGCGTCGACAAGTCGGACATGGAGTTCTCCTGGTGGAAGAAGAGGTCGAAGGTCAGAGAAAGCCGGTCGAGATCCACGGAACCGCGGCGACGAGCACCGTGCCGATGAAGAGCGCGACCATGTAGCCCACGATGGGCTTCATCCCTTCGTTCGGATGGATGCGGCTGATCGCGCAGGCGGCGTAGTAGCCGACGCCGAACGGCGGCGCGAACAGGCCGATGCCCATCGCCAGCGTGACCACCATCGCGTAGTGCACTTCATGGATGCCCACCTGTCGCGCGATCGGAAACAGCAGCGGTCCGAGCAGCACGATCGCGGGGATGCCCTCCAGCACCGAGCCGAGGATCACGAACGCGACGAGCGACACCGCCATGAACGTCACGGCGCCACCCGGCAGCGCCTTCATCGCCTCGGCCAGTGCGCTCGAGAACCCGGACTGCGTCAGCGCCCAGGCCATGCCCGTGGCGGCGCCGATGATGAAGAGAATGGCGCCGGACAGGGCCGCCGTGCTCACCAGCATCGGATAGAGCCGGCGCCATTCGAACCGGCGATACACGACGAGCCCGACGACCACCGCGTAGACGATGCCGATGGTCGACACCTCGGTTGCCGTGGCGATGCCCTCCACCACCGCCGCGCGGATGACGAACGGAAGCGCGAGCGCCGGGATCGCGGCCAGGAGCGACTTGACGATCTCGCGCCGGCTGGCGCGTCGGACTGCGGAGAGGTCTTCGCCGCGATAGCGCCACCAGACCAGCGCGGCCAGGGTCGCGCCCACCACGACGCCGGGCAGCAATCCGCCGGTGAACAGCGCCGCGATCGAGACGCCCGTCGCCGAGCCTATCGTGATCAGCACCAGCGACGGTGGGATCGTCTCGGTCTGCGCGCCCGTGGCCGACAGCAGCGCCACCAGATCGCCGGGCTTCGCGCCGCGCTTGCGCATCTCCGGGAAGAGCGCCGGCGCGACGGCCGCCATGTCGGCCGCCTTGGAGCCCGAGATGCCCGAGACCAGGTACATCGCGCCGATCAGCACGTACGACAGCCCGCCGCGCACGTGCCCGAGCAGGTCGGCCAGGAAGCTGACCATCGCACGCGCGATGCCGGTCATCTCGATCAGCAGGCCCAGCAGCACGAACAGCGGCACGGCCAGCAGGATCAGATGGCTCATGCCCTCGTCCATGCGGCCGACCACCACGACCCACGGCGTGCCGGTGGTCAGCGCGATGTAGCCGAAGGTCGCCAGGCCGAACGAGAACGCGATCGGCACGCCCAGCAGCACCAGTGCGCCGACCCCGACGACGAAGAACAGCAGCAGGTTCCAATTGCCCAGCGCCTTCAGCGTGCCCCCGCCCAGCAGCGCCATGCCGGCGACGATCGCGGCCACGAGCAGCAGCGCGAGCACGGCGTCCTTGAACGGCCCGAGACGCAGGATCTGGATGAAGCCGACCAGCAGCATCAGGCCCAGGCCCACCGGCAGTGCCGCCGCGCGCCACGAGTTCACGATGCCCATCGCGGGCGTGGTGACGTAGACCTCGTCCTGCGCGAACTCGTAGGCCGGGTGCACCACGAACGTCAGGAAGGCGATCGCCGCGGCGATCGCGACCAGATCCAGGAACGCCCGTGCGCGCGGCGCGAGCTTGCCCACGATGGCCGTCATGCGCATGTGCTCGCCGCGCTGGAACGCGATGATCGATCCGAGCATCGCGAGCCACAGGAACAGGATGCCCGCCAGCTCGTCGGACCACACCAGAGGGCGATGCAGGGCGTACCGGCTGGTCACGCCCATCAGCAGCACGACGACCTCGGCCAGCACCAGCAGTGCGGCCGGTATCTCGACCAGCGTGCCCAGCACCTTGTTCAGCTTCTCGAGCCACGCGGTCGGCTCGGCCCGTGCCGAGACCATGACAGGCGCAGCGTCACTCGGGATGTCCATGTTCATCCTTTTGCGAGACGTGGACGACGGCTCAGCCGAGCTTTCCGGAGACCTTTTCGAGCAGCTCCCAGGCGGCCGCCCCGTACTTCGTCTTCCACTCGCCGTAGAAATTCGTGCTCGCCAGCTTCTTGCGGAAGTCGTCCTGCGGGACGTCGATGAAGTTGATGCCCTTGGCCTTCAGGTCGGTCGCCAGCGAGCTGTTCAGCTTGGCGACATCGGCCCGCTGGTCGGTGGCGGCCTTGTCGATCTCGCGCTGGATGACCTGCTGGACGTCCGCCGGCAGTTTCTGGAACGAGCGCTTGTTGCCCAGCACCCAGTAGCCGTCCCACACATGGCCGGAGAGGCTGCAGCTCTTCTGCACTTCGTAGAGCCGGGCGGTCGCGATGATCGCGAGCGGGTTCTCCTGCCCTTCCACGACCTTGGTCTGCAGCGCCGTGTAGACCTCGTTGAAGTTGATCGGCGACGGCGCCGCTTCGAGCGCGGTGAACAGCGAGGTCAGCGGCGGCGCGGCCGGCACGCGCACCTTGAAACCCTTCAGATCGCTGGCGGTCTTGATCTCGCGCGTGGACGACGTGATGTGGCGAAACCCGTTGTCCCAGATCTTGGAGACCGTGAAGATCGGCGTCTTCGCGATCTCGGCGCGGATGTGGTTGCCCAGCTCCCCGTCCATCGCCTTCCAGACATCGTCGTAGCTCTTGAACGCGAAGCCCACGCTGGTG
The DNA here is from genome assembly GCA_036568605.1 of Burkholderiaceae bacterium. Lineage (GTDB taxonomy): Bacteria > Pseudomonadota > Gammaproteobacteria > Burkholderiales > Burkholderiaceae_C > DATCSE01. Next base: position 1,682 of record DATCSE010000612.1, on the reverse strand, counting down.
ATGCCCGAGACGGGCACGAAGGTCGCGAGGATCAGCGACGAGAGGTTGAAGAAGTCGACCGACCCGTTGCGCACCTGCGCCAGCAGGTCCGTGTCGCTGCCCAGCTGGTTGGCCGGGAAGAGCTTGATGTCCACGCGGCCCGAGGTCGCCTCGCGAATGCGGTCCAGCGCCTGCTTGGCGCGCACGTTCACCGGGTGGGTCGGGTCCTGTCCGGTCGCGTACTTCAGTTCGAATTCGGCCGCGTCGGCGCGGTGCGTGAGGATAGAGAACAGCGGCAGCGCCGAAGCGCCCGCGATGACCTGGCGGCGTGTGAGATGGACCTTGGATGCGCTCATGCTTGTCTCCTGGAGTTCGAATGGGGTGGCCGGCGGGCGAGGCCGCGGCTCAGTGAATCAACATGCCGCCGTTCACGTCCAGCGTGATGCCGGTGCAGTACAGCGAGAGATCGCTGGCGAGGAACACGCAGGCGCCGGCGATGTCGTCGGCGCGCCCGAGGCGGGCCAGCGGGATCGTCTCGGCGATCTCGGCTTTCTTCTCCTCGGAGAGCTTGCCCTTGATGATGTCGGTGCCGATGAGCCCGGGCGCGATGCTGTTGACGCGGATGTTCTCCGGGCCGAACTCTCGCGCCATTGCGCGCGCCAGGCCGAGCACGCCGGCCTTGGCCGCCGAGTAATGCGGGCCGCCGAGGATGCCGCCGCCGCGCTGTGCCGAGACCGACGAGATGCAGACGATGGAGCCGCTCCGGCGCTGCCGCATCGCCGGCAGCACTGCCTGCGACATGTACAGCGTGCCGCGCAGGCTCACGTCCAGGATGCGGTCGTAGTCGCGGCCCGTGATGTCCAGCGTCTTCGCCGGCTGCGTGATGCCGGCGTTGTTGACCAGCACGTCCACCTGGCCGAAGGCCTCGAGCACCGCGGCGATCGCGGCCTCGCACGAGGCCTTGTCGGTCACGTCGCCCACCAGCCCGAGGTGGGCCGTGCCGAGTTGCGCGGCAGCAGCTGCAGGTTCAGCTGCATCCAGGTCGATCAAGGCCACGCGGGCGCCGTGCGCGGCCATGACGCGGGCGGTGGCGAAGCCGAGCCCGTTGGGGCCGGCTCCGCCGGTGATCACGGCAACCTTGTTCTCGAGCAGCATGTCGTTCGTCTCCGGCGTGAAAGGTGGTTCGAGGGACCACTGGAGACGCCGGCGACGCCGGGCTGTTCGTCTCCTGTGTCCTGGAGACGAATGTTCGGCGCCCGCGAGCATGACGACAAGCGAAGTATCTTCAGGCCAGGATGACAGTCCTTCACCTTACGCGAGGGTTCACCCGATGCGCGAGGCGTCAAGGATCAGCGCCGCAACTTCCCGCGGCCGTGACAACAGTGACACGTGGCTCGCGGCAAGTTCGATGGTCTTCGCCTGCATGCGCTTCGCCATGAACCGCTGGAGGTCGGAATCAATGGTGCGATCCTGTGTCGAGACTGCGTACCAGGACGGCTTGGTCCGCCAGGCCGCAGCGGTCGTGCGCGCGGCAGGCGTTGCCTTCGCCACTCGTCCTTGAACGGCAAAGTAGGCTCGTGCTTCCGCAGGGTCCAGGTCACCCGCGAAGTCCCGGATGAATGCCGGCTCCGTCAACTGGCCGAAACCATCGGCGGCCCAAACGATGCCGGCAGTCGCGGGCGGCGTGGGGAACCTGCGCGCCA
>DATCSE010000611.1:0-3382 GCA_036568605.1 Burkholderiaceae bacterium | reverse complement strand
GCGCGCGCCTGCGCCGCGGCGAAGTCGAGCTCGCCGCTGTAGATCGCGCGGCCGCAGATCACGCCTTCGATGCCGACTTCTTCGACCGCGCAGAGCTTTTCGATGTCCGCGATGTTCGAGAGCCCGCCCGAGGCGAACACCGGGATCGTCAGCGCCTGCGCGAGCTTCACGGTCGCGTCGATGTTGATGCCGGAGAGCATCCCGTCGCGGCCGATGTCGGTGTAGATCACGCCTTCGACGCCATGGTCCTGGAACTTCTGCGCGAGGTCGATCACCTCGTGGCCGGTCAGCTTGCTCCAGCCGTCGGTCGCGACCTTGCCGTCCTTCGCATCGAGACCGACGATGATGTGGCCGCCGAACGCCGAGCAGGCATCGCGCAGGAAGCCCGGGTTCTTGACCGCGGCGGTGCCGATGATGATGTAGCTCAGGCCATCGTCGAGATAGCGCTCGATCGTGTCGAGGTCGCGGATGCCTCCGCCGAGCTGGACCGGGATCTCGTCGCCGACTTCGGCGAGGATCGCCTTGATCGCGGCCTCGTTGACCGGCTTGCCGGCGAACGCGCCGTTCAGGTCGACCAGATGCAGCCGACGCGCGCCGGCATCGATCCAGCGGCGCGCCATCTCGGCCGGGTCTTCACCGAACGTCGTCGATGCCTTCATGTCGCCTTGTTGCAGGCGGACACAGTGACCGTCTTTGAGGTCGATCGCGGGAATCAGCAGCATGGCCGAATGGCTGGTGGTGGGAAGGATCTCGCCCCGAGGGTTCACTCGAACTTCACGCGACGCATTGCACTAGGCGTGTCAGGGGTTCCAGTGAAGGAAATTTCGATACAGCGCCAAGCCGTGCTCGGCGCTCTTCTCGGGATGGAATTGGGTCGCGAAAATATTATCGCGGGCCAGCGCGCAGGTAAAGCGCCCGCCATAGTCGCTTTCACCCGCACTGTGGCGCGGATCAGTCGGACATGCGTAGTAGCTGTGCACGAAATAGAAGTACGCGGCATCGGGAACGCCCCGCCACAGGGCATGCGGCTGGGTCTGCAACACCTGGTTCCAGCCCATCTGCGGCACCTTGTATCGGCTGCCGTCGGGCTGCAGCCGGCCCTCGAGCTCAAAGCGGACGACCTCGCCGGCGATCAGCCCCAGGCCGTCGGTCGGGCCCTCGTGGCTGCGCGTCAGCAGCATCTGCATGCCGACACACACACCCATCAGCGGCTTGCGGGCGGCGGCATCGAGCACCGCGTCGAGCAGGCCGGACTCGCGCAGCTCGCGCATGCAGTCGGGCATCGCGCCCTGTCCGGGCAGCACGATGCGTTCGGCGGCGTAGACCTCGTCGGGCCTGCAGGTGACGATCACGTCGACATCGGAACCCTGGGCGGCGTGCATCACGGCCTGCGAGACCGAGCGCAGGTTGCCCATGCCGTAGTCGACGACGGCGACCTTGCGAGTCATGTCAGAGGCTGCCTTTGGTCGAGGGGATCACGCCGGCCGCGCGCGGATCGAATGCGAGCGCCATGCGCAGCGCCCGCGCGAATGCCTTGAAGATCGTCTCGCACTGATGGTGTGCGTTTTCGCCGTGCAGGTTGTCGATGTGCAGCGTGACGCCGGCGTGGTTCGCAAAACCCTGGAAGAACTCGTAGACGAGCTGAGTGTCGAGCGCGCCGATCATGCCGCTCTTGAACGCGACCCGCATGTGCAGCCCCGGCCGCCCGGAGAAATCGATCACGACGCGCGACAGCGCCTCGTCCAGCGGCACGTAGGCATGGCCGTAGCGCACGATGCCGCGCTTGTCGCCGACCGCTTTCGCAACCGCCTGGCCCAGCGTGATGCCGACGTCCTCCACGGTGTGGTGGCCGTCGATGTGCAAATCGCCCTGTGCGGCGATCTCGAGGTCGATCAGCCCGTGGCGGGCGATCTGGTCGAGCATGTGGTCGAAGAAGCCGATGCCGGTCGCGAGCTTCGCGGCGCCGGTGCCATCCAGATCGAGCGCGACGCGGATCTGCGTCTCGGCGGTGTTGCGCGTCACATCGGCGCGGCGCGGCGCCGGTTGCGGGTTCAGGTTGCTGCCAATCATGTCACTCGTCACAGGCTTGCTTTCAACGCGGCGATCATCTGCGCGTTCTCGTCCGGCGTGCCCACCGTCAGCCGCAGGCAGTTCGCCAGCAGCGGGTGCATCGTCGAGACGTTCTTGACCAGCACGCCGTGCGCCTTCATGCCCTCGAACGCACGCTTCGCGTCGGGCACGCGCGCGAGGATCATGTTGGCCTCGCTGGGATACGGCGTCACGCCGGGCAGCGCGCGCAGCTCGGCCTGCAGCCGCTCGCGCTCGATGCGCAGCAGCGCGGCCTGGCGCGCGAACTCGTCGGCATGTTCGAGCGCGAACAGCGTCGCCTCGCAGTTCAGCGCGCTGATGTTGTACGGCGGGCGGACCTTGTCGATCTCGGCAATCAGCGCGGCGGCACCGACCAGGTAACCGAGCCGCACGCCGGCCAGCCCGAACTTGCTCAGCGTGCGCAGCACCAGCACATGCTCGTGCGCCGGCATGCGGGTGAGCCAGCTGCGCGACGCGAACGGCTGGTACGCCTCGTCGAACACGACGAAGCCGCCTTGTGCGCCGATCGCATCGACGATGCGCTGCACGACGCGGTCGTCGAACAGGTTCGCGGTCGGGTTGTTCGGGTAGGCGATGTAGGTGATCGCCGGGCGATGCGTCGCGATCGCGTCGAGCATCGCGGCTTCGTCGAGCTCGAAGGTCGGCGTCGTCGGCACGCCGACGAACTTCAGCCCTTGCAGCTTGGCCGACATCTCGTACATCACGAAGCCAGGCATGGGCGCCACGATCGTCGCGCCCTGCACGTCGCAGGCCATCGCGAGCAGCGAGATCAGCTCGTCGGAGCCATTGCCGAGCATCAGCTGGCAGCCGGCCGGCAGCTCGATGTAGCGCGACAGCGCGGCGATCACGTCGGCCACGCAGCCGACGGGATAGCGGTTGATCGCAACGCGACCGAGCCGCTCGCCGAGCTCGCGCTGCAAGCTCTCCGGCAAGCGGAACGGGTTCTCCATCGCGTCGAGCTTGACCAGCCCGGCACTGTCCTGGATCGCGTAGGCGTGCATGGATTGCACGTCCTGGCGGATCGTCGAAGCCATCCGTTGTTGCAGCGTAAGCGTCATGGTTGAGCCGCCTCATCGTCGGCTTGCGTCAGCAATTCAGGGCCTGCTCGGAAAGGATCGACGATGCGCACGCCGTCGATGCGCTGGTCATGCTGCAGGTCTTCGGTGAGCAGCATCGTGCAGCCCTGCTGCTGTGCGGCGGCGACCATCAGAGCGTCCCAATAGTTGAGGCCATAGCGGGTTTCGACGGCCCAGGCGGTTTCAACCGTCGGATG
>DATCSE010000610.1:0-8038 GCA_036568605.1 Burkholderiaceae bacterium | reverse complement strand
CGCCCAGCACCGCCGCGACGATGCCGAACGCCGGCAGCGCACCGGCCAGCCGGGTCAGCGCCGAGACCGGACCGTGCGCCTCGTGATGATGCGTCTCGATCTCGCTGTCCATCAGGCTTTCGATCTCGTGCGCGTTCAGGTTGCCCGAGACCATCATGCGCAGGTAGTCGGTGATGAACTCCACCACATGGTGATCGGAGCCGACCGTCGGGTACTTCTGGAACAGCGGCGAGCTGTGCGGCTCCTCGACGTCCTTCTCGATCGCCATCAGCCCTTCCTTGCGGGCCTTCTGCAGGATGTCGTAGAGCAGCGCCATCAGCTCCATGTAGCGCGCCTTCGAGTACTTCGAGCCCTTCAGCAGGCCCGGCAGCGCGGCGATCGTCGCCTTCAGCACCTTGGGCTGGTTGTTCACCGTGAACGCGCCGAGCGCTCCGCCGAGGATGGCCATCAGCTCGGTCGGCAGCGCGTGGATGATCACCCCGATGTTCCCACCGTGGATGATGTAGGCGCCGAAGATGCACCCGAGGGCAACGCCGTAACCGATGAGGACGAACATGGTGAGTCGGTTTGTTGTTGCGGCCTATATCGGCCCCGGCGACCGGTCACTTGAGTTGCGGCAGCGCAAAAAAAGCGGGCCCAAAAGGGCCCGATTCAAGACACATGACTGTGCCAGGAGGAGACAAGCAAGAAAAAACCGTGGAACGCAATACGACCGTGTTGTCGGCCGGAGTGGGTTGAAACTTGAGGCGGATTCGCCGGCGGTTCGTGAATCAGTGCCGGCTCAGTGCTGCGTCGCCGCCGGCATCCGGATCGCGCCGGCGGCGCTGCCCTTGCCGGCACGCGCCGGCGGGCAGCACAGGCCGCAGACGTAGTGCTTCGCGATCTCGTGCGGATGGGTGACGAAATGGCCCCCGCACTTGGAGCACTTGGTCATCGTCAGCATGCCGTTGTCGACGAACTTGACCAGGCGCCAGGCGCGCGTGATCGACAGCAGCGCTTCCAGCCCCTGGGCGGTGGTCTGCTCCTGGTAGAGCTGGTAGGCCTTGATCACCGTGTCGATCTCGTCGATCTCGGCGACCTTGTTCAGGTATTCGTGGATGTTCAGGAACAGGCTGGCGTGGATGTTCGGCTGCCAGGTCATGAACCAGTCGGTGGAGAACGGCAGCTGGCCCTTGCTGGGCGACTTGCCCGAGACTTCCTTGTACAGGCGCAGCAGGCGCTCGTACGACAGGTCGGTCTCCGATTCGAGCACCTGCAGCCGGGCGCCGAGGTGGATCAGGGTCACCGCGCGGCTGATCTGCTTCGCTTCGGTGAGGATGCTCTTGGTGCGCATGGTCGTGTCTCCTGGCGATTTGGTGGTTTTTGTCACGATGCGCGCCGGGTCAGGCGGCTTCCTGGTGCCGACCGGCCATCAGGATGCTGGCGTGCAGGCGCGATGTCGTGTCGTTCGCGGCGGCACGGCCATGGTTGGTCAGCAGGCTCCAGACCAGCTCGTCGTCCATGCGGAACTTGCACAGCAGCGTGTTGCCGGAAGCGACCTTCATCATCTGGGCCGGGGTCAGCAGCGCGATCAGCGCAGCGCTTTCCTCGCTGATGCCCAGGCGGAACAGCGCCTGCTCGCGATCGGCCCGGATCAGGCTCTGCGCCAGCATCAGGTACGACAGGTTGGCTTCGCGAATCTCGGTGAGGATCTGGTCTGCGTTCATCGTCTGCTCCGGTTTGTGGGGTTCCGCTGATTCGGGTTGCGTTGTGTCGCAACGTGCAATGAATTGTGAAGATCGGGCCGGGGCGGGGACATCAGGTCGGTTCTGTCGCTTGAGTCCAGGTTCTTCCATGACCCTTGTCAGGCAACTTCCTACAGCCGGGTCCGGCAGCCCGCACCGCGCCGAGGCCGAGATGCGCCTCGATTGCCTCGTATTTCGGCCCTTCGCCATGCCGCAGCGCTTCCTACACTGCCCGCCACCTTGACATGGCCCGTGCGGGCCGGGAGTGACGGGAATGGACTGCCTGATCGTGGGCGCCGGTTTCGCCGGCGCGGTGTGCGCAAGAGAGCTGGCCGACGCCGGCCTCAAGGTCCTCGTCATCGACAAGCGGCCGCACATCGGCGGCAACGCCTACGACCGGCTCGACGCGAACGGCGTGCTGATCCACGAGTACGGCCCGCACATCTTCCACACGAACAGCGACAAGGTGTTCGAGTACCTGTCGCGCTTCACCGAATGGCGGCCGTACGAGCACCGCGTCCTCGCGGTGCCCGACGCACGCAGCGCTCGCGCCTACCCGCTGCCGATCAACCGCACGACGATCAACGCGCTGTACGGGCTGGCGCTCGACGAGGCCGGCGTCGCCGAGTTCCTCGAGCGCGTGCGCGAGCCGCGCGACCCGATCAAGACCTCGGAAGACGTGGTGCTGAACTCGGTCGGCCCCGACCTGTGCGACAAGTTCTTCCGCGGCTACACGCGCAAGCAGTGGGGGCTGGAGCTGTCCGAGCTCAGCGGCGGCGTCGCCGCGCGCATCCCGACCCGCACCAACGACGACGACCGCTACTTCACCGACCGCCATCAGGCGATGCCGCTGCACGGCTACACCGCGATGTTCGAGCGCATGCTGGACCATCCGAAGATCGAGGTGCGCACCGGCATCGCCTATGCGCAGATCGTCTCCAGCGCCGACTGCCGCAGCACCGTCTTCACCGGCCCGATCGACGAGTACTACGGCCACCGCTACGGCCGCCTGCCGTACCGCTCGCTGCGCTTCGAGCACGAGCACCTGGCCGCGACGCCGCAGTACCAGGCGGTCGGCACGGTCAACTTCCCGAACGACCACGCCTACACCCGGATCACCGAGTTCAAGCACCTGACCGGCCAGGACCACGGCGGCACCTCGATCGTGCGCGAGTACCCGACGGCCGACGGCGACCCGTACTACCCGATCCCGAACCCGGCCAACGAGGCGCTGTTCAAGCGCTACGAGGCGCTGGCCGAGACCGAGAGCGACGTGTACTTCATCGGCAGGCTCGCCCAGTACCGCTACTACAACATGGACCAGGTGGTGGGCGCCGCGCTGACGATGAGCCGCAAGGTGATAGACGACCACGCCGACATCCTCTGCGCCGCGCGGATCGCGCGCGCATCGCGCCTGGCCGAGCTGACCTGAGCCCGCCCGAAGCGGCCCGAACTTGCCCAGCGTGGGAGCGGAGATGGGTGCCCTTGCGCCCCTTTATCGCACCATCGCACGCGCCGGCGCTGCCTAGACTGGTCTTGCCGCCACAGCCCAGCGTGGCCCTCCAAGGATCGCATCGATGAAACCTTACCTCGCCCTGTTCCGCGCCGGCCCCAGCTCCCTGCATCCGCACGCGGTCCAGCGTCTGGCCGAGCAGAACTTCGACTATGCGCTGTCGTGGTTCGGCGACCAGCCGCCGGCGATGGCCGAGGGCGCCGCGTTCGTGCACCTGCAGAAGGGCGCGAAGTGGCCGGGCCTGGAGCAGACGCTGGTCGCGCATTGGGACACGATCCAGAAGTACAAGTACGTCTGGCTGCCGGACGACGACCTGCTGTGCGTGCCCGAGGACGTCTCGCGCATGTTCGCGATCTGCGATGACCTGCGGCTCGAACTGGCGCAACCGGCGCTGACCCGCGACTCGTACTTCACGCACGCGACCACGCTGCAGCACACGGCGTTCCAGGTCCGGTTCACGAACTTCGTCGAGATCATGGCCCCGGTGCTCAGCACCGACATGCTGGCGCGCGTGTTCCACACGCTGGCCGGCAACATCAGCGGCTACGGGCTGGACGCGCTGTGGCCGCGCTTCAGCGAGATCGGTCGCATCGCGATCATCGACGACACGCCGGTCAAGCACACGCGGCCGGTCGGCGGCCCGAACTACCTGTTCAGCAAGAAGGCCGGCCTCGCGCCTGCGCACGAGGACTGGCTGTGCTCGGCGCGCCATCTGGTCGAGACGCCGGCGGACTTCCAGGTCAATCTCGCCGGGCTGCTGCAGAGCGGCGACCCGATCTGCATCGGCAGCACGCCGCACGAGATCAACGAGATGCTCAAGCACGTGATCAAGTCGTGCAACGGCCTGCAGCTGACCGCGCTGCAGCTCACGCGCTACCTGAGCAACCATTTCAACTACTGGGCCGGCGGCGAGTTCGGCCAGGCGCGCTACCCGCGCGCGATGCTGCGCCTGGTGCTGAACCGCACGCTCGCGCACGCCGGCATCCGATTCCCGAAGCCGCCCGAGCCGGAGGTCAGCGAAGACGGCATGCCCGCTGCGTTCGCGGCCGCGCAGGAACAATGAGCGCGATGCTCGACGAGCGTTCGCTGGCCGACCTGCACGACGACATCGCGGCGTTCCGCGGCGAGGTTTCGCAGGCGGTCGACGGGCTCGTCTCGGGCATGCTCGGGCTGCAGAACGATCAGCTCGCGCCGCTGACGCGCCGGGTCGAGTCGCTCGAGCGCCAGGCCGACCGGCTGCTCGCGCTGAGCCGCGACCTGCAGCGCGTCTCGCAGGACCTGGACCTGGAGCGCAGCAACCGCGCGCTGGCCGAGATGTCGCGCATGGCGCCGAAGTCGCGCACGGTGGTCTTCGTCGGCCGCTGGCATTTCGGCGACAACCTGAAGTACGCATGGCTCGCGGCGCTGGAGCGCGCGTCCGAGGCCGACTACGAATGCTGGTACCTGCCGCCCGATGCGAAGCAGGAAGCGCTGGTGCAATCGCTGGGCGCCCCGTGCCTGCCGAGCGACTGGCGCGCGTGGACGCACGAGCACTTCCTGGTCGCGCAGCGCGCCGCGGTGCTGGTGATCGCCGACCATTTCTTCCCGGCCGCGTACCACCCGAACCCGTATGCCCCGGCGCTGTTCGCCGGCGCGCGCTGGGTGCAGCTGTGGCACGGCATCTCGATCAAGGAGGTCGCGCTGCGCTTCCCGGCCGACCTGCGCGGCATGACGCCGTTCCTCGCGCAGGCGTTCGCCTCGTGCGGGCGCTATGCGGCCTTCGTCGGCAGCAGCGCGGCGGCGGAGGCCGAATGGCGCCGCTGGTTCGCGTTCGACCGCTATGGCGCGATCGGCTACCCGCGCAGCGACGTGCTGCTGCGCACGCCGACCGAGCGCGACCTGCTGAACGTGGATCTCGACGCGCTGCAGGCGGCACGCGAGGCCCGAGCTGCCGGCGGCCGCGCGGTGCTGTACGCGCCGACCTTCCGCGACAAGGCGCTGGGCACCTGGCTGTACGGCGTCGGCCTGGACGCGATCGCGCGCTCGCTCGCGCAGCGCGGCGACCGCCTGCTCGTGAACCTGCACCCGCTGGACCAGCGCGAGCAGGCCGCGTTGAGCCAGCGCTACCCCGACGTGCAGTTCGTGCGCGAGCACAGCGACCTGTACCCGCTGCTGCGCGAGGTCGACCTGATGATCACCGACTACTCGTCGCTGATGTTCGACTTCCTGCCGCTGGACCAGCCGATGCTGTTCTACCGCCCCGATCATCAGCAGTACGTCGCCGAATCGCGGCCGCTGTACGACGCGAAGGTCGCGCAGCTGCCCGGCGCGGAGTGCGACAGCCTGGTCGCGCTGCTGCGTGCGCTGGAGGCCGATCCCGCGACGCTCGATGCGCCGTACGCCGCGGCCCGCGCCGAGCTGCGCACGCGGTTGTTCGACCATGCCGATGGGCGCGCCGCCGAACGCGTGCTGGCCCTGATCGAAGACGAGCTGGCGCTCGCGCTGCCGGCGGCCACGACGGCGAGCTGAGACGCGAGCGAGCGCGGCATGTGCGGCATCCTCTTCGTCGAGCAGGCCGACCCCGGCCGGCTCGATGCCGCCGCCGCGACGCGACTGCTCGAGCGCCAGCGCTGGCGCGGCCCCGATGCGATGCGGCTCGTGAGCCTGGACGACGGCCGCGTGCACCTGGGCCACAACCGGCTCGCGATCATCGACCCGGCGCCGCGTTCCGACCAGCCCATGCGCTCGGCCGATGGCCGCTACACCATCGTCTTCAACGGCGAAATCTACAACTTCCGCGCGCTGCGCCGCCGGCACGGCCTGGTCACCGCGACCGAGTCGGACACCGAGACGCTGCTGGCCGGCTACCAGCGGCTCGGCGAGAGTTTCCTCGAAGAGCTGGAGGGCATGTACGCGTTCGTGATCCACGATGCGCAGACGCACCGCTGGATCGCCGCGCGCGATGCACTCGGCATCAAGCCGCTGTACCTGCACCGCAGCACCGCGCTGACGGTGATCGCGTCCGAGCCGGCGGTGGTCGCCGCGGCGATCGCCGCGCCGGTCGATGCGCAGTCGGTCGCCGAATGGCGGCTGATCCGCCGGCCGGTGCCGGGCGCGAGCTTCTTCGTCGGCGTGCACGAGCTTCTGCCGGGCACGCTGCTGCGCAGCGACGGCAGCAGCACGCGCCTGTGGTCGCTGGCGACCCACCGCGACAACGACGCGTTCGACCCGGTGCGCTTCGAGGACTGCTTGCGCGAGGTCGTGCGCGAACACGAGATCAGCGATGTGGCCAACGTCGCGCTGCTCAGCGGCGGCATCGACAGCGCGGTCGTGATGGCGCTGTCGCGGACAGCGCGCGCCTACTCGGTCGGCCTGCCGACGGCCAACGAATTCGACGGCGCGGCCGACACCGCGCGGCAACTCGGCCGCGAGCTGCGCACCGTGGACGTCGCGGAGGCTGCGCTGGCCGAGCGCTGGCGCGCGCTCGTGCGGCTGCGCGGCGAGCCGCTCGCGGTGCCGAACGAAGGGCTGATCCACGCGGTCTGCAGCGCGATGGGCGAGGACGAGAAGGTCGTGCTGACCGGCGAAGGCGCGGACGAGCTGCTGTTCGGCTACGACCGCATCTACCGCTGGGCGCTCGAGACGCCGCAGCCCGACCTGCACGCCTTCCTCGCGCGCTACGGCTACAGCGACACGCAGGCGCCGACGCCGCGCCTGCTGGAGCTGCTCGGTCGGCTTTCCGAAGGCGCGCGCACGATCGACTTCGTCGAGGACTTCTTCTTCACGGTGCACCTGCCCGGGCTGCTGCGCCGCATGGACTTCGCGGCGATGGCCGCGTCCAAGGAAGCGCGCGTGCCGTTCGCCGACCGCCGCCTGGTCGCGTTGTGCTACCGCGCGGCGCCGGCACACCGCCTCGATGCCAGCGCCAGCAAGCTGCCGCTGCGCCGCCTGCTCGAGCGCATCGGCCTCGTCGGCCCGCTCGCGCGCGCCAAGATCGGCTTCAGCGCGACGCCGAACCCCCGCATGACCCGCTACGACGAGTACCGGGGCTTTCAAGACCTGATGCTGAAGGAACTCGCATGGTCCTAGGCTATACCACCGGCGTGTTCGACCTGTTCCACATCGGCCACGTGAACCTGCTGCGCAACGCGAAGTCGCTGTGCGACCGGCTGATCGTCGGCGTCACGGTCGACGACCTGGTGCTGTACAAGAACAAGCGCGCAGTGATCCCGTTCGACGAACGCATCGAGATCGTGCGCGCCTGCTCGTACGTGGATCTCGCGGTTCCGCAGTTCACGATGGACAAACTCGATGCCTGGCAGCGCTACAAGTTCAACGTGATGTTCGTCGGCGACGACTGGTACCAGAACGACCGCTGGAAGTCGCTGGATGCCGAGTTCGGCGAGCGCGGCGTGCGCATCGTCTACTTCCCGTACACGAAGACGACCTCGTCGACGCTGATCAACGCGACGCTGGAGCGCCTGCGCGGCCCCGCCGTCGCCGCGGCCTGAAACTGCTCACCCTCTTCTTCCCCTCTCCCTCTGGGAGAGGGCTGGGGTGAGGGCGAGCAAGGACCGCCCGCCTCGCGAAGTTTGCGCAACTCGTTGGCCCTCACCCTAACCCTCTCCCAGAGGGAGAGGGAACATTCGGCAGCGCCTGCGCGGCCTGAGACCATCTCCCTCTCCCAGAGGGAGAGGGAATCTTCAGCGCAGCGCTTGCAGCAGCCGCTCGGCGGTCAACGCCTCGGGCTGCCAGCGATCGCCGTCGGGCAGCGCCGTCGCCTGCTCGGCGAAGCGCGCGGGGTCGCGGTAGTCGCAGCGGC
>DATCSE010000609.1:0-5536 GCA_036568605.1 Burkholderiaceae bacterium | reverse complement strand
AAGAACGGCATCATCGGCAGAGGATTCCCAACATGAACTTCAGTTGTGAGTCGTCCGGTTCGTTGGTCTGCCGCTGCCGCCTCCACAATTTCCTGCAGCGCCCGGATCTGTGTTTTGCTTTTTGTTTTCTTTGCTGCCCACTGTAATGCACGCCCCGTGCCCGCGCCAATGACAGGTCATCTGCACCAGTGGGATGTTGCACGGAGTTCCTACAATCGGCCCGCCCGAACTCCCCGCCACGTGCCGAGACCGCCATGCCCGTCAATCTCCAAGCCCCGGACCCGAAGGCGCTGCATCCCGTCGCCGGCGTGATGATCGGCATCGCGATGGCTGGCGTGCGCAAGGCCAACCGCCGCGACCTAACCGTGATGACGCTGGCCGAAGGCAGCTCGGTCGCCGGCGTGTTCACGCAGAACCGGTTCTGCGCGGCGCCGGTGCAGATCTGCCGCGAGCGGCTGGCGCCCGGCCAGCCAGCGCCGCGCGCAATCCTGATCAACACTGGCAATGCGAACGCCGGCACCGGCGCCGACGGTCTGGCCCGGGCACGTGCGAGCTGCGCCGCGCTCGCGAAGCAGCTCGATATCGCGGCCGAGCAGGTGCTGCCGTTCTCGACCGGCGTGATCATGGAGAGCCTGCCGGTCGATCGCATCGAGGCCGCGCTGCCGGCTGCACTGGCCGATCGCGGCGCCGATCGCTGGGCCGATGCGGCCGCGGCGATCATGACGACCGACACGGTGCCCAAGGCTGCGTCGCGCCGGATCCAGCTCGGCGGCAAGACCGTCACCATCACCGGCATCAGCAAGGGCGCCGGCATGATCCGGCCAAACATGGCCACCATGCTGGGTTTCGTGGCGACCGATGCGGCGATTGCTCCCGCGCTGCTCGCGCCGCTGCTGCGCGAAGCGGCGGACCAGTCTTTCAACCGCATCACGATCGACGGCGACACCTCGACCAACGACTCGTTCGTGCTGGTCGCGACTCATCAGGCCGGCAACCCGCCGATCACGCAGCTCGCCAGCGAAGACGGTGCCGCGCTGCGGGCCGCGGTGATCGAGGTCGCGCAGCAGCTGGCGCAGGCGATCGTGCGTGACGGCGAGGGCGCGACCAAGTTCATCGCGGTGCAGGTGCAGGGCGGCAAGACCGAGGACGAGTGCCGGCAGGTGGCCTATGCGATCGCACATTCGCCGCTCGTGAAGACCGCGTTCTTCGCGAGCGATCCGAACCTCGGGCGCATCCTCGCGGCGGTCGGCTATGCGGGGATCGCCGACCTCGACCAGGGCGCGATCGACCTCTTCCTCGACGATGTGTACGTGGTCGAGAAGGGCGGGCGGCGCGAGGCGTATCGCGAGGAGGACGGCGCGCGCGTGATGAAACAAGACGAGATCACGGTGCGCATCGACCTGCATCGCGGCAGCGCGCAGACGACTGTCTGGACCTGCGACTTCAGCTACGACTACGTGAAGATCAACGCCGACTACCGAAGCTGAGCGTCGCCGGGGTCGCGAACCCCGGGGGCGCGATCACCACCTCGTCCGCTGAGCCAACGGTTCGATCGGCAGCAAGGACCGCAGATCGGTCGCTTCGAGCTCGCCGCGCAAAGCATCGAGTTGGCGTTCGCGCCGGCTCCACATGTCGGCGGCGCCGATGGACAGCTCGCCAGCGGCCTCGGGGTGACCGAGCAGCTGCTCCATCTCGACGAGGTTCGTCAGCAGGGCGGCGCGCGAGTAGAGCGACATGCGACCCGCCGCCAATGCATGGCGAATGTGTTGGCGCTCTTGTGACGCGCCGCGTTTGTCGTGCAGGCGAAGCTGGCAGACGGCGCGATCGCTGCGGCCTATCAGCAGCTCGATACTGCCCAACCCCCGGACCTGGCTCTGCGGCAGGTACAGGTCCAGCACCTTGATGGCCTCCGCGTACCGTCCCATCAGGCGCAGCGCCTCGGCCCGGTGAATCTGAATCTGCGCACGCTTGCCGCCGGCATACGACTGCTGGCCGGCCGCCGCGCCCAGGCGCTCCTCGAGATCCTGCGCGTCGGCACGCGCCAGCGTGCCCTGCACATAGGCGGCACGTGCGTTGTTGAGCTCGATCAGCAGCGGGTACGTCGCAATGGCCTCGCACAGCTGCTGGTCCTCGGCACGGCGCGCGGCGCGCATGGCGTGGCGGTACCAGCGCTGTGCGTCGTCGTGCAGGCCGACGGAGACGAAGCAGTTGCCGGCTCGGTACAGGGCGTTCGGCAGCGTGGATTCGCAGGCCGGGCCCGCATGCTGCAACGCGAATCGGATCCATTCGACCACGCCGGCGTTGTCGGGCCCGCGCGACCACCGGACACTGGCCGCCCATATGGAAGCCTCTGCCTCGAGCTCAGGCAATCGGTGCTCGCGTGCCGCCTCGATGGCGGTGCTGAAGAGATCGGACGCCTCGATTCCACTGGTCGTGGCAAAGCCGGTGATCGACTCGGCGATCGCGAGCCGAACGAACGCTTCGCCGTCATCGAGCTCGAGTACCGCCTCTCGCGCCTCCGGCAGCAACGCGGCGGCGTGGGACGCGAAGCCGTGGCGGGCCAGCAGCCCTACGCGGTCGGCGAGCAGCCGTGCCCGGACGACCGGATCGCTCGCCTCCGTCAACCCCTGCGCGTTGCGGAGCAGGAGCGGCCATTGTGTTTCCAGCATGCGGCTATCGTCCGTGCGATCAGAGCGCCGTACCCTGAACCAACGACAGGTGGGGTTCGGCGGGCAGGGATGAGCGCAGATCGGCCGCATCGATCGCGACACGGAAAGCGGCGACCTCCTGCTCATGCTGGCCCCATGCATCGGCGGCCCTGACGGAGAACTCGGCGGCCGCTTCGGGCCGGCCCAGCAACTGTTCCATCTCCATCAGATTCGTCAGCAGCGCGGCGCGATGGTAGAGATACATCCGCCCCGCCAGCGCATGGCGGATAGGACTGCGCTCCTGCGACGCCGCACGTTTTTCATGCAAATGCAGTAGGCACACGGCGCGATCGCTGCGACCCATCAACAGCTCGATGTCGTTCATTCCCTGGACTTCGCCCTGCGGCAGGTGCAGGTCGAACAGCTTGACGGCCTCGGCGTGCCGCCCGACCAACCGCAGCACCTCGCCCAGGTCGATCTGAAGCTGCGTGCGATTGGCCCCGTATGACAGGCGACCGACGGTGGCCCGCAAGCGATCCTCCAGATCCTGCCCGGCGACGGGCGACAGCGCGCCCCTGGCGTACGCGGCGCGTGCTTCGTGCAGCTCGACGAACAATGGATACGTCGCGATCGCCTCGCACAGCTGCACGTCCTTGGCGCGATGCGCGAGGCGCGCGGCCTCGTGATGGCATCGCTGCGCATCGGCACGCAGCCCGACCGTCGCGAAATAGTTGCCCGCCATGTACAAGGCACGCGGCAGCGTGGATTCGCACAAAGGGCCGGCATGCTGCAGCGCGAACTGGATCGCCTCGATCGCGCCGGACATGTCGAAGCCGTGGCTGCGCCGCGATATCGCCAGCCAGACGGCCGCCTCTGCCTCGAGCTCCGGCAGGCGGTGTTCGCGCGCAGCCTCGACCGCGGTCTCGAAGATATCGAGCGTCTGGTAGCCTTTCGGCGTGTGGTAGGCGGTGATCGCCTCGGCGATCGCAAGCCTGACGAATGCCTCGCCGTCATCGAGCTCGAGGACCGCGTCTTGCGCTTCCGGCAACAGCGCTGCGGCATGCGCTGCGAGGCCGTGCCGGGCCAGCAAACCGACGCGGTCGGCCAGAAGCCGCGCCCGGCTGCACGGGTCGCTCGCTTCCGCCAGGTCCTGCGCGTTGCGGACCAGGAGCGGCCATTGGGCTTCTAGCATGTGGGTTCAGCCGGCTGGGTGCTGGTCAAGCGCTTGCGGGTGAATCGAATGCCGGGCGCTGACCATCGCCGAGTCGACCGCGCGCAGCAGCGCGACCCCGATGCGCGAGGCGATCCGGCGCAGGAGTTGAACTTGTTCGTGCGTCCATGCGCCGTGGACGTGCCGGCCGCAGGCGAGGACACCCAGCGGCTCGGCGTTGACGGCATACGTGACTTCGAGCATGGCGCCGGGTTCGATTTCGGGTGCCTGGTCAGGCTGGGGTTGCTTGTCGGGCAGCTGGTAACCGTCCTCGATGAGCCGGCGCCAATCCGCGCCCAGGCCCAAGCGTGGCCGGTTGTCGTCGATCAAGGTGTCGGACTGCGATTCGTAGCGGGCGAGCGGGCACAACGCCGGGCGGTGGTCGACCTCGGAGAAGGTCCAGATGACCACGTCGTGGCAGGCCAAGGCCTGCGCGATGCGCCGGCAGGTTTCGAACAGGAAATCGCTCGTGCCGATCTCGCCATCGATGAACCGGCGGCCGAGCTGCTGAAATCCCAGCAGCACGCCCAGCAGGTCATGCTTGCGCGACGGGGCGATGATCGCCGCCGGGGCCACGGCCGGAACGGTCCTCACGGACGGCGGCTCACGGGCCGGATCGTTGCTCGCCGGCTTCGATTCACTGCCCGGCAGCCGGTTGCACCAGCGCCCCATCATGTCGACGAACTCCTGGGGACCAAAGGGCTTCACGAGCACATCGTCCATGCCCGCGTCCAGGCACGCGTCACGATCGGCCGGCAGCGCGCTGGCCGTGATCCCGATGATGGGCGTGCGGCGGGTGCCGCCGGATTGCTCTTCCGCGCGAATCGCGCGTGCCGATTCGAAACCGTCCATTTCAGGCATGTGGCAGTCCATCAGGATGAGGTCGAAGGAAGACGAACGCCAGCACTCGACGGCGATCAGGCCGTTGTCGGCGATCGTGGTGTCGCAGGAATGCCGATCGAGGATCGCCTGTGCGTAGAGCTGGTTGACCGGGTTGTCTTCCACCAGCAGCACCCGCCGGTTCTCGAGCTGCAGGTCCGCTCGGGGGGATGTGTCGGGCGTCAGCAGTGAGGAGGCTTCGGGCTTCGCCAGGCAGCAGGTGAACGCGAAGGTGCTGCCGCGTCCGACCGCGCTCTCGACGCTGACGTCGCCGCCGAACTCCTTCACGAGCCGCTTGACGATCGCGAGACCGAGGCCCGTGCCGCCGTAGCGGCGCGACGTGGCGTTGTCGGCCTGCTCGAAAGGATCGAAGACGCGGGCCAGCGCATCGGGCTCGATGCCAATGCCGGTGTCGGCGACCGAGAGGCGGTACGACAGCAGACCATCGCCGGCGGCATCCGCCGCGGCCAGCGTCACGCGGATGCCGCCGCGCTGGGTGAACTTGATCGCATTGCCGATCAGGTTGTTGAGCACCTGCTGCAGTCGCATTGCATCGCCGCGGACGCGCGTGTCCAGCTCGGCCGGGACGCGGATGGCCAGCGAAAGCCCTTTCTGTGCCGCCGCGGGATCGAGCAGCGACCGCACCTGCTCCAGCACGTCGCGCAAATCGAAGTCGTTCTGCTCGAGTTGCAGCTTGCCGGCCTCGAGCTTGGACAGGTCGAGAATGTCGTTGACGATTCGCATCAGCGCGACGCCGCTGGCCTGTATCGTGCTCGCGAGGCGGGCCTGCTCGTCGTCG
>DATCSE010000608.1:0-26598 GCA_036568605.1 Burkholderiaceae bacterium | reverse complement strand
TTAGGGTGAGGGCCAACGCATGAGCACTCTGTCCGTCGAACGCGTCGGCCGCACCTTCCCGGGCGTCCGTGGTGCCGCGCCGACCCTCGCGCTGCAGCCCACCCACCTCGAAGTCCGCCACAACGACTTCATCACGATCCTTGGCCCCTCGGGTTGCGGCAAGTCGACGCTGCTGCGCATCGTCGCCGGCCTGGACACGCCCAGCACCGGCCAGGTGCTGCTCGACGGCGCGCCGGTCGCCGGCCCCGGTGCCGATCGCGGCATGGTGTTCCAGAGCTACACGCTGTTCCCGTGGCTGACGGTGCGGCAGAACATCTGCTTCGGGCTGCGCGAAAAAGGCTTGCCCGCGGCCGAGCAGGCCGAGATCGCGGCACGCTTCATCGCTGAGGTCGGCCTGACCGGTTTCGAGGGCCACTATCCGAAGCAGCTCTCCGGCGGCATGCAGCAGCGCGTCGCGCTGGCGCGCGCGCTCGCGAACGACCCGAAGATCCTGCTGCTCGACGAGCCGTTCGGCGCGCTCGACAACCAGACCCGCGTGCTGATGCAGGAGCTGCTGCTGTCGATCTGGGAGCTGCACAAGAAGACCGTGCTGTTCGTGACCCACGACATCGACGAGGCGATCTTCATGGCCAACCGCTGCGTCGTGTTCAGCGCGCGCCCCGGCCGCATCAAGAACGAGCTCGCGATCGACCTGCCGTACCCGCGCCACTACACGATCAAGACCACGCCGCGGTTCTCCGAGCTGAAGGCCATCGTCACCGAGGACATCCGCGCCGAGACGCTGCGCGCGGTCGAGCTGGAAAAGAGGTCGTGAGCCGCCACCGCGATTGACGCTGCACCACCCCAGGCATACAGTGGGTCGGGGCTGGCTGCCCCAGAGGAGCACGCCATGAAGCTCGTCTCCCTCGCCCTCGCCCTCGCTCTCGGCACCGTGACGGCGCTGGCCGGTTGCGGCACCACCGGGCCGAACGCACCACAAACCGCGACGACGACCGACATCGACTACGCGACCGTCAACGCGATCAACAACGTGGCTCGCAGCCGCGGGGTCCAGGTCTACTGGATCAACTACCCGCGCAAGACCGTCAAGAGCCCCGAGAGCAGCACGACCCCGAGCAACACCGGCGGCGCAGGTTTCTAGCCCGCGCGTCCAGCGCTCGGTGCGGCTACGCGACGCCGGCCTCCACCAGCGCGCGCGCCGCGGCGATGTCCGGTGCGATCAGCCGGTCGGCGTCCAGCCGCGGCACCCGGGTGCGCAAGCGCGCGTGCAGCGCCTCGATCGCGTCCGACGAGCGCAGCGGGCGGCGGAAGTCCAGCGCCTGCGCGGCACTGAGCCACTCGATCGCGACGACGGTCGCAGTGTTGTCCAGCATCGTGTGCAGGCGGCGCGCCGCGAAGGTCGCCATCGACACGTGATCCTCCTGGTTCGCCGAGGTCGGCAACGAATCGACGCTGGCCGGATGCGCGAGCGACTTGTTCTCCGAGGCCAGCGCCGCCGACGTCACCTGCGCGATCATGAAGCCCGAGTTCAGCCCGCCGTGTTCGACCAGGAACGCCGGCAGCCCGGAGAGCACCGGGTCCATCAGCATCGCGGTGCGGCGCTCGGCCAGCGCGCCGATCTCGGCGATCGCGAGTGCGAGGTTGTCGGCCGCGAACGCGACCGGCTCGGCGTGGAAGTTGCCGCCCGACAGCGCCTCGGCGACGCCCCCGTCGGCGCCGACGAACACCAGCGGGTTGTCGGAGACGCCGTTCGCTTCGGCGAGCAGGATCGCCGACGCATGCTCGATCTGGTCCAGGCATGCGCCCATCACCTGCGGCTGGCAGCGCAGGCAGTACGGGTCCTGCACGCGGTCGCACTCCAGGTGGGAGCGGCGCAGCGGGCTGCCGGCCAGCCAGTCGCGATAGCGCCGCGCGACCTCACGCTGGCCGCGCTGGCCGCGCACCGCGTGGATGCGGTCGTCGAACGGCGTGTCCGATCCCTTCGCGGCGTCCACCGTCATCGCCCCGACCGCAACCGCGGCATCGAACACGCGGCGCAGCCGTTGCACCGCGTGGATCGCGAGCGCGGTCGAACATTGCGTGCCGTTCAGCAGCGCCAGCCCTTCCTTCGGGCCCAGGTGCAACGGCGCCAGCCCGGCGCGGGCCAGCGCCTGCGCAGCGGGCACGCGCTCGCCGTCGACGAACGCCTCGCCGACGCCGATCAGCACGCCGGCCAGGTGCGCGAGCGGCGCCAGGTCGCCGGACGCGCCGACCGAGCCCTTCTCCGGCACGACCGGCAGCACGTCGGCGTTCAGCAGCGCGAGCAGCGCCTCGATGACCTCGGGGCGCACGCCCGAGACGCCGTGCGCAAGGCTCGCCACCTTCATCAGCAGCATCAGCCGCACAACCTCGGGCGCGAGCGGCGCGCCGACACCGGCGCTGTGCGAGAGCACGAGGTTGGTCTGCAACTGCGCGAGCGCGTCGTCGGCGATGCGGGTCTGCGCGAGCTTGCCGAAGCCGGTGTTGATGCCGTAGGCCGGCGCATGCCGCGCGACCAGCTCGCGCACCGCGGCGACGCTCGCCTCGATGCCGGCCCGCGCCGACGCCGCGAGCGCCCAGCGGGCGCCGCCGCGGGCGGCCTGCTCCAGCAGCTCGGCATCGAGCCGGCCGGGTTCGATCTGCAGCGGCGGCTGCAACGGCTGCAGCGGGGTCGTGGCGGTCATGCGTCAGCACCTCAAAGTGGTCTAGACAACTTTAGCATGGGCCTCGCTAGAATGAACCGATGCCCCCTCGCGCCGTCCCCGCCGCTGCCGCTGTCGCCGCCCCTGTCGCCGCGCCACGCACCTCGCCGTACGCGACCGTGAAGGCCGCGCTGCGCGAGCGCATCGCACGCGGCGGCTGGCGCTCGGGCACGCGGCTGCCGTCCGAGCGCGAGCTGGTGCACGAGTTCGGCTGCGCGCGCATGACGGTGCACCGCGCGCTGCGCGAGCTCGAGGAGGAAGGCCTGATCGAGCGCCGCCAGGGCTCGGGCTCGTATGTCGCCGAGCTGCACCCGATCTCGAACCTGCTGCAGGTGCGCGACATCCACGACGAGATCCGCGAGCGCGGCCATCGTCACGCGACCCGCGTCTGCCTGGCGGACCGCGAGCGCGCCGACACGACGATCGCCGCCGCGATGCGCCTGCGCAAGGGCGCGACGGTGTTCCACGTGCAGCTCGTGCACTTGGAGAACGGCGTGCCGATCCAGCTCGAGGACCGGCACGTCAACCCGGCCCTCGCCCCCGATCTGCTGACGCGCGACCTGACTGCGGTCACGCCCTCGGCGGTGCTGTTCGAGCACGCGCCGCTGACCGAGGCCGAGCAGGTCATCGAAGCGGTGCTGGCCAGCGCCGAACAGGCAACGCTGCTGGACGTCGAACCCGGCAGCGCGCTGCTGATGGTGTCGCGCCGCACCGTCTCGCAAGGCGCGGTCGCGTCGGTCGCGCGGCTGTACCACCCCGGCAGCCGGTATAGGCTGATCGGGCGCTTTTCGGTGTAGAAGCCCGGGCAGGCCGAATCGCCGGACGTCGAGGACAATCGCACCCATGTCCTCGATCCCCTCCACCCCCGCCCGCGCCGCTGCCGCGCAAGACCTCACCGACGACGAGTTCGCCGAGCTCGACGAGCTGCTCGCGCAGACACCCGAACCGCTGGAGCCGGTCGACGCAGTGATGCTCGACGGCTACCTGTGCGGCGTGCTGGTCCAGCCGGTGCTGCTGGAGCCGGCGACCTGGCTCGCGCATGTGTTCGACTTCGACGGCCGGCCGCTGCCCGATGACGTCGATGCCGCGTGGCGCGAACGCACGACCGCGCTGATCCTGCGCCGCCATGCCGCGCTGAACCGGGCGATGCTGGAAGACGGCTGGTTCGACCCGCTGGTGCTCGAGTTCGACGACGAAGCCGGCGCGCCTGATGCCGCGGCGGCGGAGGCGGCGGCCGACGACCCCGTCGCGGGCCTGAACCCGATCTCGCAGTCGCTGATGCCATGGGTCGCCGGCTTCCAGCATGCCTGCCTGACCTTCCCCGACCTCGCGGAAATGCCCGACGACGCGGTGATGGCCGCGCTCGCGCGGCTGTACCGCCACCTGCCGGCCGAGACCGACGAGGAGCGCGAGGTCGTCGCGACGCTGGACCGCGAGCATCCGCTCGCGACGCTGGACGATGCGATGGAGGACCTGGTCGTCACGGTCGCCGACCTGCACGACCTGACACGCGAGCTGCGCTACAAGGTCGACACGATCAAGCGCGAGACCCCCAAGGTCGGCCGCAACGATCCCTGTCCCTGCGGCAGCGGCAAGAAGTACAAGCAGTGCCACGGCGCCGCCTGAGACAGGCGCGCCCGACCCGATGCGGCTGCAGCTGCTGTCCGACCTGCACCTCGAGACCGAGGCCTACACGCCCGAGCCCGCCGATGATGCCGAGCTGCTCGTGCTGGCCGGCGACGTCGACAGCACCTGGGCCGGGCTCGAACTGTTCCGCGGCTGGCCGGTGCCCATCCTGTTCGTCGCCGGCAACCACGAGTTCGACGGCCGCGAATGGAACGACGCCTGGCCGGCGCTGCGCGAACGCTGCGCCGCGCTCGGCATCACGATGCTCGAGCGCGAGGCCCGCGTGCTGGCCGATGCGCAAGGTCAGCGCATCCGCTTCGTCGCGACCACGCGCTGGAGCGACTTCGACCTGTTCGGCCCGGCGCGCCGCGAGCGCTGCATGCGCGCGGCCGCTTACTTCATGACGTTGATGGACGCACGGCGCGACGGCGCGACGTTCGCTGCCGCGGCGGTGCGTGCCGAGGCGCTGGCATGCCGCGACTGGCTGGCCGCCGAGCTGCGCCAGCCGTCGCCGGGCGGCGCCGCCGGCTGGGATCGCACGGTCGTCATCACCCATTTCGGACCGAGCCTGAAGAGCGCCGACCCGCGCTTCGGCTCGCAGCCCGGCACCGCGGGCTTTTGCAACGCCGACGATGACCTGCTGCCGCTGGCCGACCTGTGGCTGCACGGCCATCTGCATTGCCAGCATGACTACCGGGTCGAGCACCCGGACGGCATGGGGCGCAGCACCCGCGTCGTCTGCAACTCGCGCGGGCACGCCCGCAAGGGCGAAGCGGCCGGGCACCGGCCGCGCGGCGTCATCGAGGTCTGACGGACTTCAGAGCGAGCGGCGCTCGAGCCGGCGCTGCAACGGATCCTGGGCGAGCGCGTCGCGCGCGGCGGCTTCCTCGGGCGTCAGCGTCGGCAACGGCGTCAGGCTCGCATCGAGACCGAACGCGGTGCCCATGTCGGCCTGGTCGGTCTCGGCAAATTCGGCCGTCGGCTGCAACGCATCGCGCGCCCACCTCGGCAGTTCGGGAATCAGCTTCATCGCCCACCTCGCCATCCCTGTTGCGAATGCTTGCAGTGTGCGCCGCGGCGGGGCTAGCGAACCGCCGAAATGATCCCCACTCCGGGCGCAGTTCACGCCGCTTCGGGTCTAATGCGACCCAGCGGCGGCGCGTTGCGTCCGCCGGTTCGCTCTCCAACCTTCCCTCCCTCCTTCGAGACGCCCCCACGATGTATTCCGACGTCAAGCTCCACATCAACGGCGAATGGTGCGACGGCACCGGCGGCCGCAGCGAACCCATCATCAACCCGGCCACCGGCAAGCCGCTGGCGCGCCTGGCGCATGCCGCGCCGGCCGACCTGGACCAGGCGCTGCACGCGGCCGACAAGGGCTTCAAGGCCTGGCGCAAGGTCTCCGCGTTCGACCGCTACAAGCTGCTGCGCAAGGCGGGCGAGATCATCCGCAGCCGCGCCGACGAGATCGGCCGGACGATGACGCTGGAGCAAGGCAAGCCGTTCGCCGAAGCGAAGACCGAGACGCTGCTGGCCGGCGACATCATGGACTGGTTCGCCGAGGAGGCGCGCCGCACCTACGGCCGGGTCGTGCCGGCGCGCGCCGAGGGCGTCGTGCAGCTGGTCGTGAAAGAGCCGGTCGGCCCGGTCGCGGCGTTCACGCCGTGGAACTTCCCGATCAACCAGGCGGTGCGCAAGGTCTCGGCGGCGCTCGCCGCCGGCTGCTCGGTGATCCTGAAGGGGCCGGAGGAGACGCCGGCGAGCTGCGCCGCGCTCGTGCAGTGTTACCTCGACGCCGGGCTGCCGGCCGGCGTGCTGAACCTGGTGTTCGGCGTGCCGGCGGAGATCTCCGAATACCTGATCCCGCACCCGGTGATCCGCAAGGTCACGTTCACCGGCTCGACGCCGGTCGGCAAGAAGCTCGCCGCGCTGGCCGGCGCGCACATGAAGCGCATCACGATGGAGCTGGGCGGCCACGCGCCGGCGATCGTGTTCGGCGATGCCGACGTCGACCTCGCGGTCAAGCAGCTCGGCGGATCGAAATTCCGCAACGCCGGGCAGGTCTGCGTGTCGCCGACCCGCTTCCTGGTGCACGAATCGGTCTATGAGCGATTCGTCGAAGGGTTCACCGCCGTGGCCGCGGCGGTCAAGGTCGGCGACGGGCTGGACCCGGCCACGCGCATGGGCCCGCTCGCGAACAGCCGGCGCGTCGAGGCGATGCAGATGTTCGTCGATGACGCGGTCGCCAAAGGCGCGAAGCTGCGCACCGGCGGCCAGCGCATCGGCACCGAGGGCTACTTCTTCCAGCCCACCGTGCTGACCGATCTGTCGCCCGACGCGCGCATCCTCAACGAGGAGCCTTTCGGGCCGGTCGTGCCCATCGTGCCGTTCGCGAGCTTCGACGAGGTGGTCGCCGAGGCGAACCGGCTGCCGTTCGGTCTGGCCGCGTACGCCTACACGCGCTCGCTGAAGACCGCGAACGCGCTGGCGGCGCAGATCGAATCCGGCATGCTGACGCTGAACCACCTGGGCCTCGCGCTGCCCGAGGTGCCGTTCGGCGGGATCAAGGATTCGGGCTACGGCTCGGAGGGCGGGTCGGAGGCGATCGAGGCGTACCTGAACACGAAGTTCTTCACGCAGGTGGGGGTGGAGTAAGCCCCACCCACCCACCCCGTTCGGGCTGAGCTTGTCGAAGCCACGTGCCCCAAGGGCACTTCGACAAGCTCAGTGCGAACGGGTGGTGAGCTCAGTGCGAACGGAGGTGGAGTTACCAAGCCTCCGCCACGTACTTGTTCCCGTTCGCCTTGTAGCGCGCCACCGCCTTCTTCAGCGCCCCCAGCTCCTCGCAAGGCACGCTGCAGACCTTGTCCAGCGTCGCCAGCCGCTGCTCGGCCTGCGGCAGCCGGTCGGTCATCAGGTACAGCTCGCCCGAGTACTCGAGCGCACCGCGGTGCTTGGGGTCGATGCGCAGCGCGCTGTCGTAGAACTTCTCGGCGCCGGCCACGTCGGGCGGCGTGTTCTTGCGCAGGCTGTAGCCCATCAGGTTGTTCCAGTCGGCGCTGCCCGTGTCGTTGATCTTCTTCAGCGCGTCGATCGCGCCGGCGAAGTTCTTCGCGGCGATCTGGGTGCGCACGGCGCCGAGCTTGTCGGCGGCCTTCGCCGGCGGCGACGGGTCGTCGGCCGCCTGGACCGGCCAGGCGAGCACGGCAAGCGCCGCGGCGGCGGCGCAGCGGCGAATGAGCGGGCGAGTCTTCATGGGCATCCTCCGAAGGGGTTGGCGCGCCGGAGCATAGCGCCAGCCGCGTGAATCTCGCTAGAATCGCGCCCTTTTTCGCGGAGGACGCAGGCATGGGCAGCAGCTACTGCGCGATCGACTTCGGCACGTCGAACTCGGCGATCTCGGTTCCGGACCCCGCCGGCAACGGCGGCATGCGTCTGGTCGAGCTCGAACCCGGCTACACGACGATGCCGACCGCGGTCTTCTACTTCGTCGAGGGCCGCGAGCACGACGGCCCGCCGCGCGCGTTCGGCCGGGCCGCGGTGGCCGCGTACGTCGACGGGCTCGACGGCCGGCTGATGCGCTCGATGAAGAGCATCCTCGGCTCCAGCCTGATCGAGCAGACCACCGACGTCGGCGGCGGCCGCGGCGTCAAGTACCTGGACATCGTCGCCGGCTACCTGCGCCACCTGAAGCGCTGCGCCGAGGCCGCCGCCGGCACGACCATCGATCGCGCGGTGCTGGGCCGCCCGGTGTACTTCGTCGACGACGACCCGGCGCGCGACGCGCAGGCTCAGGCCGCGCTCGAGACCGCGGCCCGCCTGGTCGGCTTTCGCGACGTGCACTTCCAGTACGAGCCGATCGCCGCGGCCTTCGACTACGAGCACCAGGCGCAGCGCGACGAGATCGTGCTGGTCGCCGACATCGGCGGCGGCACCTCGGACTTCTCGGTCGTGCGCGTGGGCCCGCAGCGCGCCGCGAAGCTCGAACGCAAGGACGACATCCTCGCGAACCACGGCGTGCACATCGCCGGCACCGACTTCGACCGGCGCATCGAGCTCGCCGCGATCCTGCCGGCGTACGGCTACGGCGCGTACGGTCCGCGTCCGGCCGACGGCACACCGGCGCGCGAGGTGCCGAGCGGCGTGTACTTCGACCTCGCGACCTGGCACCTGATCAACACGGTCTACAACCCGCAGCGCGTCGCCGAGCTGCGCGGGATGCGCAGCTTCTACGCCGAGCCGGCGCACCACGAACGGCTGATGACGGTCGTCACCGAACGGCTGGGGCACGAGCTCGCGGGGCGCGCCGAAGCGGCGAAGATCGCGGTGGCCGAGGGCGGCGCGACGCAGATCGACCTGTCGCACACCGAGCGCGGGCTCGCGTCGACGCTGGCCGAACCCGAGGCGGTCGCGGCGATCGAGGCGGACATCGAGCGCATCGTCGCGACCGCGCGCCGCACCGCGGCCGACGCGGGGCTGGCGCCGGAGCGCATCGATGCGCTGTACTTCACCGGCGGCTCGACCGGGCTGCGGCTGCTGGCGCAGCGCATCGCTGCGGCGTTCCCGGCGGCGCGTGCGGTGCGCGGCGATCGGTTCGCGAGCGTCGCGACCGGGCTGGGGCTGCACGCGCAGCGCCTCTTTGCTCCCTCTCCCTCTGGGGTGAGGGCCGACGCGTAGAGGCAATGCGTCGAAGGGCGCTGTGAGTCCTCGCTGGCCCCTCACCCCAACCCTCTTCCCAAAGGGGAGAGGAAGTAATTCAGATCACCGCGGCGAATGCATTCGCTGTCGCCTCGACGTTGCCGTTGTTCAACCCCGCCACGCAGATCCGCCCCGAGCGCACCAGGTACACCGCGTGCTGCTCGCGCAAGGTGTCGACCTGCGCGGCGCTGAGCCCGGTGTAGCTGAACATCCCGCGCTGGGTCAGGAAGTAGTCGAAGTTGCGGCCCGGCAGCTTCGCAGTCAGCACCGCGTGCAGCTTTTTGCGCATCGCGAGGATGCGCTCGCGCATCGCCTCGAGCTCGATCTCCCACTCGCGGCGCAGCGCCGGGTCGGTCAGCACGGTGGCGACGAGCTGGCCGCCGTGGATCGGCGGGCTCGAGTAGTTGCGGCGCACCGTGAACTTGAGCTGGCCCAGCACGTTCTCGGCCTGCGCCGCATCGGGGCAGACGACGCTGAGCGCGCCGCAGCGCTCGCCGTAGACGCTCATGCTCTTGGAGAACGAGTTCGCGATGAAGAAGCTGATGCCGGCCGCCGCCAGCGCGCGGGCCGCGTAGGCATCGGCCTCGATGCCATCGCCGAAGCCCTGGTACGCGAGGTCCAGGTACGGGATCAGCGATCGCTCGCGCAGCAGCGGCACCAGCTCGTCCCATTGCGCGCGGGTCAGGTCCACGCCGGTCGGGTTGTGGCAGCAGGCATGCAGCAGCACGATGCTCTTCGCGGGCAGCGCGCGCAGCGCGGCCAGCATCGCGTCGAAGCGCACGCCGCCGGTCGCCGCGTCGTAGTACGGGTAGGTGTTCACCGTGATCCCGGCGCCTTCGAACATCGAGCGGTGGTTGTCCCAGGTCGGGTCGCTGACCCAGACCTGGCTGTCGGGGAAGTAGCGCGCGAGGAAGTCGGCGCCGACCTTCAGCCCGCCGCTGGAACCCACGGCCTGGATCGTCGCGACGCGCCTGGACTGCACTGCCTCGTGGCCGGCACCGAACAGCAGCGCCTGCACCGCGGTACGGAAGTTCGCCGCGCCTTCGATCGGCAGGTACGGCTTCGGCCCGCTGTTCGCGCAGACGATCGCCTCGGCGCGCCGCACCGAGTCCATCACCGGGATGCGGCCGGCATCGTCGAAGTAGATGCCGATCGACAGGTTGATCTTGTTCGGCCGCGGGTCCTTCTGGAAGTCCTCGTTCAGGCTGAGGATGGGGTCGCCGGCAAACGGGGGGATGTGTTCGAACATGGTGGCGGTCGTCGATTGTTGTTTCGTTCGTCAGCGGTTCAGGCGGCCAGCGCCGCGGCGACGTCCTTGTCGATGGACTCGGGCTTGTCGGTCGGCGCGTAGCGCTTCAGCACCTGGCCGTCCTTGCCGACCAGGAACTTCGTGAAGTTCCACTTGATCGCCTCGCTGCCGAGGATGCCCGGCTTCTCGCCCTTCAGCCATTTCCACAGCGGGTGCGCGTTGCCGCCGTTGACCTCGATCTTGCTCATCATCGGGAAGCTGACACCGTAGTTGACCTGGCAGAACGACGCGATCTCGTCGTTGCTGCCCGGGTCCTGGCGGCCGAATTCGTTGCTGGGGAAGCCGATCACGACCAGCCCCCGGTCGCGGTACTTCTCCCACAGCGCCTCCAAGCCGCCGAACTGCGGCGTGAAGCCGCACTGGCTCGCGGTGTTGACGATCAGGAGCACCTTGCCGCGTTGCGTGGCGAGGCTCGCGGGCTTGCCGTCGATCGAGACCGCGTCGAAATCGTAGGCACTGGTGGGGGCGGAGGCAGCAGCGGACATGGTGGAGGCTCTCGCGGTCGGAGAAAGTCGTGTCGCGCCATCGATGGGCCGCGACGGGTGTGCAATCCTACCGCCGCACGCGGTTCGCCCTGCGTCCGTTCCTTGACGCCACGTTGTTCCGGCACGGAACATCTTGCCGCGCGGTGCACGCCGCGCCGCCACTCCGGTTACCCGCACGATGTCCAGCCCGCACCCCACGACCCGCACCTTCCGCGTCGCGCTCGACGGCTTCAGCGAGACGGAGCGCGCGCTGCTGGGCACGCACCTGCGCTTCGTCGACGACCAGGGTCCGGCGTACACGCTCGTGCCCGATCGGGCGCAAAGCGACCTGCTGGTCGTCGATGCCGACCGGCCCGAGCTCGCGCAGCGCGTCGTCGCGAACCGGCGCCTCGGCGACACGGTGTTCGTCGGCACGGCCGCGCCTGGCCACGCGCTCGCGCATGTCCCGCGGCCGATCGATCCGGGACGGATCCGGCGCGAGCTCGATCGTCTGATCGCGCAGCGCACGATGCCTTTCGGACTGGACATCGAGCTGCCGCTGGGCACTGACACGGCCCCGCCGCCATCGGTCGATCTGCTGCTGCACGACCTCGCGCTGCCCGGTGCCGCCGGGCACGGCGGCGGCCGCGCCGCGCTGGTCGTCGACGACAGCCCGATCGCGCGCAAGTTCCTGACCGCACGGCTGCAGCGCCTCGGTTACGCCGTGCAGGCCGCGGCCGACGGCGAGCAGGCGCTCGCGATCGCCACGCGCGAGCGCTTCGCCATCGTCTTTCTCGATGTCGCCCTCGACCGCCATGCCGCGCCGGACGGGCTGCAGGTGTGCCAGCAACTGCGCCAGCACGCCGCCGAACGCGGGGTCGCGCCGCCGGCCATCGTGCTGGTCGGGGACGGCGCTGCAAGCGCCTCCGAGCGCGTGCGCGCCTCGCTGGTCGGCTGCGACGGCTACCTGACCAAACCGCTGCTGGAGCCCGCGTTCCTCGAGGTGCTGAGCGCGGCGGACCCGCAGTTCCGGCCGCAGGCCGTCGCCGCCGCGACCTGAGCGCGCCACTGCGCGCGCGTGCGCGTCAGTGCGCCGCGGCCGGGTCGAACGCCGACAGCAGCGCCGCCGCGAGGATCAGCGCCCCGCCGATCAGCAGCGGCGTCGTCAGCACACCGGCGCCCAGCGCAACCGACGAAACCGCGCCGAACACGATCTCGGTCAACATCACGACCGCGGTCACGCTGGCCCGCAGCCGCGACGCCCCGTACTGCAGCGACAGATTGCCGGCCAGGAACAGCAGCACCATCGCCGCGGCGATCCCGAGGGCGCCCGGCGCCAGCGCGGGCGGCGACCCGGCGATGCCGTGCGCCGTCAGCAGCCCCGCGAGCGCGCACGACACCAGCGCACCGCCCCCGAACATCGCGAGCGCGCGCCCCTCGGCGGGCCGCGCCGCCTCGCGCCGCAGCATCACGTTGTTCAGTGCGAACGAAAAACCGCCGACCAGGCCCAGCCAGTCCGGCAGCGTGCGCGGCACCGGCAGCGCGGCCAGGCCCGCGCCGCCGGACGGCCCCAAAACGATCGCCGCGCCGCCCAGCGCGAGCGCGACGCGCAGCCCGGCATGCGGCGTGATCGGCTCGCGCAGCAGCAGCTTCGCGAGCAGCACGGCCCACAGCGGCATCAGGTAGAACAGCAGCAGCACGCGCACGACGTCGCCGATCACGACGCCCCAGTTGAACGACGCGTTGGTCGTGCCGGCCGCCAGCACCAGCACCCACAGGCTGGGCGTGCGCACGAGCTGGCCCAGCGCACGCGGGCGCACCAGCACGATCAGCGTGACCGCGCCGCCGTAGATCAACGCCGTCGCCCACAGCGGATGCAGCCCATGCGCCTGCAGCGCGCGCAGCGGCCACCACGAGGTGCCCCAGACCAGCGCGTTGAAGGTCAGCGCGAGTGCGGGCACGAGGCCCGCGGGTGCGCTGCGTTCAATGCTTGTCAGCGCGCGCAATCGCCAGCAGGTGCGTCAGCTCGTCGCGATGCCGCACCAGGTTCGACTGGTGCCAGCGCATCACCAGCCACATCGTGCCGGCCACGACCGTCCCGAACAGCGCGATCGCGGTGAACGCCGACAAGCCAAGCTTGGTCATCCCGGTGTAGAACGCCGACAGGCCGAGGATGCAGGCCTGCTCGTTGAAGTTCTGCACCGCGATCGAACGGCCGGCGCCCATCAGGTTTGCGCCGCGGTGCTGCAGCAGCGCATTCATCGGCACGACCATGTAGCCGCCGATCACGCCCAGCAGCACCAGGAACGGCGCCGCGACCCAGATGTTGGTGATCAGGTTCAGGCCGATCACCAGCAGGCCGAGCGCGATGCCCAGCGGGATCACGCGCGTCGCCTGGTCGAGGCGCATGCGCGTGGCGGCGATCACCGCACCAGCCGCGGTGCCGATCACGACCACGCCGCCCAGGTTCGCGGCCTGGTGCGTCGTGTAGCCCAGCGCGGCGCCGGCCCAGGCGAACATGATGATGCGCAGGTTGCCCGAGACACCCCAGAACAGCGTCGTCACCGCGAGCGAGATCTGGCCCAGCTTGTCGGTCCACAGCCGCGCGTTGCAGCTCGAGAAGTCGTTCAGCAGCGTCAGCGGGCTGCGCGGCAGCGGCTGCAGCGGCGCTTCGGTGCGCGGGATGCGCAAGTTGAACGCCGCGGCGATGACGTACAGGAACGCGATCACGGTGATCGCCGCTTCCGGCGCCGTGTTGATGCCGGTGTCGATGAACGGCAGGTCGACCGCGAGCAGCTGGCGCGAGACGATCTTGCCGATCAGCACGCCGCCCAGCACATAGCCGAGCAAGATCGAGACGACGGTCAGCCCTTCGATCCAGCCGTTCGCCTTGACCAGCTGCGAGCTCGGCAGCAGCTCGGTCAGGATGCCGTACTTGGCCGGCGAGTACGCGGCCGCACCGAGGCCGACGATCGTGTACGCGAGCAGCGGGTGCCCGCCGAACAGCATCATCAGACAGCCGATGACCTTGATGCCGTTCGAGATGAACATCACCCGGCCTTTGGGCCAGGCGTCCGCGAACGCACCGAGGAACGGCGCGAGCAGCACATAGAACAGCGCGAACATCGCCCCCAACGCCGGGATCTGCCAAGTCGGCGCATTGGTCGTCTTGAGCATCTCGATCGCGGCCACCAGGAGCGCGTTGTCGGCCAGCGAGCTGAAGAACTGCGCCGACATGATGGTGTAGAAACCTTTTTTCATGCGCGGGCGGGATACGGCAACGACGTCTTCAGCACGATGCTCGAGTAAATGGCGATAGCGCGATTGTCGCCGCTGCCCGATCTTCGGGTTTGCCCCAACAACTGTCGTGTCGGACGTGCGCGGCACGTGATCCATTGTGTCCAGGTGTGTCTGCTCGCGCGGCCTTATAGCACGCGGCGGTGACATGCGGCACACCGTCGCGTTGCCGGCCACTCGTTCGCGGTGCCGCGCGATGCGCATAATCCGCCGGCGATGCCACGTCCCATTGAAGCCCTGATCCACACCGCCGCGCTCGCGCACAACCTCGCGCGCGCCCGCACTGCGGCTCCTGATGCAAAGGTGTGGGCAGTCGTCAAGGCCAACGCCTACGGCCACGGCATTGCACGTGCCTACGCCGGGCTGAGCGGCGCCGACGGCTTCGCGCTGCTCGACCTGGCCGAGGCCGAACAGGTGCGCGCGCTGGGCTGGCGCGGCCCCATCCTGCTGCTCGAAGGCTGCTTCGAGGCACGCGACCTCGAGCTGTGCTCGCGCCTGAACCTGTGGCACACGGTGCACCACGAGGCGCAGATCGACATGCTCGCCGCACACAAGACACACGCGCCGCACCGCGTGTTCCTGAAGATGAACAGCGGCATGAACCGGCTCGGCTTCAAGCCCGACGCGTACCGCGCGGCATGGCTGCGCCTGTCGGGGCTGACGCAGGTCGAGGACATCGTGCTGATGACGCATCTGTCCGACGCCGACGGCGCGCGCGGCATCGAGCATCAGGTCGCCGTCTTCGAGCAGGCGACGCAGGATCTGCCCGGCGAACGTTCGCTTGCGAACAGCGCGGCGACGCTGCGCTTCGCACCCACCGATGCGCGCGTCCGCGGTGACTGGGTGCGCCCGGGCATCATGAGCTACGGCTCGGCGCCCGACTTCCCCGAGCACAACATCGCCGACTGGGACCTGCAGCCGACGATGAGCCTGCGCGCGCAGCTGATCGCGACGCAAGCGCTGCAGCGCGGCGATAGCGTCGGCTACGGCAGCAGCTTCGTCGCGCCGGCGGCGATGCGCATCGGCGTCGTCGCCTGCGGTTATGCCGACGGCTACCCGCGCGTGGTCGCACCCGACACGCCGGTGCTGGTCGATGGCGTGCGCACGCGGCTGATCGGGCGCGTCTCGATGGACATGCTCACCGTGGACCTGACGCCGGTGCCGGGCGCCGGCGTCGGCAGCGAGGTCACGCTGTGGGGCCGCAGCCGCGGCGGCGCGGTCCTGCCGATCGACGAGATCGCGCACGCCGCCGGCACCATCGGCTACGAGCTGATGTGCGCGCTGGCGCAGCGCGTGCCGACGCGGGTCGTCGACGTGTGAATGAGCCTGCGTGACCTCAACGCGGCGACGCGGCGGCGGTTGCGCTGGCATGGCTGGTTGCTGGCGTTGTGGTGCATCGCGATCGGGCTGGCCGCCAGCTGGCTGCTGCTGCACGCGTTCGGCGTGCGCGCGCCGGTCTGGCGGTATGCGATGAGCGCGGTACTGATGTACTCGGTGGGCTTGGTGGCCGGTACCTGGTATTGGCTGCGGCACTTCGCCGCGTCGGTGCGGCAGGACGGGGCGTTGGGCCACGCCGACAAGCTCGACCAGGCCTTGTACGACGCGCAGCAACGCCAGTCGGGCTCCGGAGAGTCGTTCTTGCGGCGCGGCGCGCGGCGCATCGGCGAAGGGCTGGACTGGGGCGATCTGATCGGCAGCATCGCCGAGCTGTTCAGCTTCGACGAGGCGGCGTGGCTCGTGATCGTGCCGGGCCTGATCGTGCTGGTCGTCGGCGTGCTGCTGCTGGCGCCCGCGGTGCCGGCGCTGCTGGCCGATGGCATCGTTGCCATGCTCGCCGAGATCGCGGTGCAGTTCGTGTTCGGCGCGCTGATCGCGCGGCGCGTGCTGCGGCCGCGCAGCGCGGACGATGCGTTCGTGCACATCGTCGGCAAGACCTGGCTCGCCGGCGTGCTGCTGGTGATCGCGAGCGCGATCGCGGGCGCGGTGCTGTCGCATGTCGCACCTGGCGCCGCGTCGATCGCCGACCTGTTCCGGCGCGGCTGACGGCAGCATCGCGATGACGACCGCGCCGATCAGCGTTTCACCCGACGAGGTCGAGTTCAGCGCGATCCGCGCGCAAGGCGCGGGCGGGCAGAACGTCAACAAGGTCTCGAGCGCGGTGCACCTGCGCTTCGACATCCGCGCCTCGTCGTTGCCCGAGGCCATCAAGGTACGGCTGCTCGCGCTGTCGGACCAGCGCATCAGCAGCGACGGCGTCGTCGTGATCAAAGCGCAGACCAGCCGCAGCCAGGACATGAACCGCGCCGAAGCGCTGCAGCGCCTGAACGAGCTGGTCGCGAGCGTCGCGGTGCCGCGCAAGGCACGCAAGCCGACAAAGCCGACATACGCCTCGAAGCAGCGCCGGCTCGAAGCGAAGAGCCAGCGCTCGGCGGTCAAGGCCGGGCGCGGCAAGGTCGGCGAGTAGGGCATACGCGCCCGACCATTCAGCGCATTCGCCACGACTGTTACGCCGTTCGGGCTGAGGTATCGACGAAGCCCGCGTGCGCTTCGATACCTCGCGCGAACGGGAGTGCGCGAACGGGAATCCGGCAAGCGAGCCGAACCGCTTCGCGCTTCATTACGAAGCGCGTGCCCTTCTTCATCAGCGCTTGACATCGGATCGCGAGGATGGCGGCCCCAGCATCGTTCCGGAGGCCCTCTCTCGTGCAAGTCCCTGGCCTCGCGGCCGTCGCGCTCAGCGTCGCGCTGTTCTTCGGCATCACCCCACCGGCCCGCGCGACCAAGGCTGCTGCGGCCGCGCCGAAGTCGGCCGCCGCGACGCTGTCGACGCTGAACTTCCCGGAAGCCGAGGTCGACGCGATCGCACGCGTGATCGCCGCGCTGCTCGACCGGCCCATCCTCGTCGACCCGCGCGTCAAGGGCAAGATGTCGCTGTACACCGAGCAGCCGGTGACGCCGGCCCAGGCCTACGCGCTGTTCACCGCGAGCCTGCGCGGGCTGGGCTTCTCGGTGGTCGAATCGGCCGGGCTGCTGAAGATCGTGCCCGAGGCCGATGCGAAGCTGCAGACCGGCACGATCGCCGCGAGCACCGCGGCCGACGCGAACAGCGCGCGCCACGGCGGCGGCGACCCCATCGTCACGCAGGTGATCCGCGTGACGCACGAGAACGCGAACAACCTGGTGCCGGTGCTGCGCCCGTTGATCAGCCCGAACAACACGATCAACGCGAACCCCGGCAACAACACGCTGGTCATCACCGACTATGCGAGCAACCTCGCGCGCCTGGCGACGATCGTCGCCGCGCTCGACACGCCCAGCGCAACCGATGTCGAGGTGATCCCGCTGCAGCACGCACTCGCGCCGGAACTCGCGGTGACCGTGCAGCGGCTCAGCGACATCGCCGTGCAGGCTGGCGCAACCGGGGCGCCCGCGACCGCCGGCAACAACGCCGGCACGAGCGGCAGCGGCGGCTCGACCTCTATCGTCGCCGACGCGCACATCAACGCGCTGCTCGTGCGCGCGCCGAACCCGGCGCGGCTCGCGGCGATCCGCTCGCTGGTCGCGAAGCTGGACCTGCCCGGCGCGAGCGGCGCCGGCGGCAGCAACATCCACGTGATCTACCTGCAGCATGTCGAGGCGGTGCGGCTCGCGTCGGTGCTGCGCGCCGCGCTGCCGAGCTACAACAACGGCGATGCGCTGCGCGGCAGCGGCTCGGCCACCGGCGGCGGCAGCAGCAGTGGCGGCGGCACGTTGACCGGCACGAGCGGCAGCAGCAGCGGCCTGGGCAGCGGCACCACCGGGACCACGGGCTCGGGCGCGTCGTCGCAGGCCGCCGGCACGCCGGTGGCGACCGCCGCGCAGCCCTCGCTGGGCGGCTACATCCAGGCCGACCCGGTCAGCAACTCGCTGATCGTCACCGCACCCGAGCCGCTGTTCCGGCAGATCCGTGCGGTCGTCGACCTGCTCGACACGCGTCGCGCGCAGCTCTACGTCGAGTCGCTGATCGTCGAGGTCGATGCGAGCCGGGCGCTGGACGTCGGGCTGCAGTGGAAGCAGATCTTCAACATCAGCAGCGACACGTCGTTGACGCTGGGCACCGTCGCGACCGCGCTCGAGACCATGGCCGGCACGAACATCCTCTCGACCGCGAACCTGGTCACGCTGGACAACGAAGAGGCGAAGATCGTCGTCGGCCAGAACGTGCCGTTCGTGACCGGCTCGTACACCAGCACCGGGTCCAGCACGACCAGCCCGTTCCAGACCATCGAGCGCAAGGACGTGGGCCTGACCTTGCGCATCAAGCCGCAGATCGGCAAGAACGGGGCGATCCGCATGACGATCCTGCAGGAGTCGTCGTCTGTCTCGAGCACCAGCTCGACGCTGGGCCCGACGACCAACAAGCGCGCGATCGAGTCGACCGTCGTCGTCAACGACGGCAAGATCATCGTGCTGGGCGGGCTGATCGAGAACTCGTACGAGAGCGAGGCGAATCACGTCCCGCTGCTGGCCGACGTGCCGGGGTTGGGCGTGCTGTTCCGCAGCCTGAGCCGCACGCGCAAGAAGACCAACCTGGTCGTGTTCCTGCGCCCGCGCGTGATGCCCGACGATGCGGCGACCGACGCGCTCTCGCTCGAGCGCTACGACTTCATCCGGGCACGCCAGCGTGAGCTGCCGGCGGATGTGCACCAAGTGCTGCCCGACAAGAACGACATGCCGACGCTGCCGGAGTCACCGTCCTGATGCCACTCCGGCCCGTTCGGGCTGAGCTTGTCGAAGCCCTCTACGCGCACCACGAGCGCTTCGACAGGCTCAGCGCGAACGGTGTTGTGACACCAAGCGACCTCAAGCCCGCTTGAACAACGCGAGCAGCGCCCCAGCCGCGACGAACAGGCTGCCGAACGTGCGGTTCAGCGCCTTGATCTGGCGCGGCGATTTCAGCAGGCGCAGCACCTTCGCGGCGAGCGCGGTGTAGCCGCCCATCACGACCAGGTCGGTGAACCCCAGCGTCGCCGCGATCACTGCGTACTGCGGCGCAAGCGAGCGCGACAGGTCCAGGAACTGCGGCACGACCGCGAGCAGGAACACGGTGCCCTTCGGGTTGACCGCGTTGATCATCCAGCCGCGCAGGATCAGCCGGCCCGGCGTCACGCGGCGGGCTTCGTCCGGGTCGTCGGCCTCGGCCAGCGGCCGCGCCGGCGCACGCCACTGCTTGATGCCCAGCCAGACGAGGTAGGCCACGCCCAGCCACTTGACGATCGCGAACGCGAGGCTGGACGCGGCAATCAGCGCGCCCAGGCCCAGGCCAACCACCAGCACCTGGGTCCAGATCCCGAGGATCAGCCCGAAGCACATCACGTAGCCGCGCATGAAGCCATGGTTCAGCCCGGCGCTCATCGCCGCGACCGCGCCGGCGCCGGGCGACAGGCTGATCAGCCAGGCCGCGGCGAAGAAGGTGAGCCAGATCGAGAAGTCCATGTGTCGGATTAGATCAGCAGTTCGTACCGGGGCTTCGATACCGCCGCAGGCGGTACCCTGTGCTGAGGTATCGAAGCATCAGCCCGAACGGGCGCGGGGGCATCCCGTTCGCCCTGAGGTATCGAAGGGCTCGTCACGGAGCTCGGTCTCTCATCGCTCCGCCAGCTCCCCGATGATCTCGCCCAGCCGCTTCAAATTCGCATCCAGCCGCGCCGACCACGGCTCGCCGTAGTGCAGCCGGATGAAGTGGTCGAAGCGCCGGCTGCAGCTGAAGGTCGCGCCGGGCGCGAGCCCGATGTGCTCGCGCCGCGCGAGCTCGAACACCTGGCGCGAATCCACGTGCTGCGGCAATTCGATCCACAGCATGTAGCCGCCTTGCGGCCGGCTCAGCTTGCAGCCCGGCGGGAAGTAGCGCGTCACCGCGTCGATCATCTGCGCCGACTGCGCGCGAATCGCGGCGCGCAGCTTGCGCATGTGGTGGTCGTAGCCGCCGTCGCGCATGAACTCGGCGATCACCTCCTGCTGCAGCACGACGCCGGTCACCGAGGTGTGGAACTTCAGCGACTGCGCCTCCTTGAAGCGCCGCCCCGGCGCGATCCAGCCGACCCGGTAGCCGGGCGCGACGGTCTTCGTGAACGCCGAGCACAGGATCACGTCGTCGGTCTCGTCGAAGCTCTTGCACACCGGCGGGCGCTCGTCGCCGAAGTGGGTCTCGCCGTAGATGTCGGTCTCGATCAGCGTGAAGCCGCGCTCGGCCGCGAGCGCGACGATGCGCCGTTTGTTCTCGACCGGCATCAGGCTGCCCAGCGGGTTCTGGAAATTCGGGATCACGACGCAGGCGGCGATCGCGCCGCGCTCGCGGGTCACGAAATCGAGCGCATCGAGCGAGATGCCGTCGCGCGGATGGGTCGGGATCTCGATCGACTTCATCCCCAGGCTGCGGATGATCTCGAGCAGCATCCAATAACTCGGCGACTCGATCGCGATCGTGTCGCCGGGCTTGGCCGCGGTGCGCAGCGCGAGGAACACCGCCTCGGTGCCGCCGTGCGTCAGCACGATGTTCTCGGGCCGCAGCGTCACGCCGGCGTTGACGCTGC
The DNA here is from genome assembly GCA_036568605.1 of Burkholderiaceae bacterium. Lineage (GTDB taxonomy): Bacteria > Pseudomonadota > Gammaproteobacteria > Burkholderiales > Burkholderiaceae_C > DATCSE01. The sequence continues at coordinate 5,912 of DATCSE010000608.1, read as the reverse complement.
GCCGCGCGATCTCATGGCGCAACGCGCTGCTGCCGGTGATGTAGTAGCGGGTCGCGTACTCGGGGTGCAGCCGGTTCAGCTTCGCGGTGATCGCGCGCAGCTTGGCCTCGGGCAGCAGTTCGCGCGACGGCATGCGGCAGAACGACGGGGCCGCGAGCGCATCGTCCGAGCCGAGCAGGAACTCGCGGGTGATGTCGTCGGGCGTCACGAACCCCGGCTTGTCCATGCGCGCATCGAGCTGCGGCTCGGGCAGCGGCGGCGCGCGGCGCGCGACGAAGTACCCGGACTTCGGCCGCGCCTCGACCAGCGCGCGGTTCTCGAGCCAGCGGTAGGCGAGCGTCGCGGTCGAGGCGCTGACGCGGTGCTGCTGGCACAGCAGCCGCACCGACGGCAAGCGGTCGCCGGCGCGCAGGCTGCCGCCGACGATCGCACGCTCGATCTCGCCGGCCACACGGTGGTACAGCGGGAAACCGGGGTCGGCGGCACGGTCCATGAAGCATTGTGGCCCGCTGCGTGCTCGGGTGACAGACACAGAGCCATGCAGTTGTCACCAGCACAGATCGCGCAATGGCCATCTGTGCCGTATCAGTTGCTTCGGTTCTGCCCGTAGCAACCGCACAGACGTTGCCGGACACTGGCTGCGTCGCCGATCGAAGCGTTTTCTGCCTCGCGAGCGACCACCAGGAGAACCACCATGCGCCGCATCCCCACCGCCGCCGAGCGTCCGACCGAGCAACTGCTGCAACTGACCCGCGGCGAGCTGATCGCCTGGGATCGCGCGCATCCGATGCGGCTGCGCGTGCTCGCCGGGCTGGTCTGGATCACGCGTGCTCGCGACCTCGGTGACCACTTCCTGCATGCCGGCGACAGCTTTGCGCTGCACCCGCGCAGCCGCACGCTGATCCAGGCCGAACGCGAGACGCGGCTGGTCGTCGAGCCGGTCGAGAACAACCGATCCGGACCGCGCTCGGGCCGCGGCCGGTTCGCGTGGCCGGGCTGGCTGCGGCCGGCGCGCCTGCCGGCGGCGGTCGCGCTCGGCGCGCCCTGAACACGCGCCCACGGGTCGCGCTCGACCCGGCTCCCCGGCTGATCCGCACGAGCATTCGGCGGACCAGCCGCGTGCCGTAAACCCTGATTGATTTATTTATTGATGGCTCTACGCTGATGACATCAGAGCTCACGCTCGAATGCCATCACCCATGCCGCCGACCGCCCCGACCATTGCCGACATCGCCCGCCAAGCGGGCGTCGGCACCGCCACGGTCGACCGGGTCCTGAACAAGCGGCCGGGGGTCAACGCCGACACCGTGCAGCGGGTGCTGCAGGTCGTGGCCGAGATCGGCGCGCCGCCGCAGCCGGGGCGGCCGCGCGGCGAGAACTTCCGCTTCGCGTACGTGCTGCCGGCCGACGACGTACCGTTCCTCGGCCTGGTCGAACGCCAGATCGCGCAGGCCGCCGGCGACTTCCGGCACCAGCACATCACCGAGGTCACGCACCGCGTGCCCGGCGCCGATGCGAACGAGTTCGCCGCCGGCCTCACGCAACTCGCGGCCGAAGGCCAGTGCCAGGGCATCGCGCTGCTCGCGCCGGACCTGCCGCCGGTCAAGCTCGCGATCAACGAGCTGGTGCGCTCGGGCCTGCACGTGGTCACGCTGTTCTCCGACGTCGCCGGCTCGATGCGCGAGACCCATATCGGCGCCGACAACCGCGCCGCCGGCCGCACCGCCGGGCTGCTGCTCGCGCGCATGGTCACGCCACCGCGCGACACGCTGCTGCTGTCGTCGCAGGCCACCCGGCTGTCGTCCGAGATCGAGCGCCGCATCGGCTTCGCGCAGGTGCTTGAAGAGCGCTTCCCGAAGCTGCGCCTGGTGCGCACGCCCGATCTGCCGGCCGACGATGCGGGCGCGTCGCGCGCGCTGCAGCGCTTCCTGAAGAAGGGCGACGTCGACCCGGCGCGCATCGCCGGCCTCTACAACGTCGGCTCGGGCAGCGTCGGCATCGTCCGCGCGATCGAGGCCGCGGGGCTGGACAGCGCGGTCGGCGTCGTCTCGCACGACTTCACCGACGAGCACCGCACGCTGCTCGGGAACGGCGGCTTCGCGTACGTCCTGCACCAGGACATCCATTACTGCGTGTTGACGGCGGCGCGGGTGCTGCGCGCGCTGTGCGAGAACGTGCGCGGCGCACTGAACGTGGTGCAGCCGCGCGTCGAGATCCTGACGGCCGAGAACCTGCACTAGTCGCGGGACAACGGTGGGCAAATCGGGCGGCGGATGTGTGTGTGGCCCTTGACCTGAACCGAAGGAGACAACCGAGATGAATGCGCTTCTGAAAAAGCTGCCGGCCCTCGCGGCCCTCACGGCAGCGGGCGTTCTGAGCCTGGGCAGCACCGCTGCGCAGGCCCAGGGCAAGACCATCACGCTGTGCTGGGCCGCATGGGACCCGGCCAACGCGCTGGTCGAGCTGAGCAAGGACTTCACCGCGAAGTCCGGCATCAACATGAAGTTCGAGTTCGTGCCCTGGCCGAACTTCGCCGACCGCATGCTCAACGAGCTGAACTCCAAGGGCAAGCTGTGCGACCTGATCATCGGCGACAGCCAGTGGATAGGCGGGGCGGCGGAAAGCGGCCACTACGTGAAGCTCAACGACTTCTTCGCCAAAGAAGGCATCAAGATGAGCGACTTCATGCCCGCGACCGTGCTCGGCTACTCCGAATGGCCCAAGGGCACGCCGAACTACTGGGCGTTGCCGGCGATGGGCGATGCGCTGGGCTGGACCTACCGCAAGGACTGGTTCGCGAAGCCCGAGCTGCAAGCCGAGTTCAAGAAGAAATACGACCGCGAGCTGGGCCCGCCGGCCACCTGGACCGAGTTCAAGCAGGTCGCCGAGTTCTTCTCGGGCCGCATGATCGACGGCAAGAAGGTCTACGGCACCTACCTCTTCACCGAGCGCGGCTCCGAAGGCATCACGATGGGCGTGTCCAACGTGCTGTACCCGATGGGCTTCAAGTACGAGGACCCGAAGAAGCCGTACGCGATGGACGGCTTCGTCAACAGCGCGGACGCGATCAAGGGCCTGGAGTTCTACAAGTCGCTGTACAAGTGCTGCACGCCGCCGGGGCTGACCAACTCGTACATGGGCGAGGGGCTGGACGCGTTCAAGTCCGGCCAGGTCGCGATGATGATGAACTGGTTCGCGTTCTTCCCCGGCCTGTACAAGGACCCGAACGTCGGCGGCGAGAAGATCGGCTTCTTCGTGAACCCCAGCGACAAGACCAAGGGCTCGCAGCTCGGCGGGCAGGGCATCTCGGTGGTCGCGTATTCGCCGAACCGCGCCGAGTCGCTCGCCTACATCAAGTGGTTCGCGACGCCCGAGGTGCAGAAGAAGTGGTGGGCGCTGGGCGGCTACTCGTGCCACAAGGCGGTGCTGCAGGACCCGGGCTTCAAGAAGAGCGCGCCGTTCGCCGCCGAGTTCCTGACCGCGATGGACCAGGTCGTCGATTTCTGGGCCGAGCCGAGTTATGCACAGCTGCTGCTGGCCGAGCAGAAGCGCGTGCATGACTTCGTCGTCGCCGACAAGGGCACGGCGAAGGAGGCGCTGGACGGGTTGGTGGCCGATTGGAAGAAGGTGTTCAAGGAGGACGGCAAGTCGAAGTAGCACCACGCGCGACGACCCTCACCCCCACCCTCTCCCGCAAGCGGGAGAGGGAGCCAAGCCACCCGCGACACTCCCTCTCCCGCTTGCGGGAGAGGGCCAGGGGTGAGGGTCCACGCGAACCACCGACAAGAGACCATGCCCGCCCTCCAACCCCTCGCCGAGCGCGCCGCGCACGCGACGCCCGCCCCGCTCGCGCATCGCATGCGCGGCCTGTCGGACCGTGCGATCGCCTGGCTGTTCATCGCGCCGACGATGTTGCTGCTGCTCGCGATCAACATCTTCCCGTTGATCTGGACCGTGCGGCTGTCGTTCACGAACTTCCGCGCGAACCGGCCGAACGCCGCGATCGTCGGCGTCGGCCTGGACCACTACATCGCGATCCTGACCGACCCGGACGTCTGGGGCCCGATGCAGGCCACCGCGCATTTCCTGTTCTGGACGATCCTGCTGCAGACGCTGATCGGCTTCACGCTCGCGTACCTGATCGATCGCAAGTTCCGCGGCCACGGCTTCTGGACCACGCTGATCCTGATCCCGATGATGCTGTCGCCCGCGGTCGTCGGCAACTTCTGGGCGTTCCTGTACCAGCCGCAGATCGGGCTGTTCAACTACGTCGTCTCGTTCTTCAGCGGCATCCCGCCGTCCAGCTTCGAGATGCTGGGCTCGGTGAAGCTCGCGCCGTGGTCCATCGTCATCGTCGACACCTGGATGTGGACGCCGTACGTGATGCTGATCTGCCTCGCCGGCCTGCGCAGCATCCCGGACTACATCTACGAAGCGGCCGAGGTCGACCGCGCCTCCGCGTGGCGCCAGTTCTGGAGCATCACGCTGCCGATGGTGCTGCCGTTCATCATGCTCGCGGTGCTGTTCCGCGGCATCGAGAACTTCAAGATGTTCGACCTCGTGAACCTCCTGACCAACGGCGGGCCGGGCTCGACCACCGAGGTCGTCTCGATCACCTTGAAGCGCGAGGCGTTCGAGAAGTGGCGCACCGGCTACTCGTCGGCGCTCGCGATCATCCTGTTCGTCGCGGTGTTCGGTCTCGCGAACATCTACGTCAAGGCCCTCAACGCGGTGAAGAATCGATGAGCGCGATCCTCGTTCCTCCGAAGGGCCTCAGCACCGCGCACTCGGTCGTCGAGCCCACGCCGTTCGCCAAGCGCCTGGCCGCCACGGTCGTGATCCTCTACGCGGTGCTCACGCTGGTGCCGCTGGCGTGGATCGCGCTGACCGCGATCAAGAGCCCGCCCGACTCGATCAGCTACCCGCCCAAGGTCGTGTTCCAGCCCTCGATCGAAGGCTTCTGCAACCTGTTCACGACCCGCTCGCGCCAGACCGAGGAGTACCTGAAGAGCCTGCCGCCGCCCGACAACGTCTGCGAGGCCGCGGCGCGGCGCAACAGCATGGTCGTCGTCAGCCGCTCGAACTACCTGCCGCGCTTCGCCAACTCGCTGGCGATCGCGTTCGGCTCGACGCTGCTGTCGGTCAGCCTGGGCGTGATGGCCGCCTACGCGTTCAGCCGCTTCAAGGTGCCGGGGAAGGACGACCTGCTGTTCTTCATCCTGTCGACCCGCATGATGCCGCCGATCGCGGTCGCGATCCCGATCTACCTGATGTACCGCGAGCTCGGGCTGTCCGACACCAAGCTCGGGATGATCCTGCTGTACAGCGCGGTCAACGTCTCGCTCGCGGTCTGGCTGCTGAAGGGCTTCATCGACGAGATCCCGCGCGAGTACGAAGAGGCCGCGATGGTCGACGGCTACACGCGGCTGCAGGCGTTCCGCAAGGTCGTGCTGCCGCAGGCGACCACCGGCATCGTCGCGACCGCGATCTTCTGCCTGATCTTCGCGTGGAACGAGTACGCCTTCGCGGTGCTGCTGACCAGCGGCGAAGCGCAGACCGCGCCGCCGTTCATCCCCATCATCATCGGCGAGGGCGGGCAGGACTGGCCAGCGGTCGCGGCCGGCACGATGCTGTTCCTGATCCCCATCCTCGTGTTCACGGTGCTGCTGCGCCGGCACCTGCTGCGCGGCATCACGTTCGGGGCGGTGCGCAAATGAAGATCACCACATCCTCATGGCCCAAGTGGCTGCGCCGCGGCCCGCTCGAGATGGCCGCCTGCATCGTGATTGCGCTGGGCATCTTCATGATGCTGCAGCCGTTCGCGCTCGTGCTCTACACCTGGTCGTTCGTGACGACGCTGGCCGGCGTCGTGCTGTTCACGATCGTCTCGAAGTTCCCGAAGTAGAAGGAAC
>DATCSE010000607.1:0-9145 GCA_036568605.1 Burkholderiaceae bacterium | reverse complement strand
CGCGGGATGGCGTCGGCCGCCGAGCTGAACCGGTTGTTTCCCGCCGGCGGCCCGGACAGCGGCGGCTGACGATCGCCGGACGCGTCGCTCAGACCCGCTCGAGCACCGTCGCGATGCCCTGCCCGCCGCCGATGCACTGCGTCGCCAGCGCATATCGGCCGTGCTCGCGGACCAGCAGCGCCGCGGCCTTGCCGGTGATGCGCGCGCCGGTCGCGCCCAGCGGGTGGCCGATCGCCAGGCCGCCGCCGTCGAGGTTGACGGTCGCCGGGTTCAGCCCCAGCTCGCGGATGCAGGCCAGCGCCTGTGACGAGAACGCCTCGTTGATCTCGACCACGTCGAGGTCGGCCACCGTCAGCCCGGCGCGCGCCAGCGCCTTGCGCGTCGCCGGGATCGGGCCTATGCCCATCACGGCCGGATCGACGCCCACCGTCGCGAACGACTTGATGCGCGCGAGCGCCGGCAGCCCGTGCTGCGCGGCGAATGCATCGCTCGTGACCAGCACCGCGGCCGCGCCGTCGGTCAGCGGCGACGAGGTGCCGGCGGTCACGACGCCGTCGGGCCGGAACGCCGGCTTCAGCGCGGCCAGCGCCTCGCGGTTGGTCGTCGGGCGTATGCAGCCGTCGACTGCAAGCGTCTCGCCCGGCTCGGTCGCGATGGGGACGATCTCGTCGCGCAGCCGGCCTTGCTCGCGCGCCGCAGCGGCCTTGCGGTGCGACTCCACCGCGAGCTGCTCCTGGTCGGCGCGGCTGACGTTCCAGCGCTGCGCGACGTTCTCGGCGGTCTCGCCCATCGAGATGTAGGCCGCGGTCTTCGCCGCGAGCTCGGGGTTGGGCGAAAAGTTGAAGCCGCCCTGCGGCACCATCGTCATCGATTCGACGCCCACGCACAGGAACGCGTCGCCCATGCCAGCCTCGATTTGCGCGGCCGCGATGTGCACCGCCTGCATCGACGAGCCGCAGAAGCGGTTCACCGTCATGCCCGGCACCGCGTGCGGCAGCCCGGCCAGCAGCGCGACGATGCGCGCGAGGTTGTTGCCCTGCGCCGCCTCGGGGTAGGCGCAGCCGAGGATCACGTCGTCGAGCAGCGCCGGGTCGAGGTCGGTGCGGGCGAGCAGGCCCTGCACGACCTGCGCCGCCAGCGTATCGGGCCGCACGCCGGCGAGCGCGCCTTTCTTCGCGAAATGGAACGGCGATCGGGCGTAAGCGGAGATGACGGCTTTCATGGACTAAGGCTCCTGAGGTGACGGTCCTCGCACTACCTATCGATCGGTAGGCTATTGGACCCAACAAAAGGCACGACGCGGCGTGCCTGGCGATTCGGCGGCGCGACGGCGCCGTGCGTCGGCTCGGTCAGTGCGTGTACAGCCCCTTCAGCGCCGACAGCGACGCCTCGAAATCGGCGACGTTGCCGGTCATGCGCGCCGTGGTCAGCGCGCCCTGGCAGACCGCGAACACCGACGCCGCCGCATCGGCCAGCGACCCGCCGACGCCCGCCGGCCGCAGCGCGCCCAGCACGCCACTGAGCCAGACGATCTGGACGCCGCGCAGCTCGCGCACGGCCTGGCGCAGCGCATCGTCTATGCAGTCCCAGCCCGGCGCGAACGAACCGCCGGGGCACATCGCCACGCCGGCACGCAGCGCCTTGCGGTACATCTGCACGTACGCGGCGAGCTGCTCCTGCGGCGTGCCGCGCAGCTCGGCCGACCACGCCTCGAACGCACGCTGCGCCTCGTGCAGCACCTCCAGCGCCAGCGCCTCCTTGCTCGGGAAGTGGTGGTACAGGCTGGCCTTGCGGATGCCGACCCGGTCGGCGATGTCCTGGAAGCTGAAGCCCAGGTACGAGCGGGTCTGGATCAGGTCGCGCGCGACCCGCAGGATCTGCGCGCGGGTTCCGGACTCGAGGGTGCTGGGAGTGTTGTCGTCGGCCACCTACCTACTATACGGTAGGCTATGGAAAACCATGGCCGCGGCTGCCCTATTCCAGCCGCGGGCTGCTGGAGTCGGAGACGACGATGCGCACCAGGTCCGGCTCGATCACGCCCGAGACCGCGAAACGGGTCGCCGCGATGCCGTGCCCCACCATGTAGTCGCGCGCGCTGCCGGCACGTTCGGTCGCGAGCGTGATGCCCTTGCCGCGCTTGTCGCCGGGCGCGACGACCAGCAGCCGCGAGCTCGCGCCGCGCTGGCTGCGCGCGAGGCGGTCCAGCACCGCGGCCAGCGGCGGCTTCACGGTCGACGAACCCGCATCGAACGCGAAGCGCAGCGGCACCTCGACCCGCAGGCTGCCGTCGCTCTGCATCGTGAAGACCACCGGCGTGCCGTCGAACAGCGCCGCGAGGCGCTTCTGCTCGGCCGCCAACGTCGGCTGCGGCGGCGGGCGCGACGGCGCCGGTGCGGGAGCAGGGGCACCGGGCGAGGGTGCGCCGGCCGGCGGTGCGGCGCCGCCCGGCGCCGGCGCACGGGTGGCGCACCCCGCCACCACGGCCAGCAGGAGCGCCGCGTATGCCCGCCAAGATGAACCCGGAAACGACGGAAACCTTTGCATGCGGCGTTTCTATCGTGAAACCGATGCGCATCGGCCCCGGGTTTTGCGCGGTGGCGTAACCCACAGTAACCGCTGGCCGTGCCGCGCGTGCAAGCTTCGCAGACTTTGTCCTTCTCATCGCCCATCTGCGCATGACCCTGAGCGGCGCCGCCGACGCCCAAAACATCCCCGCGCGACTGGACCGCCTGCCCTGGTCTCGCTGGCACTGGCGAATCGTGCTGGCGCTGGGCGCTGCGTGGCTGCTTGGCGGGTTCGCGGTCACGCTGGCGGGCACGCTGGCCAGCACGCTGCAGCGGCCCGACACGCTGGCGCTCAGCGACGCCGAGTTCGGCTGGATCGCGTCGGTGCACGGCGTCGGCGCGATTCTCGGCGCGCTGCTGTTCGGCCACCTGGCCGACCGTCTGGGCCGCAAGCGCCTGCTGCTGCTCACATTGAGTCTCTACACGACCGCGACGGTCGCCAGCGCGTTCGCATTCGACTCCGGCTTCTTCGCGCTGACCCGGTTCGTCGCCGGGCTGAGCCTGGGCGGTGGATTCGCGGCGATCTACGCGGCGATCGCCGAGCTGGTCCCGGCGCGGGTGCGCGGGCGGGCAAGTCTCGCGTTGGGCGCCGGCTTCTGGCTCGGGGCGGCGCTGGGCGGCGTCTGCAGCCAGTGGCTGCTGGACGTGTTCGGCCCACGCGATGGCTGGCGCGCCGGCTTCGCGCTGGGTGGACTGCTCGCGATCGCGATCCCGCTGGTGCGGCGCCATGTGCCGGAAAGCCCGCGCTGGCTGCTGGCGCAGGGGCACGCCGGCGAGGCGCGGCGCATCGTCGCGCGCATCGAGCTCGAAGTGGCGTCCCGGCACGGCACGCTGGCGCCGGTCGCCGCGAGCGCTGATCTGCGCGACCGCACCGTCCCCGCCGCAGCGGTTGCGGCCGCGCTGCACGCCCTGGTCGGCCGCTTCGGCCGGCGCAGCCTGGTCGTGCTGACGCTGATGGTCGCGCAGGCGTTCTTCTACGATGCGATCGTGCTCGGCCAGGCGCGGCTGCTGACGCGCTTTCAGCGCGTGCCCGAGACGCGGGTGGGCCTGTACGTGCTCGTGCTGGCGTTGGCCGCGGCGCTGGGACCGCTGCTGCTGGGGCCGCTGTTCGATCGCGCCGGGCGGCGCCGGATCATCGCGCTGACCTGCGCGCTGTCGACGCTGGGGCTGGCCCTCACCGGCTGGGTGTTCGCCGAGAACGGACTCGATGCGCGCCGCCTGACGCTGTGCTGCTCGGTCGTGTTCTTCTTCGCCTCGGCCGCGGCGAGCTCGGCCTACCTGACCGCCAGCGAAGTCTTTCCGCTCGAGATGCGCGCGTTCGCGATCGGTGCTTTCCATGCGGTCGGCATGCTGGTCGGCGGATTCGCCGCGCCGGCCCTGTTCGAGACGCTGGCCGGCAGCGGCGACCGCGGCCTGGTCGCGATCGTCTACGCGATCGGTGCGGCCCTGATGCTGCTGGCCGGCCTGGTCGCGTGGCGCCATGCGGCGGCGGCCGAGCGCGCGGCGCTCGAGCGGATCGCGCCGTCGCGGGCCGCCGACGCGGCGTATCCGCCGCACGCTGTCACACGCGAGGCCCGTCATTCGTCTGGATGAGACAGAGCCCGGCTCGCTCGCCACAATCGCCTCGCCATGGATTCGATGCCCTCTCCGGGCGGCACCGCCGCCGACCCCACGTCTGCCGACGACCCGTTCCAGCGCCTGCGCCCGCGCCTGTTCGGGATCGCCTACCGCATGCTGGGCATGCGCGCCGACGCCGAGGACGTCGTGCAGGACGCCTGGCTGCGCTGGCGCGAGGCCGACCGCGATGCGCTGAGCTCGGCCGAGGCCTGGCTCGTCACCGTGACGACGCGGCTCGCGATCGACCGGCTGCGCGCCGCGAAAGCCGAGCGCGAACGTTACGTCGGCTGGTGGCTGCCCGAGCCGCTGCTCGAGGACGGCCGCGAGCCCGCCACGATCGAGCCGGTCGACGAGCGCACGCCCGAGGCGGTGGCCGAGTGGGCGAGCGATTTGTCGGTCGCCTTCCTGTATGTGCTGGAGCGGCTCGCGCCGGAGGAGCGCGCCGCGTTCCTGTTGCGCCAGGTGTTCGACCACGACTACCCGGAGATCGCCGCGATGCTAGGCAAGAGCGAAGCGGCATGCCGGCAGATGGTGCACCGCGCGGTCGAACGCGTGCGCCAGCAGCGGCCGCGCTTCGACGTGCCGCGCGACGCGCACCGGCGGCTGCTCGAGAAGTTCGTGGCCGCCGCGCAGACCGGGCAGCGCGATGCGATCAAGGCACTGCTCGCCGACGACGTCGAGCTGGTCGGCGATGGCGGCGGCAAGGTCTCGGCCTTCCGGCATGCGCTGCACGGCGACGATCGCATCGCGAACCTGTACTGGGCGCAGTTCCTGCGGCTCGGCGAGCGCATCAGCTACCGCCTCGTGACGATCAACGGCGAGGCCGGCGTGCTGCGCTACATCGACGGCCAGCTCGAGTCGGCGCAGGCTTTCGCGACCGACGGCGAGCGCATCACGGCGATCTACGCCGTGCGCAACCCGGACAAGCTGGCCGGCATCATCGCCGCGGCGGCGCCGTGACGACGGCCTCGAGGATGCCCGCGCACAAGGCCTCGACCATGTCCAGCACGGTCTCGAAGTCGCTCGCGTCGCCGTAGTACGGGTCGGGCACGCCGCCCGCCGGGACGCTCGCCGCGAAGTCGGCGGCGCGGCGCAGCTTGTGGCGCTGCGCCGGCGGGCACAGCGCGCGCAACTCCTGGTGGTGGCCGGCGTCCATCGCGATCACCCAATCGTGGCGCTCGAAGTCTCGGTGCGAGAAGTGGCGTGCGCGCAAGGCCGAGAGGTCGCACCCGCGGCGCAGCGCATGCGCCTGGCTGCGCTTGTCGGGCGCGTCGCCGGCATGCCAGCCCTCGAGACCGGCGGACGCGACCTCGATCCGCTCGGCCATCCCGCGCGCCGCGGCCATCTGCCGCAGCATGCCCTCGGCGGTCGGGCTGCGGCAGATGTTGCCGGTGCAGACGAAGAGGATGCGGTGCGGGGCCGAGCTGGTCATGGCGCGCACTCTAACCGTCGGCCAGATGCCGGCGCACCGTCAACTCGATGAAGTCGAACGCGGCCTGTGGCACATCGGCACAGTCGCCAAGCGCCACGGCGGCGGAATGCGCAAGCCCAGGCGCTCGCGGACGAAGGCGTAGCCGAGGGTCGGCATTGGGTTTTCTGGTTCCGGTTAACGATTTTCGTTGGATCCGACCATTCAACCATGAAAAGCGTTACCGACCCAGGCCTGTCACAAGCGTGCGATCCGCCGCGTCTAGAGGGCATGGAGGCCGCGTCCGGCGGCGTCCGCAACGCAGAGGAAACGACGATGTCCCATCAAGCCCGAATCAACTATCAGGAGCTGGCCCCGAAGCCGTTCAAGGCGCTGTTTGCGCTTTCGCAGAGCACCCACAGCAGCACGCTGGGCAAGCGGCTGATCGACCTGGTGCTGTTGCGCGTCTCGCAGATCAACGGCTGCGCGTTCTGCATCGACATGCACTGGGCCGATCTGCTGAAGCAGGATGTGAACCCGCGTCACGTCAACGCGGTGGCCGGCTGGCGCGAGGCGCCGTTCTTCAGCGAGCGCGAACGCGCGGCGCTGAACTGGGCCGAAGCCGTCACCGCGATCCCGCAGCGCGACCCGAGCGACGCCGACTTCGCGCAGCTCAAGGCGCACTTCAACGACACCGAGATCGCCGAGCTCGGCTACGTGATCGGCACGATCAACGTCTGGAACCTGCTGAACGTCAGCTTCCGCACGCCGGTGCCCGAGGTGCCGTACTCGGCCTGAGCCCCAGGGGAACCGGGTGGGCGAGGGCACAATAGACCCCCTCGCTCTTCCCCTCTCCCCATGGCAACCATCCTGCAGCACCTGCCCGCCGGCCAGAAGGTCGGCATCGCGTTCTCCGGCGGCCTCGACACCAGCGCCGCGCTCCACTGGATGAAGCTCAAGGGCGCGGTCCCGTACGCCTACACCGCCAACCTCGGCCAGCCCGACGAGCCCGACTACGACGAGATCCCGCGCAAGGCGCTGCTGTACGGCGCCGAGAAGGCGCGCCTGGTCGACTGCCGCGCGCAGCTCGCCGCCGAAGGCATCGCGGCGTTGCAAAGCGGCGCCTTCCACATCACGACCGCCGGCGTCACCTACTTCAACACGACGCCGCTGGGCCGCGCGGTGACCGGCACGATGCTGGTGGCCGCGATGAAGGAAGACGACGTCCACATCTGGGGCGACGGCAGCACGTTCAAGGGCAACGACATCGAGCGCTTCTACCGCTACGGCCTGCTCGTGAACCCGGGCCTGAAGATCTACAAGCCGTGGCTGGACCAGGCGTTCATCGACGAGCTGGGCGGGCGCGCCGAGATGTCGGCCTTCATGACGCAAAGCGGCTTCGCCTACAAGATGTCGGCCGAGAAGGCGTACTCGACCGACTCGAACATGCTGGGCGCGACCCACGAAGCCAAGGACCTGGAGCACCTGAACAGCGGCATCAAGATCGTGCAGCCCATCATGGGCGTCGCGTTCTGGCGCGACGAGGTCGCGGTCAAGGCCGAGGAGGTGCGGGTGCGCTTCGACGAGGGCCGGCCGGTCGCATTGAACGGCGTCGAGTACCCGAACCTGGTCGACCTGATCCTGAAGGCCAACGAGATCGGCGGGCGCCACGGCCTGGGCATGAGCGACCAGATCGAGAACCGCATCATCGAAGCGAAGAGCCGCGGCATCTACGAGGCGCCGGGGCTCGCGCTGCTGTTCATCGCCTACGAGCGTCTCGTCACCGGCATCCACAACGAGGACACGATCGAGCAGTACCGCGACCACGGCCGCCGCCTCGGCCGGCTGCTGTACCAGGGCCGCTGGTTCGACCCGCAGGCCATCATGCTGCGCGAGACCGCGCAGCGCTGGGTCGCACGCGCGATCACCGGCGAAGTCACGCTCGAGCTGCGACGCGGCAACGACTATTCGCTGCTGAACACCGAGTCGCCCAACCTGACCTACAAGCCGGAGCGGCTGACGATGGAGAAGGGCGAGTCGATGTTCTCGCCGGCCGACCGCATCGGCCAGCTGACGATGCGCAACCTGGACATCGTCGACACGCGCGACAAGCTTGCGACCTACACCAAGGTGGGCTTGCTTGCGTCGGGGTCGGGCGCCGGCGTGCCGCGGCTGAGCAACGACGGCGACGACGCGCCCTGACCCGAGCGCAGTGCCTCGGCCGGGCGGCGTAACGCCCGGTCGAACGGGTTGGTGCGTTCAGAAATTGCGCGCGCCTCGCGCTGCAGCAGTTCGATCACGACCGGCAGCCGCTCGGCGCTGAGCCGGCTCGTGATCGTGCCGACGCTGAGCGCAGCGACGACGCGGCGGTTGCGGTCGAACACCGGCACCGCGGCGCCGGCCATGCCTTCGATCAGGCCCGAGTTCGTCGTCGCGTAGCCCTGCGCGCGCGCGCGCGCCGCCTCGGTGCGCAGGAACACCTCGTCCAGTGCGCCCGCACCCATGTGCTGGATGCGCGGCACGTTGAACCGCATCACCTCGTCCTGCTCGGCCTCGGACAGGTTCGCCAGGATCACCATCGCGCCCTGGCCCACGCCCAACGGCACGCGGCCGCCGACATCGCCGGTGAAGGTGCGGATCGGGAACGGGCCTTCGTGCCGGTCCAGGCACACCGCATCGAAGCCGCTGCGCACCAGCAGGAACACGCTGTCGCCCAGCGAGGCACCGAGCCGCAGCAGCGAGGGCCGGCACAGCTCGCGAAAGCCGCCGTGGTCGCCGGCGCGCGCGGCGAGCGCGAAGAAATCGAGGCTGAGCCGGTACAGGCGCGTCTGCTCGCTCTGCTCGACCAGGCCTTCTTCGATCAGCTGCTGCAACAGCCGGTGCGTGGTCGGCTGCGTCAGGCCCAGCTGCTGGCACAGCTGGCTGATGCGCAGGCCGGTCTCGGCGCTGCCGGCGAGCGCCTTGACGATCTCCATCGCTCTATGCAGGCTGGAGACGGATTTTTCTTCTTTCGGATTCATTCGTCTTGATCGTACCGAAGAAATCCAGCATACGGAACCGGCACGAAACTTGTTCTGCTGAACGGGTAATCCTGGTTGACGCGAATTTCGCGGCCACTCCACACTCGGCGCTCCCTGGGAGGCTCGCATGTCGTTTCTGACCTTAGACGGCGTCTCGAAGTACTACGGCGATGTCGGCGCGCTGATCGACATGACATTGAGCGTCGAACGCGGCGAGTTCATCTCGCTGCTCGGCCCATCGGGCTGCGGCAAGACGACCACGCTGCAGGCGATCGCCGGCCTCGTGCCGGTGACGCGCGGCCGCATCACGCTCGCGGGCCAGGACATCACGAACCTGCCGGTGAACCGGCGCGGCCTGGGCATCGTGTTCCAGAGCTACGCGCTGTTCCCGCACATGACGGTGGCCGAGAACGTCAGCTTCGGTCTCGAGATGCGCCAGGTGGGCAAGGCCGAGCGTGACGCAAAGGTCGCGCAGATGCTGGCGCTCGTGCACCTCGACACGCTGGCGCAGCGCTACCCGCGAGAGCTCTCGGGCG
>DATCSE010000606.1:0-2318 GCA_036568605.1 Burkholderiaceae bacterium | reverse complement strand
GCGCGGATCAGCGCCGCCACGGCCGCCGGTGCATTTGCCTGCCGGGAACTTGCCCAGGCATCGAGCTGTGCGGCGACCCGTTCCGCCGCCTCCCCCTGCCACGCCTCTGCGAGCACCAGGCCCTGGACCGTCAGCAGCTCGAGCCGCTGCGGACTGAACTCGGGCGTCGACGGACGCAAGGCCTCGAGCTCGGCCGCAGCCTGGTTCGGGTGCGCCCGGCCCCGGCTCTCGAGCGACTGGATCAGCTCGTCGATCTGTGTTGTGGACGGCGGCGACGGCTGCGCCAGCGCGATCTGCCCGGCCGCCGCCAACGCGACGACGACGACCAGCCGCCGGCCCACCCGGACGCAGTCCGTGAAAGGAGAACGGGCACCGACGGTCTCGCGCATCTGCGCCTTATCGGCGAGCCCGGGCCGGGGAACAAGGCCGGTTCGGATCGTGCCCGAGGCAATTGTTAAAAAGTGCCAATCACCGGGCGTCACGGGGGGCGCTGGAGGCCTGTCACGGTGCTGTCAAGGGTCGTGGAATTGCCAGAACCGTCACGAGTCGCAGGCCGTGCGGCGGTCACAATCGCCAGCCGTCTCGCCTACCCCGTGCCGTCACGCCCCGACGCCGCAGACCCATCGCATGACCGACAAACGATTCTTCCCGCGCCAGGTGGTCGAATCCGGCGGCAACCGCTGGGACTGGGCACTGCTGCCGCTGGTGCTGGGCCTGCTGGTGCTGCTCGCGTACGGCGCGTCGCAGATGGCGCGGCCGTACCAGCTCGGCGAGGTGCTGCCGCTGACGCTGGACCCGCGCTACCTGCCGTACTACCTGCTGCGCACGACGCTGCGCATGTTCCTGGCGCTGGGCGCGTCGCTGCTGTTCGCCTGCGCGTTCGCGGCGCTGGCCGCGAAATACCGCGCGGCCGAACGGGTGCTGGTGCCGCTCTTGGACATCCTGCAGTCGATCCCCATCCTCGGCTTCCTGTCGATCACGGTCACCGGCTTCATCGCGCTGTTCCCGGGCAACCTGTTCGGCGTCGAATGCGCGGCGATCTTCGCGATCTTCACGTCGCAGGCCTGGAACATGGCGTTCAGCCTGTACCAGTCGCTGCGTACCGTGCCCGGCGAGCTGCGGGAAGCGGCGCGCGTGTTCCAGCTCTCCGGCTGGCAGCGCTTCTGGCGCCTCGAGCTGCCGTTCGCGATGCCCAGCCTGCTGTGGAACATGATGATGTCGATGTCCGGCGGCTGGTTCTTCGTCGTCGCCTCCGAGGCGATCTCGGTGGCGAACCAGAACATCAAGCTGCCCGGCGTGGGTTCGTACATCGCGCTGGCGATCGAGGCGCGCGACCTGGGCGCGATCGGCTGGGCGATCGGCGGGATGCTCGTCGGCATCATCCTGTACGACCAGCTGTTCTTCCGCCCGCTGCTCGCCTGGGCCGACAAGTTCCGCTTCGAGGAAGGCAGCAACGAAGCGGCGCCCGACTCCTGGCTGCTGACCTGGATGCGGCGCACCGATCGGATGCGCGCGGTCGGTCTCGCGATCGTGCGGCTGCTCGAGCGCTCGTTCGCGGTGTTCCGGCTGCACCACGACGGCACGTCGATCCGTGCGCGGCCGACACCGGCCAATGCGATGGTCTCGCGCGTCTGGGACGCCGCGATCGCCGCCGCGGTGCTGTTCGCCGCGTGGCGCCTCGTGGTCTTCGTCCACGCCGAGGTCGGCTGGGCCGAGGTCATGCACGTGGTGGTGCTCGCGGGCTACACGCTGATCCGCGTGCTGGTGCTGATCGCGCTGGCGGCGCTGGTGTGGGTGCCGGTGGGCATCTGGATCGGCATGAACCCGATGTGGGCCGGGCGGCTGCAGGCGGTCGCGCAATTCCTGGCGGCATTCCCGGCGAACCTGATGTTCCCGGTCGCGGTCGTGTTCATCGTGCGCTGGAAGCTGAATCCCGACATCTGGCTGTCGCCGCTGATGGTGCTGGGCACGCAGTGGTACCTGCTGTTCAACGTGATCGCCGGCGCGTCGACGGTGCCCACCGAGCTGCGCTACGCGTCGCGCAACCTGGGCCTGACCGGCTGGCTCAAGTGGAAGCGCTATCTGCTGCCGGCGGTGTTCCCGAGCTTCGTCACCGGCGCGATCACCGCGAGCGGCGGTTCATGGAACGCCAGCATCGTCGCCGAGTACGTGACCTGGGGCGACACGACGCTCGAGGCCAAGGGCCTGGGCAGCTACATCGCGCACATGACCGCCGTCGGCGACTTCCCGCGCATCGCGCTGGGCATCGGCGTGATGTGCGTGTTCGTGATGGCGCTGAACCACTTCGTCTGGCGGCG
>DATCSE010000605.1:0-12477 GCA_036568605.1 Burkholderiaceae bacterium | reverse complement strand
CCGTCGCTGGTCTGCGAGCTGTTGCCGGCGGTGACGCTGCCCTTGGCCGCAAAGACAGGCTTGAGCTTCGCCAGGCCTTCGAGCGAGGTATCGGGGCGCGGGCCCTCGTCGATGTCGACCGTGCGGGTCTTGATGCCCTGCTCGCCGCTCTCGAGGTTCGGGAAGCGCGAGACCACCTCGATCGGCGTGATCTCGTCCTTGAACTCGCCGGCCGCGATCGCCTTCAGCGCGCGCGTGTGCGACTCCAGTGCGAACGCGTCCTGCGCCTCGCGGCTCACCTTCCACTGCGCCGCGACCTTCTCGGCGGTGATGCCCATGCCGTAGGCGATGCCGATGTTCTCGTCCTTCGCGAACACTTCGGGGTTGAACGAGGGCTTGTTGCCGCCCATCGGCACCAGGCTCATCGACTCGGCGCCGCCGGCGATCAGGATGTCGGCCTCGCCGACGCGGATGCGGTCGGCCGCCATCTGCACCGCGGTCAGCCCCGAGGCGCAAAAGCGGTTGACGGTGACGCCGCCGACCGGCTTCGGAAAGCCCGCCAGCGCGACCGCGATGCGGGCCATGTTCATGCCCTGCTCGGCCTCCGGGAACGAGCAGCCGACGATCGCATCCTCGATCGCCGCCGGATCGAGCGTCGGCACCTGCGTCATCGCGCTCTTGATCGCCGCAACCAGCAGGTCGTCCGGCCGCGTGTTCCTGAAGTAGCCGCGGCCCGATTTGCCGATCGGCGTGCGGGTGGCGGCGACGATGTAGGCGTCTTGAACTTGCTTGCTCATGATTCTTCAGTCCTTGATAAATGGCACTCCCTCTCCCGCTTGCGGGAGAGGGCTGGGGTGAGGGTGATGGAGGTGCAGCCATTCCAGAATGGACTGCAGGACACCCGCGGTTTCCGTCAGCGCTTGTCGATCATCGAAGCGCAGGACATGAAAGCCCGCTTGCTGAAGGAACGCGGTTCGATACTCATCGCGCCGAACCGCATCAAGCTCGAAGTGCTGCCCTCCGTCGAGCTCGACGACGAGACCGGCTTCGATACACGCGAAGTCGGCGAAGAACGGGCCGATCGGGTGCTGGCGGCGGAACTTGTAGCCGTCCAGTTGACGAGAGCGCAGGTGTTTCCAGATCGTGCGTTCGGCATCCGGCGACGTTTTGCGCAGTTCGCGGGCCCTCACCCTGTCCCTCTCCCGCGAGCGGGAGAGGGAACCCGCGCCGGCGTTCTGCACGCCGACTCCCTCTCCCGCCTGCGGGAGAGGGCTGGGGTGAGGGTGACCGCGAACCACCATCGCTTCGACTCAATTCCGAACCGGCTTGCCCGTCTGCAGCATGCCCATGATCCGCTCCTGCGTCTTCGGGTGGTCGAGCAATCCGCAGAAGTGCTTGCGCTCGAGCGCCATCAGGTACTCCTCGCTGACCAGCGAGCCGGCGTCGACGTCACCGCCGCAGACCACGTCGGCGATCAGCGCCGAGATGTGGAAGTCGTGCTGGCTGATGAAGCCGCCGTCGCGCATGTTCGCGAGCTGGGCCTTGATCGTCGCGATCCCGTTGCGGCCGGCGACCGGGAACAGCGTCTTCGCCGGCGCGCGGTAGCCGCTCTCGTACAGCGCCTTGGCCTGCCGGGTCGCGACGTACAGCAGCTCGTCCTTGTTCGGCACGATCACGTCGCTGTCCAGCAGATAGCCCAGCTTGCGGCTCTCGATCGCGCTGGTGCCGACCTTGGCCATCGCAGCGCTCGTGAACCCGTCGGTCAGGAACTTCAGGATGTCGGCGTTCGCATTGCCGGCGCTGGCCATCTCGGCCGCGCGGCGCGCGATGTAGGCGAGGCCGCCGCCGCCCGGGATCAACCCGACGCCGACCTCGACCAGCCCCATGTAGCTCTCCATCGCCGCGACCCGCTTGGCCGAGTGCACCGCGAGCTCGCAGCCGCCGCCCAGTGCGATGCCGCGTATCGCCGAGACCACCGGCACGCTCGCATAGCGGATGCGCAGCATCGCGTCCTGCAGCTTCTTCTCTTCGGGCGCGATGCCCTTGCCGCCGCTCTTCATGAACACCGGCATCAGCGCCTCGAGGTTCGCGCCGGCCGAGAACACATCGTCGGGCGACCAGATCACCAGGCCCTGGTACTTGGCCTCGGCGATCTCGACGGCCTTCAGCAGCCCTTCGGTCACGGTCGGGCTGATCAGGTGCAGCTTCGCGGTGATGCTCGCGATCAGCACCTCGCCGTCCAGCGTCCAGACGCGGACCTCGTCGTTCCTGAACTCCTCGGTTCCGGACGCCAGCGGCGCCGGCGCACCCGAGCCGAACACCGACTCGCGGAAGTGCTGGCGCTCGTACACCGGCAGCGTGCTCGGCGCGATGAAGCGCGACTGCTTCGCGCTCCACGAACCATCCTTCGTGTGCACGCCGCCGGCCTGCGCGACCGGGCCGTCGAACACCCAGCCCGGCAGCGGCGCGCTGCTCAGCGCCTTGCCCGCGGCGATGTCTTCCTGCACCCACTGCGCGACCTGCGTCCAGCCGGCCTGCTGCCACAGCTCGAACGGGCCTTGCTGCAGGCCGAAGCCCCAGCGCATCGCGAAGTCGACATCGCGCGCGGTGTCGGCGATGTCGGCCAGGTGCACCGCGGCGTAGTGGAAGCCGTCGCGCAGGATCGCCCAGAGGAACTGCGCCTGCGGATTCTTGGATTCGCGCAGCAGCTTGAGCCGCTCGGCCGCGGGCTTCTTCAGGATGCGCGCGACGATCTCGTCGGCCTTGCCGCCGGCCGCGACGTATTCACCGCTCGTCGGGTCGAGCCGCAGGATGTCCTTGCCGACCTTCTTGAAGAAGCCGGCACCGGTCTTCTGGCCCAGCGCGCCGCGCTCGATCAGCAGCGCGAGCACCTTGGGCGTCGCGTAGCTCGCGAAGAACGGATCGCCGGCCAGGTTGTCCTGCAGCGTCTTGATGACGTGCGCCATCGTGTCCAGGCCCACGACGTCGGCGGTGCGGAACGTGCCGCTGGAGGCGCGGCCCAGCTTCTTGCCGGTCAGGTCGTCGACCACGTCGTAGGTCAGGCCGAAGGTCTCGGCCTCCTTCATCGTCGCGAGCATGCCGGCGATGCCGACCCGGTTCGCGACGAAGTTCGGCGTGTCGTGCGCGCGGACGACGCTCTTGCCGAGCGCGGTGGTCACGAAGGCCTCGAGCTGGTCGAGGATCTCGGGTTTCGTCGTCGGCGTGTTGATCAGCTCGACCAGCGCCATGTAGCGCGGCGGGTTGAAGAAGTGGATGCCGCAGAAGCGCGGCTTGATCTCCTCGGGCAGCACCTCCGAGAGCTTCGTGATCGACAGCCCCGAGGTGTTGCTCGCGACGATCGCATGCGGCGCCACCGCCGGCGCGATGCGCTTGTACAGGTCCAGCTTCCAGTCCATGCGCTCGGCGATCGCCTCGATCACCAGGTCGCAGTCCTTCAGCAGCGCGAGGTGCTCCTCGTAGTTCGCCTGCTGGATCAGCGCCGCGTCTTCGGGGATGCCCAGCGGCGCGGGCTTCAGCTTCTTCAGGCCCTCGACGGCCTTCGCGACGATGCCGTTCTTCGGCCCTTCTTTCGCGGGCAGGTCGAACAGCACGACCGGCACCTTGCAGTTGACCAGGTGCGCGGCGATCTGCGCGCCCATCACGCCGGCGCCCAGCACGGCGACCTTGCGGACTTGGAATCGGTTCATCGGAGCTCCTTGGGAAAGATCTTGTGGGAACAGCTATCGGTCAATCGGAGGTCAGGAAGCGCTCGACCGCAGGCCAGTAGGCCTCGCGCTCGTCGCGCATCCCATGGGTGTGGTCGGCGCGCTGCAGCACCAGCCGCTCGAGCCGCGCGCCGGGCGGCGCCGCGGCGGCAAGCCGGTCGCCGTGCCAGACCGGCGTCCAGCGGTCGGCGTGGCTGTGCACCAGCAGCACGCGCACCTGCGGCGGCAGCTTCGCGATCGCCGCCTCGGGCCGCAGCCGGCGCTCCACCGCCGGCGTGACGATGCGGCCGATCTGCAGCACCGCATGCGCGAACGGGTACGCCTTCCAGAACAGCGGCAAGGTCGGCGGCACGCCTTCGGCAATCACGCGCTGATACGGAAAGTCGTCGTCCACGGCCAGCGCGTTCAGCGTGTTCATCGCGCCGAACGACGCGGCCAGCGCATGCACCGGCAGGCCCGGGTAGCGCGCACGCGCCCAGCGGCCGACCGCGAGCGCATCGGCCGGCCAGTCGAAGTTGGTCGAAGCGCTTTCGCCGAAGCCGTTGAAGTCGAACGCCAGCACGTGGAAGCCCGCGGCGAGCAGCGCCTCGGCATGGCCGTTGCGCAGCCAGAAGCCTTTCGCGGCCAGACCCATCGGGTGCGCGCAGACGACGATGCCGCGCACCGGCCCCACACGAGTCTCGCGCAGCACGGCACTCAGCGCCGCGTGGCTGCTGCTCGCGATCGCATGGCGCTGCCAGCCGTCGGCCGGCACGTCGTTGGGCCAGCGCCAGGGCCGCATGAAGCGGCCGAAGAACGGCTTCTTCAGCTGGCGGTGCCACCACCAGCGCGCACCCTCGTGGCGCGCCGTCGCACGCTGCCAGGCGATGCCTGCGAGCTCACCCATGGCAGTTCGGTCGATGCCGCCTCACTCGACGCGGATCCACGTCTGGTTGCGGTAGAACGGCCCGAGATAGCCGCGCACCTCCAGCGACTTGCCGCCGTCCAGCGGCTTCAGGCGCAGCCGGTAGGTCTTGCCGTTGTCCGGGTCGACGATGTCGCCGCCGTCCCAGAGGCCCTTGTCGTCGGCGTTCTGCTTGACGTTGCGGATGATCGCCATGCCGATCAGCGGTTTGTCCTTGCGCTCGTCGGTGCACTTGTCGCAGACCGCATCGGGCTTCGCGTTCGGGTCCAGCGCCTTCTCGAGGCGGCCGGTCAGCACGCCGCCCGTGTCGCTGATGCGGATCAGCGAGCGTTCCTTCTTCGTGTTGTCGTCTATCGTCTTCCACAAGCCGACCGGCGTGGCCTGCGCCTGCGCGAGCGCGCTCGCGAGGCTCAGGCCGACGGCGGCGACGATGGCGAACGGGTGCTGGGTCATTCTTCGTCTCCCTTTGCCGTGAACGGCGTTCGTGGTCGTCAGAACAGCGCTTCGTCCATGTCCTGCAGCGTCGCGACGCCGGCGCGCGCACTGCGGATCAGGCCGGCGGTCTCGGGCAGCAGCTTCGCGAAGTAGAAGCGTGCGGTCGCGAGCTTGGCCTTGTAGAACGAGTCGCCACCATCGAGCTTGGCGAGCGCGACCTTGGCCATGCGCGCCCAGAAGTACGCGAACACCAGGTGGCCGCAGACACGCAGGTAGTCGACCGCCGCGGCGCCGACCTCGTCCGGGTTCTTGAACGCCTTCATGCCGATCTCGGTGGTCAGCTTGGTGACCTTGTCGCCGAGGTCAGCCAGCGGGTTGACGAACTCCTGCATGTCCTCGTTCACGCCTTCGTCCTCGACGAACTGCGCGACCAGCTTGCCGAACTTCTTCAGCTTCGCGCCGTTGTCGGCGAGCACCTTGCGGCCCAGCAAGTCCAGCGACTGGATCGTGTTGGTGCCTTCGTAGATCATGTTGATCCGGGCGTCGCGCACGTACTGCTCCATGCCCCACTCGGCGATGTAGCCGTGGCCGCCGAAGACCTGCATGCAGTTCGAGGTCGCGATCCAGGCGTTGTCGGTCAGGAACGCCTTGACGATGGGCGTGATCAGCGCGACCAGGTCGGCGCACTCGGCCTTCAGCGCGGCATCGTCGCTGCCGTGCTCCTTGTCGAGCTGCAGCGTGGTCCACATCGCGAGCGCGCGGCCGCCTTCGGCATAGGCGCGCGCGGTCAGCAGCATCTTGCGCACGTCGGGGTGCACGATGATGGGGTCGGCCGGCTTGTCCGGCGCCTTCGGACCGGACAGCGAGCGCATCTGGATGCGGTCCTTCGCGTAGGCCACCGCGTTCTGGTACGCGACTTCGGTCAGCCCCAGCCCCTGCATGCCCACGCCCAGGCGCGCCGCGTTCATCATCACGAACATCGCGGCCAGGCCCTTGTTCGGCTCGCCGACCAGCGTGCCGACCGCGCCGTCGAGGTTCAGCTGCGCGGTCGCGTTGCCGTGTATGCCCATCTTGTGCTCGAGCGCGCCGCAGAAGATCGGGTTGCGCGCGCCCAGCGAGCCATCGGCGTTCACGAGGTATTTCGGCACGACGAACAGCGAGATGCCCTTGGAGCCGCTGGGCGCATCGGGCAGCCGCGCGAGCACCAGGTGGATGATGTTCTCGGCGAGGTCGTGCTCGCCGGCCGAGATGAAGATCTTGTTGCCGGTCAGCTTGTAGGTGCCATCGCCCTGCGGCTCGGCCTTGGTGCGCAGCAGGCCCAGGTCGGTGCCGCAGTGCGGCTCGGTCAGGCACATCGTGCCGGTCCACTGGCCGCTGGTCAGCTTGGGCAGGTAGGTCTTCTTCTGCTCGTCCGAGCCGTGCGCGTGCAGCGCCTCGTAGGCACCGTGCGACAGGCCGGGGTACATGGTCCAGGCCTGGTTCGCCGAGTTCAGCATCTCGTAGACGGTCTGGTTCACCAGGTGCGGCAGGCCTTGGCCGCCGTACGCCGGGTCGCAGCTCAGCGCCGCCCACCCGCCTTCGACGTATTTCGCATACGCCTCCTTGAAGCCAGTCGGTGCCTTGACCTCGTGCGTCGCCTTGTCCAGCGTGCAGCCCTCGCGGTCGCCGATCTGGTTCAGCGGCGCAACGACCTCGGCCGCGAACTTGCCTGCTTCCTCGAGCACCGCGTTGATCGTCTCGGCGTCGATGTCGGCATGGGCCGGCAGAGCCTTCAGCTCGTCGACGGCGTTCAGCACCTCGTGCATCACGAACTGCATGTCGCGCAGCGGCGGGGCGTAGTGGGGCATTGCGTGGGACTCCTGGGGTGAAAAGCGAACAGCGGTGAAGATGTCAGGTGGACTTGACGGCGCGCAACTTGCGCGGCGCGCCGGCGGCCGATGCGGGCGGTGCCTCCGGCGTGACGTAACGCGACAGCACGTTCTCGAACGCCGCGCGCGCACGCACGCCGGCGCCGTCGTGGCGCAGGAAGCGGGCGTCGTGGTGCAGCGCGAGGATCAGGCCGTGGACCTCGAACAGCATCTGCTTCGGGTCGGTGTCGGCGCGCAGGTGGCCTTCCTCGATCGCGATGCGGATCGCGCGCTCGAGCGCGTCCTGCCAGGTCTGCACCATCGTGACCAGCGCGTCGCGCACCGGGCCGGGCCGGTCGTCGAACTCGACCGCGCCGCTGATGTAGATGCAGCCGGCGTCGATCTCGACCGAGACGCGCTTGAACCAGCGGTCGAACAGCGTGCGCAGCCGCGGCAGGCCGCGGCGGACCTTCATCGCCGGGCGGAACACCTCGTCCTCGAACTTCGCGTGGTACTCGCGCACGACCGAGATCTGCAACTCCTCGCGCGAGCCGAAGTGCGCGAACACGCCCGACTTGCTCATCTGCGTGACCTCGGCCAGCGCGCCGATCGACAAGCCCTCCAGGCCCATGTGCGATGCCAGCGTCAGCGCGGCATCGAGGATGGTGGCGCGGGTCTGCCGGCCCTTCATCAACGGGCGGTGTGCAGCGGCGTCGCGGGTCGGTGCATCGAGGTCGGGTTCGGCCACGGGTTGCTCGCGAATCGGGTAGGCGGGGACGAGAGCGTACTTTAAAACGAACGGTCGTGCTATTTTGTAGCCGATCCAGATGACAGGACATTCGTGCAGAACGACCTTTTCTAGGCGTCGCGCTCTAGACCGTCTGCCGCTCATCACCGAGCGCATCTGCCCAGGCCCGGCCTTCACCCGATCCCGTGTGTCAGAGATGTCCTACATTAGCTGCGCGCACCCTTCAACGGCGCGGCGCGACAACGGCATCGATGGACGAGACCCGGCATCTGGAAGTGGCGATCGCCGCGCTGGAAGCGCAGCGCG
Organism: Burkholderiaceae bacterium; assembly: GCA_036568605.1. Classification (GTDB taxonomy): domain Bacteria; phylum Pseudomonadota; class Gammaproteobacteria; order Burkholderiales; family Burkholderiaceae_C; genus DATCSE01. The sequence continues at coordinate 4,533 of DATCSE010000605.1, read as the reverse complement.
CGACGCTCAGCGATGCCGTGGTCGATGCCGCGCTGGCGCCGCTGCGCGAGCGCATCGCGGCGCTGAGGGCTGCCGGCCCGGCGAGCCCGGCCGCCGTGCTGCAACGCCGCCAGGTCACCGTGCTGTTCGCCGACGTGGTGGGCTCCACCGCGATCGCCGAGCGGCTCGATGCGGAGGACCTGGTCCAGCTGATGTCCCGCGCGCTCGAGCGGTTCAGCGCCGCGGTGCGCGCGCATCACGGCCGCGTGCTGCGCTACACCGGCGATGGCCTGAAGGCGGCATTCGGCGCCGATGCGACACCCCTGGAGGACGCGCCCGAGCTCGCGGTACGTGCCGGGCTCGCGATTCTCGCGGCGACCCACGCGTTTGCCCACGACGTCCGAGCGCGCTACGGCCTGGAGCACTTCCGCATCCGCGTCGGCATCCACACCGGCGCGGTCGCGCTCGGCGCCGGCATCGAAGCCGAGAACACCGCGATGGGGCCGACCGTGAACCTCGCGGCTCGTTTGGAGCAGGCCGCGCCGCCGAACGGGCTGCGCATCAGCCAGGCCACGTATCGGCACGTGCGCGGCGTGTTCGAGATCTCGGAAGAACCGCCGCTCGCGATCAGGGGCCTGGCCGAGCCGGTGCGCAGCTACCTCGTGCATGGCGTCAAGCCGCGAGCCTTCCGGGTCGCGACCCGCGGCGTCGAGGGTGTCGAGACGCCGATGATCGGGCGCGACACCGAACTGTCGAGCCTGCAGGCCGACTTTGAGACGATGTCCCGCGAGCGCCGGCTGCGCGCGGTCAGCATCCTCGGCGAAGCGGGGCTCGGCAAAAGCCGCCTGCTGTATGAGGTGCAGGACTGGCTGGAGATGCACGAGCAGTCGGTCTGGCTGCTGCTCGGCCGCTCGCATCCGCACAGCCGGCTGCAACCCTACGGCCTGCTGCGCGACCTGCTCGCGTGGCGGTTGCAGATCGACGACAGCGACAGCGCGGAGCTCGCACGCCGCAAGCTGGTCGACGGGCTGGGCACCGTGCTCGGCGAGGCCGGCAACGCCGAGTTGCTGGGCCAGCTGATCGGCCTGGACTTCTCGGCCAGCCCCGCGGTCCAGGCGGTCATGCCCGACGCCCGGCGGCTGCGCGACCGGGCATTCGACGCCGGCCTCGAATGGCTGCGCCGGCTGAGCGCGAGCGACGGTTCGCCGGTCGTGCTGCTGCTCGACGATCTGCACTGGGCGGACGACGGTTCGCTCGAGTTCGTGCGCCGCCTGCTGCGCGATGCGCGCGAGCTGCCGTTGTTCGTCGTGATGCTCGCGCGCCCCGAGCTGCTCGAGCGCCACGCGGATTGGGTCGATGCCGACGATGCCGCCCATCGCCTGCTGCGGCTCGAGCCCATGGATAGCTCCGTCAGCGGCGACCTGGCCGACTCGCTGCTGCGGCCGCTGCAGACCAGCGTGGCGACGCTGCACAAATTGATCGTCGACGGTGCCGGAGGCAACCCTTTCTACATGGAGGAGCTGGTCAAGATGCTGATCGACGACGGCGTGATCGTCGTCGATGCCGGCGCCGGCGAAGCGACCAGCTGGCTCGTGCGGCCGGATCGTCTGCGCCAGGCGCGCGTGCCCGGAACGCTGGTCGGCGTGCTGCAGGCGCGACTCGCGGCGCTGGACGAACGCACCCGCTCCGCGCTGCAGGACGCGTCGGTGATCGGCCATGTCTTCTGGGACCGCGCGCTCGCCGCGATCGACGCCGATGCGCCGGCATCGCTGGACGAGCTGCTGCGCAAGGAGATGACGCTGGCGCGCCCCGGCAGCAGCTTCAGCGGCAACCGCGAGTACGCGTTCGTGCACCACCTGCTGCACCAGGTCACCTACGACGGCGTGCTGAAGTCGCGCCGCCAGGCCGCCCATGCCCGTGCGGCGGCCTGGCTGGCCGAGCATCTGCACGAACGCGAGAGCGAGTTTCTGGCCGTGACGGCGGAGCACTATGCACGCGCCGGCAACCGCCTTGAGGCGACGCGCTACTTCGAGCGGGCCGCACGCAACGCCGCCGAACGCTATGCCAATGAGGAAGCTCTCGAGCACCTGCGGCGCGGGCTCGAACTCGTCGGCGAAGACGACACGGGTACGCATTGGCGGCTGCTGGAGCGGCAGCAGGCGCTGCACGATCAACTCGGCCGCTACGATGCGATGGAAGCGACCCTCGAAGCGCAGTTCGCACTCGCCCAGCGAACCGACGCCCCTCGGAGGCTGAGCGAGGTCGCGATGCAGCGGGCGTTGCTCGCGGATCGGCGCAGCGAGTACGACAAGGCCTGCAAGCTTGCGCTGGACGCCGCGGCATTGGCCGAACGAGCCGAAGATTTCGAGTCGGCGACGCTGGCCCACTGCGAATGCGTCTATGCCTCGACAGTGCTGGGTGCCTATGCGCAAGCCAGGGCGTCGGTCGAGATCGGGCTGCAGCACGCGCGGCGCTGCGACAGCCCGCTCGTCGAGGCCAAGCTCCTGGGCGTCTGGGCCTACCTGGAATCCGCCACGGGCAACGTCCGGACCGCACGCGACCTGTTTCTGCGCGTCGTCGCCATCGCCCAGCAGAGCGGAGAACTCCGTCTGGAGGGCGTGATTCTCGGCAACCTGGCCGACGTGCAAATGCACCTGGGCGAATACGACGCGGCGCGCTCCAGCCTGGAAGCGTCGCTGCGCATTGCCCGGCAGATCGAATTGCGCTCGACCGAAGGGCGCGCACTGCTGGGCCTGGCGCAGATCGACGTGGCGATCGGCGACTTCGACGCCGCCATCGCGAATTCCCGAGCCGCGATCGAGATCGCCGCGACCATCGGGGATCGCCACGCACGCTCGCTGGCATTGACCAACCTGGCGCAGGCGCTGACCGAAACCGGTGATCCCGGCACCGCGGCGGCCACGGCCCGCGAAGCCATCGATGAAGAGGCCGCATGCGGCAACCAGGGCGGAGAGACCGTCTTGTCCGCACGGTCGACGATGGCGTGCGCCGTGCTCCGCCTCGGCGATGTCGGTGGGGCAATGCAGCACGTGGAGCACTTGCTGGAGTTGATCGGCACGCAGGGCGACGCCGCGATCGCGCGCTACCCCGGTGTCCCGTACACCTGCTACCAGGTCCTGACCGCCGCGGGGGACGCACGCGCCGGGCGCATGCTGGCCCGCGCCCACGACGTACTGCTGGCGCTGGCCGACACCGTGGACCCTGCCTTGCGCGACAAGTACCTGAACGGCGTGCCGGAGCACCGGCGCATCCTGGACGCCTGGGCGATGTCGGCCCGATGACAACCGTGACGCCTGTGGCGGCGTTGCCGCGCGCCGGCCAGGTCGTCCGGCCGGCCGCTTGAGGGAACGCCCCGCAATGCGGTACGCTCGAAGCCTCATGGAAGTTCTGCAACTCGATGTGTCGGGCAGACCCCAGGCCTGGATCTCCGCCAAAGAGGCTGCCGTGATCTATGCCAGCGACGGAGTGGCCTGGACCCTCGGCGACACGTTCTACGTGCTGCGCGGCGGGTACCAGCGCACCGGGCTGCAGTCGCGCATCGAGCTGCACCCCATCATCGCCGTGCGCGGCACGGTCCCCAGCCGGGCTTGGCGCCACACGCCGGCGCTGTCGAACCCCAAGCTGTTCGCACGCGACCGCCAGATCTGCGCCTACTGCGGCGGCCACTTCGCGATCGACGACCTGACCCGCGAGCACATCGTGCCGACCTCCCGCGGTGGCCGCGACACCTGGATGAACTGCATCACCGCGTGCCGCCCCTGCAACGGCCACAAGGGCAACCGCATGCCCGAAGAAGCGAACATGTCGCTGATGTACCTGCCGTACGTGCCGAACCTGCACGAGGACATGATCCTGCGCGGCCGCCGCATCCTCGCCGACCAGATGGAGTTCCTGCTCGCGAGCGTGCCGCGGCACAGCCGGTTGCACGGCTGAGATCGGCTGGCGACGCGCTTGCCTCCAGAATCGCGGGCCATGCGTGCCCGCGTTCCCGCCATCATCGTCGCCGTGCTGCTGGCACTGGCCTGCGTCGCCGGTGAAGCCGAGCCCGCGATCGATTCTTCAGCCGCCGACCCGTTCATCGAGGCGCTGATCGCGCGCATGACGGTCGAGGAGAAAGTCGGCCAGCTCAGCCTCTATGCCCCGGCCTCGGGCGCACCGCTGGCCAATCCCGAGGCGCGGCGCGCGAGCGAGGCGCAGCAGTTCGACGACATCCGGGCCGGCCGCCTGATGGGCCTGTTCAACGGCGGCAGCGTCGAGGGCCGGCGGCGCGCGCAGCACGCCGCGGTCGACGAGTCGCGCCTGCACATCCCGCTGCTGTTCGGCGCCGACGTGATCCACGGCTTTCGCACGATCTTTCCGGTGCCGCTCGCCGAGGCGGCGAGCTGGGAGCCCGCGCTCGCCGAACGCTGCGCGCGCGCCGCGGCGGTCGAGGCGAGCGCCGAGGGCCTGCGCTGGACCTTCGCGCCGATGGTCGACATCGCACGTGATGCCCGCTGGGGCCGCGGCGTCGAAGGCGCCGGCGAGGACGTGTAC
>DATCSE010000604.1:0-2263 GCA_036568605.1 Burkholderiaceae bacterium | reverse complement strand
CGAGATGATCGCGTGGCGCGAGCCGTTGGCCGAGCGTGCGCCGGGCGATGTCGTGATCGAGGCGTTCGGCTGCGAGCTGCCCGAGGCGCAGCTGCGGCGCATGGCGCAGCGGCGCGATCGGCCGCCGGTCTGGATCAACCTCGAGTACCTGAGCGCCGAGGACTATGTCGAGCGCAGCCATGCGCTGCCGTCGCCGCAGAGCAGCGGGCCGGCGGCCGGCTTGCCGAAGTGGTTCTTCTACCCGGGCTTCACGGCACGCACCGGCGGGTTGCTGCGCGAGCCGGGGTTGATCGATAGTCGGCGCTCGTTCGACCGCGAGGCCTGGCTCGCCGAACGCGGCTGGACACGACGGCCCGGCGAACGGGTGATCAGTTTGTTCTGCTACGAGCAACCGGCGTTGTCCGCGTGGCTGCAGCAGTACGCGCAGCAGCCGACGCTGTTGCTCGCCACCGCCGGGCCTGCCGCGCGGCAGGTCGAGGCGGTGCTCGGTTCGTCACAGACACTCGGCGCATTGCGCGTGAAGGTCGTCGAGCCGCTGCCGCAACCCGACTACGACCGCCTGCTGTGGTCGGCCGACCTGAACATCGTGCGCGGCGAGGACTCCTTCGTGCGCGCGCAATGGGCCGGCGTGCCGTTCGTCTGGCACATCTACCCGCAGCACGACGGCGCGCATCGAGCGAAGCTGGAGGCCTTCCTCGATCGCTTCCTGGCCGGGGGCGCCGTCGAGCCGGCATCACACGATGCCATCCGCGCGCAGCAGCGCGCCTGGAACGAAGGCGCCGAACCGCCGGCCCTGCGGCCGGATGCCGCTGCCTGGCACCGCGGCTGCACCGCCTGGCGCGATGCCTTGTGCCGCCAGGACGACCTGACCACCCAGTTGCTGCAGTTCGTCGCCGAAAGACGCTAAAATCATCGGCTTTTCGCGTACAGGAACCCCCTTCGTACGCGCGACATCGAACCACTTGCGTCGGTAGCCAGTCCACGCCACCGGATCGACACCTCGACTGGATCCAAGGAATCGCCATGAAGATCGCTCAAGAAATTCGCGCCGGCAACGTGATCATGCAGGGCAAGGACCCGATGGTCGTGCTCAAGACCGAATACAGCCGCGGCGGCCGCAATGCCGCCACCGTGCGCATGAAGCTGAAGAACCTGCTGAACAGCTCGGGCACCGAAGTCGTCTTCAAGGCCGACGACAAGATGGACCAGATCATCCTCGACAAGAAGGAGTGCACCTACTCCTACTTCGCCGATCCGATGTACGCGTTCATGGATGCCGAGTACAACCAGTTCGAGGTCGAAGCCGAGAACATGGGCGACGCGATCCAGTACCTCGAGGACGGCATGCCGGTCGAGGTCGTGTTCTACGAAGGCAAGGCGATCTCGGTCGAACTGCCGACCAGCCTGGTCCGCGAGATCAAGTACACCGAGCCGGCCGTCAAGGGCGACACCTCGGGCAAGGTCATGAAGCCCGCCAAGCTGGCGACCGGCTTCGAGATCGCGGTTCCGCTGTTCGTCGAGACCGGCGACAAGATCGAAATCGACACCCGCACGCACGAGTACCGCAAGCGCGTGTAACGCCTGCCGGCGGCAAGGATGAAGGGCGCCGGACGGCGCCCTTCTGCTTTTTGGTCATCATTCGCGCCATGCCGTTCGACTTCAATGCCGCCGTCGTCGCGCCGTTTCGGATGCAGCCGGGATTGCGGCGCGTGGCGCCCGGCGCGCCGCAGCTGACGCCGGCGCGAGACGGGTCCCGCGCGCTGCGCGAGAAGCTCGCGGCGCTGCGCCATCACGCCGAGCAGGCGCTGCTCGCCGACCCTGTGTTCGACCCGCTTCCGGCACTGCACGCATTGGCCGCCCATGCCGCGCGCGAGTACCCGGGTGTGTTCGGCATCGAGGGCGATTCGACCTGGCACGCGCAGGCACTGGGCTGGTCGCTGCACGGCACCACGCCGCGCAACGCCGGCGGCGCCGCGGCGATCGGCGACTGCCTGCACGCCCTGCCCACGCATCGCCGCCTTGCCGCGCTGTTCGCGCTGGCGTTCGAGCAGGACTTCGCGATCCTCGATGCACGCAGCGGCCGCGTCCCCTGGCTCGCGGTCTGCCTGCCGTCGCACTGGGCGCCCGAGGACAAGATCGGGCGCCGCTTCGCCGAGATCCACGCGCCGGTCGCCGACAACGCGACGCTGCTCGCGGCCAGCGATGCGCTGGTCCGGCTGGTCACCGGTGACGAGCGCTGGGAGCGTTTCGTCTGGACCGTCAC
>DATCSE010000603.1:0-18560 GCA_036568605.1 Burkholderiaceae bacterium | reverse complement strand
GTAGCGCACTGCGCGAGATCCGCGCCGCCATCGATGCCTACAAGCAGGCTGGTGACGAGGGCCGCATTCGCAAGAGCGCGAACGCGTCTGGCTACCCCTCCATGCTCGAGGTACTCGTGGAGGGGGAGACAGACCAGCGTGATCCGAATCGACGCACGCTTTTCTTCCTCCGGCGCATCCCGAGGGATCCGTTCTTCAGCGACCCCCAGGCCAGCGATGCGGCGACATGGGGCAAGCGTTCGTATGCGAGCGAGGCAATCGATCCTCAGGAAGGCGATGATGTGTATGACGTGTACAGCCGTTCGTCCCTGACCGGCCTCAATGGCCTGCCGTACCGGCGATGGTGAACGACGTGGAGCGCCCACCCAATGCGACCCGGCCACGCGGCCTAGATGGCGGAGCAGTCGTCTGCGGCTTCACACTCATCGAGTTACTGGTCGTATTGGCCATCATTGCCGTGATGCTCACCTTGGCCGTTCCTCGGTATTTCGGGCAAATCGACACGGCCAAGGAGGCGGTTCTCCGCGACAACCTCAAGACGACACGCGAGGTGATCGACAAGTTCTACGGCGACACCGGACGCTATCCGGAAAGCCTCGAGGAGCTGGTCGAGAAACGATACTTGCGGGCACCGCCCGTCGATCCGATCACGGGTCTGTCGAGCACCTGGGTGCTGCTGCCTCCGCCGGATGGCTACAAGGGCACCGTGTACGACCTGAAGAGCGGGGCGGCGGGAGCGACCAGGGATGGGAAACAGTTTGCGGACTTGTAGGCGACGGCGCGGTCGCCCCCACGGGTTCGCCTACATCCTGCTGCTCATCGCAATCGCCGTTCTCGGCATTACGTCAGCGGCCGCCGTTAGCCTCGGCTCCCAGATCTCGCGCCGCGACGCCGAAACGCAATTGCTCGCAATCGGTGCAGAGTTCGAACGTGCGTTGCGAAGCTATCGCTCGGTGCGTGGCAACGTCGCGTCGATGGGACCGCGTAGTCTTGAAGATCTCCTGAAGGATCCAAGCCGACCCGCGCTCACGAGGCATCTTCGGCAGATCTATGCAGACCCGATGACCGGCAAGGCGGAGTGGGGGATAAAGAGGGCCCCGGACGGCACGATCTCGGGTATCTACAGCTTGGCGGCTGGGGAGCCGATCAAGCGCTCGGGTTTCGACGAGCGACATGCCGGCTTCTCGGATGCGCGTGCCTACGCCGATTGGACCTTTACAGACGCACAAGCTCCAGCGGACCAACGGCCCTCGCATCCAGCGACGCGGAGCCAGAACAGTGTGCAGCCGTGACTGGCGCAGGTTTCGCCAGCGTAGGTAATTGCTTCTTGAGGGTGGATCTGGTTTCGAAGCAAGCAACCTCAAGCCGGTCAAAAGAAATGAGGGCACCGCAACGCGGCACCTGAAGACCGCCAAGTGTGCCAGCACCCGGGCCCCTCTCGCGGGCGTTCCGCGAACCCTTGGGCGGATAGCCGCGAAAAGCAGCCCTACGGACAAACTGAACGAATATGAAGGCGCACTAGACAACACGCGTCCTTATGGTTCCAAGTCGCCGCGCGGATTGGGCAAATGTGAACGCGGGATGTCACCGGAGGCATCGTTTATGGGTGCACGAGCCAGAAAGGTTATGGTTCTAGGCACATTTTTCATTCCCGGACGCGCTCAACCCTGCATCGCGCGTGAGGTAGAACCCGCTGAAGTGATCGAGCGTAAGGTCGGGGTGGAACGGAATCTGCGTTGTGTTTTCCATGCAGCGCCATCGATCGACGACACGGTAGCCGGCGCGCCTCAGTTGCTCGACGAACTCGGCGTCGTTGGCGATGCGGTACGACTGGATGCCCGCGCCGCCGTTTTGCAGCGTCACGAAACTGCTGCGTTGCGTCGTCAGCGGCAGCCGATTGACCAGCACGTGGCGAGGCGGCGCCGGCAGAGCCTGAAGCAGCTCGGCCAGCGTCGTGCGGACGTATTGAAGTACGCCGGCTGCCAGCAGGATCGCGGCGCCGTCGATGGCCATCCGGTCGGTCGTGAAGCTCAGCGCCGTCTCGCCTCGTTCCTGCGCGATGCGCTGGCCCAGCGGCACGACTTCGGGCAGTTCGCAAACCTGCCAACGCAGCGTCGGCGGAAGCGGCAGCACCGCCTTGTACGCGTAGTAGGTGACGCCCACACTGCCGCCGAGGTCGACGAGGCGGATGTCGTCGGCGACGAGGCGGCCCAGCCAGAAGAGCACCGGATAGTCGTGAGTGCTCAGGCCGCGATGCTCTTGCAGCCATTTCACGTGGTCCAGCCCGAAGTGCGGCCGCACGCCGCGGCAGGCGGCGAACGCGTCGGCCTCATCGAACGACTCGAACACGCCCAGATGCAGGTTCTGCCACTCCGCCGTGCCGAAGAAGTAGCGCTCGTAGCGCGCCTGCAGGATGGGCTGGGGGACGACGTGTCGAACCGCGGACTTGGCGATCCCGGCAAGGTTCAGCGCCATGTTGAGACCGCGCCCTCGGTGTGTTCACTCGAGGCCGGGCGGCGTGTAGGCGGCACGGTGCAGGCGCCTGCGCGTCTGGGCCAGCGTGTAGCCCAGCAGTGCCTTCAGCTCGTCGCGCCAGCGCGACTGGCCCGGTGGGCGCGGCGTGAGGCCCGCGCGGCGGAGGTAATGGTTGAGCTGGTAGACCCTTGCATTGCGTCTTGTTTCGCGGGTGTAGAAGACCACGCCCATGGATGCGCTCACCGCTTCGCCGGGACGCACCCAATCGCGCTCCGACCGCGTCATGTGCGGAGAGGTGCTCGGGAAATACACGCCGTCGCCCGGCCCTGCGTGGAACTCGTGGCTGCGCGATCGCAGCTCATCCTTCAGTTTCACGTCGTCCAGCGAGTTGAACAGGATGAAGTTCTCGACAGCCGGGGCGGCCACGACATCGCGGTCGGTGTGGTCCCACACGTTGATCGTCTTGCGCCCCAGCAGCTGCAGCCAGAAGTTGTTCTCGCGATCGATGTGAAACGGCGTGACGGATGGCGGCGCCGAGATGAAGACGTACCCGCTGATCTTGAAGATGCCGGGCTGCGTGCGTTCGAGCAACGGACGAGCGGACTCGATGATCTCCGCGAGCAAGGCCGCATAGCGCGGCTCGGCTTCCACGTTGTACAGCGCGATCCAGGAACCTGGCTCATCGACGTGCGCGAACACCTCGTCGATGCCGCGACCATCGGGGCTGGCGTCGTGCAGCACGTCGCCCAGGGCCGAAGACTGCGTCGCGCCCGGGGTCATGAACCGGCACTGGCCCAGCGGCATCAATGTCTTGGCCAATTGCGCCAGCTGAGGCAACTGCAGGAGCGGATGCTCGTGGAGGTTGTGGCGGATCGGGCAAACATCGCGCGCGGTGAACTGCGCCGGTTGATTCGGCCACACACGCCAGCTCGCACGGGGCTCCTCCGTTGACGAGGAGTGTGCTGCGTGACGCTCCATTGCGATTCCGTGGGTGATGTGTGACTGCGCCGATCGCGAGTCCCGCACAGGGGACCATCGAGAAAATTTAGCTCATGCAAGCGCCTTCGAGGCCCCTCGATTCAAGCGGGGAGCGTTGTCCTACGCGAACGTAGGACGGTGCTCACAGCATGCGGCGATTCAAACGATGCCACCGTTGGCGCGCAGCGTCTGGGCGTTGACCCAGACGCCGTCCGGCCCGGCCAGGAAGGCCACGACGCCGGCGATGTCTTCCGGCGTTCCGAGGCGCTCCAGCGGCGCCGCCTTGGCCAGCCGCGCAATCGCTTCGGGCGACTTGCCGTCGAGGAAGAGCGCCGTCGCCGTCGGGCCCGGCGCCACGGCGTTGACCGTGATGCCCTTGCCGCGCAGTTCCTTCGCGAGGATGTTGGTCATGGTCTCGATGGCAGCCTTGCTCGCCGCGTACACGGCATACCCGGGCAACGCGAGACCGATCACGCTGGACGAGAAGTTGACGATGCGCCCACCGTTGCGCAGCCGTGCCGCCGCCTCGCGCATCGTGTTGAAGCTGCCCTTCACGTTCACCGAGAACAGGCGGTCGAAGGTCTTGTCGTCGGTGTCGACCAGCGGCGGGAGTTCGGGCGGCATGACGCCGGCGTTGTTGACCAGCACGTCGATGCGGCCGTACAGGCGCTCGGTCTCGTCGAACAGGCGGCGCACGGCTGCTGCATCGGCCACGTCGGCCTGGATGGCCGTGGCCTGTCCGCCGGCAGCGGTGATGGCGGCGACGACCTTCGCTGCTTCGTCGGCGTTGCCGGCGTAGTTGACGACGACCGCGTGGCCTTGCTGGGCCAGGCGCCGGGCGATAGCGGCGCCAATGCCGCGCGAGGCTCCGGTGACGATGGCGACGGGGGCGGTATTCATGCGGACTCCTGCAAAGGTGGTTGGCGTGGACGAATTCTGGTGTTTATCGATTCGCGGATAAATGCAGTAGATTCGCCATCACTGTCCAGAATGCATCAACAATCTCGGAGGTCGCTTGGACCGACTCGATGCCATGCGCGTGTTCGTCCGGATCGTCGAGCTCAAGAGCTTCACGAAAGCCGCCGACGACCTGCAACTGCCCCGCGCCACGGTCACCCACACGATCCAGCAATTGGAGAAGCGGCTCGGCGTTCGCTTGCTGCACAGGACGACCCGCCAGGTCGGCGCGACGTTGGATGGCGAGGCCTACTTCCAGCGCTGCGTGCGGCTGCTGGCGGACGTGGAGGAGGCCGAGTCGGCGTTCAGCCGATCCGCCGCCGCACCGAAGGGAAGGCTGCGCGTCGACCTGCAGGGAACCCTGGGAACGCACTTCCTCTTGCCGCATATCGGCGACTTCTTCGCGAAGTACCCCGAGCTCGAGCTCGAGATCGGCATGGGCGATCGGCTGGTCGATCTGGTGCGCGAAGGCGTGGACTGCGTGCTGCGCGCCGGTGAGCCGCGAGAGTCGAGCATGGTCGGCCGACGCGTGGCATCGCTGGCCCAGGTGACCTGCGCCAGCACAGCCTACCTCGAACGCCACGGAACACCGCGCACACTGGAGGAGTTCAAGGCGCACCGTGCGGTCAACTACGCCGGGACCACGGGAAAGATCCTGCCGTTCGAGTTCCTCGTCGAGGATGAGCCGCGCACGATGCAGCTGCGCGGCTCGGCCACGGTCAGCCACGCCGATGCCTACGTGGCGTGCTGCGAAGCGGGACTCGGCTTCATCCAGCTGCCGCGTTATCACGTCGAACGGCAACTGGCCCAGGGCAGTCTGTGCGAGGTGCTGCGAAAGCATCGCCCCGCCCCCATGCCGGTATCGTTGCTGTACCCGCACCACCGACAGCTGTCACCGCGCGTGCGTGTGTTCGTGGACTGGGTCGCGGATCGAATGCGACTGGCGCGCTGACGCCGGACCGGAGGCGCTCGATCTTGGGGTCCACTGCATGGCGGCCAGGCGCCTTCATCGGCAGAGAACGCGGGCCGGACGGCCGTACTTCTTTCGATCGCGCTCGCGGTCGCGGCCGCAAGATACAGGGACGATTCGAAAGATGCCAGTGCGTTGTTGCCCGCGGCTTTCGTCGAACACATCGGCCCATGGACAGCGACTTACTGATCCCCGCGACCGGCTTGGTCGCTCTCGTGCTCAACGTGTTGGCCCTGGTGCGCCGCTGCGAGCGCGAGTTGCGGGTGCAGTCCAGCCTCGCAGGGGTGGTCTGGGCGCTCAACAACCTGCTGCTGGGCGCGCACACGGCCGCGGCGCTGAGCCTGGTCAGCGCCGGGCGGACCGCGTCGTCGGCCGCGACGCTGCATACCGGCGAGCGGCTGCGGAGGCGCGTGTTCCTCGCCTTCGCGGCCTTGACCGTGGTGGTTGCCGCATGCACCTGGCAGGGCTGGGTGTCGCTGCTGCTGTCGATCGCTTCGGTGCTGTCGACCTACGCGATGTTCTACATGCAGGGGCGGCCGCTGCGCTGGATGATGGTGGCCGTGTCCGTCCTCTGGATGGTCAATGCCTGGGCGTACGGCTCGTGGGAACAGGCCGCCGCGAATGCCGCGACCGCCGCCGCCGCGCTGTATGCCGGCTGGCGCAGCGAGCGAGACGGTCACGGCGCGGTCTCGTCGGTGATCCCGCGTCCCTGACATCGGGGCACGGGATCCGGACTCAAAGGCGCCGCGGTATCAAGCGGCCGCCGTCTTCGCTCCCAGCATGCGCGGCGTCACGGGAACCCGTGGCCAGCCTGCGCGCAGCCGGCTGCCCGCGAGTTCGGCCTGCTCGCGCTCGCGCTCGCGGCGAGCCAGCAGCAACTGCAAGCCGATGCCGCCGACACCGACGACCCCGGCGACGATCCACACCATCGACGAGAAGGTCTTGCCGACGCGCGTGGTGGCTTCCTGCGCCTGCTGCTCCTTCTTGAGCCGCATCTCGCCGGCACCGTTCAGCAGCGTCGCGAAGCGGTCCTTGCCGGTCTTGATCTGCTCGTTGAATTCGACCGACAAGCGACCGGCTTCCGGGGCGCCGATTCCCTCCAGGTGCATCTGTCGCGCCTTGTTGGCGAGGCGGTCGAACTCGCCGAAGTAGAAGGCCGCCGCGGCTTTCCACTTCATCATCTCGGCGCGCTCTGCGTCGGTGAACGCGCGACCGCTCGGTGCCAGCGCGGTGTCCAGGTCGACCAGCAGCTTGCCGTAGGAGTCGCCGTGTTCGCTGACATAGCCTTCGCGCTTCTTCTCGTTGGCGACGTAAATGAACATCTCCTTCTCGAATCGCCGCATGCGTTCGCCATGCAGGCGGATCTTTGCCAGCAAGCCGGCGGCCGCGAAATCGTTCGTCACGGAGCTGTCGAACTCCTGGCGAACCGACGAGATGCCCCAGTCGGTGATGGCCACCAGCGAGACCGCCAGGGCGACGTTCGCGATGGTCGCGGGCTTTATCAGGTTTCGAATCATGGTGCGCATGGATCCCCTTTGCTTAGGCGCCAATGAATGAAACCAAATGTTGCTGGTCGAGGCGATGGTCGCCGTGCGCGACTTCTGACCATGCTCTGACGGCCCTGGAGGAGTCGGTACGGCAGGCAACTAGTTCACGGATCGCCGATCCGGCGGGCGCGCAAAGGCGTGCACCAGCGCCGATGAGAATCACTATCATTCAAGCCGAAACAATAGTCGAGTCCAATGAGTCTCCATTGGCGCTTTGTATTTGATTCGTCCGAGCTAGGGGCGTAACGTGGCCTCCGTGGCGCCCGTGCGCACGGTCGCCCGAGTACCACTTCACACCTCAAGGATCACTAGCAGGAGATCGAAATGGGCTTGAAAGGATCGAAGACCGAGCAGAACCTGAAGGACGCCTTTGCAGGTGAATCCCAGGCGAACCGCCGGTATCTGTACTTCGCGAACAAGGCCGACATCGAAGGCCAGAACGACGTCGCCGCGCTGTTCCGCTCGACCGCCGAGGGCGAGACCGGCCACGCACACGGCCACCTCGAGTTCCTCGAGGCGGTGGGCGATCCGGCGACCGGGCTGCCGATCGGCGCAACCCGCGACAACCTGAAGGCCGCCGTGGCCGGCGAAACGCACGAGTACACCGACATGTACCCCGGCATGGCGAAGACCGCCCGCGAGGAGGGCCACGACGAGATCGCCGACTGGTTCGAGACGCTCGCGAAGGCCGAGCGCTCGCACGCGAACCGCTACCAGAAGGCGCTCGATGCGCTGGTGGACTGACGCGCTGCGCTGACCCGATCGAACGAGGGGCTTCGGCCCCTTGTTCATTTCGATCGGAACATCGAATACAAAGGCCGAAAGAAACCTCGGAGACGCGGATGACGATACGCGAAGGCAACCTGGAAGCGCCGACCCGCCATGCGGTCGCCTGGAAGACCGCGGAGTTCTACGACCAGGCCGCGTGCGAGAAGGAGATGGAGCGGGTCTTCGACATCTGCCACGGCTGCCGGCGCTGCGTCAGCCTGTGCCAGTCGTTTCCGACGCTGTTCGACCTCGTCGACGCGACCGACGACGGCGAGGTGCACGGCGTGGCCAAGCAGGACTACTGGAAGGTCGTCGACCAGTGCTACCTGTGCGACCTGTGCTACATGACCAAGTGTCCGTACGTGCCGCCGCACCCGTGGAACCTGGACTTCCCGCACACGATGCTGCGCGCGAAGGCGATCAAGTTCCGCAACGGCGAGGTCAGGGCCGGCGAGAAGCTGCTCGCGTCCACCGATACGCACGGCTCGTTCGCCGGCATTCCGGTCGTCGTGCAGACGGTCAATGCGCTGAACAAGACGAAGACCATGCGCAAGGTCCTCGACAAGACGTTGGGCGTGCACCCGACCGCCTGGCTGCCCGATCTCGCGACCTCGCGCTTTCGCTGGAGCGCCGACAAGGCCGGCGGCCAGCGCGCTGTCGTCGACGGCCAGCGCGCACCCGGCAAGGTCGCGATCTTCTCGACCTGCTACGTCAACTACAACGAACCCGGCATCGGCCACGATCTGCTGAAGCTGCTCGCGCACAACGACATCGCCTACGAAATCGTCGAGAAGGAGAGCTGCTGCGGCATGCCCAAGCTCGAGCTCGGCGACCTCGAAGGTGTCGCGCGCCACAAGGAGGCGAACATCCCGGTGCTCGCGCGGTATGCGCGCGAGGGCTTTGCGATCGTCTCGGCGATTCCGTCGTGCACGCTGATGTTCAAGCAGGAGCTGCCGCTGCTGTTCCCCGACGACGCCGACGTGAAGCTGGTGCAGGAGGCGATGTTCGATCCGTTCGAGTACCTGGTCGCGCGCCACAAGGACGGCCTGCTGAAGACCGACTTCAAGACGCCGCTGGGCAAGGTCAGCTATCACGTTCCCTGCCATGGCCGCGTGCAGAAGATCGGCCGCAAGACCGAGGAGATGCTGAAGCTGATCGGCAGCGCGGTGACCGTGCAGCTCAACACGGTGGAACGCTGCTCGGGTCACGCCGGGACCTATGGCGTGAAGTCGCCGACCCACGAGGTCGCGATGAAGATCGGCCGTCCCGTGTTCAAGGCGATGGCCAAGGACGAGCCGGACTACATCGCGTCAGACTGCGCGCTGGCCGGGCACCACATCGCCCAGGGCATGGCGGAGGGCAAGCTGCCTGCGGCCAAGCTGCGCCACCCGCTCAGCCTGGTGCGTATGGCTTATGGATTGGAGTGAAGACGAATGGCCATCACGAAGGACAATCTGCTGACGCTCGAGGCCTACGCGAGGATCCGCAAGTCCACCAAGCCGGAGATGATTGCGCATCGCAAGCTGCGCTCGATGCGGCTGGGCGAGAACGTCACGGTGCAGTTCGAGGACGAGGCGACGATACGCCGCCAGATCCAGGAGATGCTGCACATCGAGAAGATCTTCGACGAAGAGGGCATCCAGGGCGAGATCGACGCGTACGCGCCGCTGGTGCCCGACGGCACGAACTGGAAAACGACGATGCTGCTCGAGTTCCCCGACGTGTACGAACGCAAGCGCGAACTCGCGCGGCTGATCGGCGTCGAGGATCGCATGTTCGTCGAGGTCGAGGGCCATGCACGCATCTATGCGATCGCCGACGAGGATCTGGACCGCGAGAACGAGGAGAAGACCTCGGCTGTGCACTTCCTGCGCTTCGAGTTTCCCGATGCAGCGCGCGAGGCGGTACGGGCCGGCGCGGCGGTCAAGCTGGGCTGCGACCACACGAACTATCCGGCGCATGCCGCGATCCCGGCCGAGACGCTGGCGAGCCTGGCGGGCGACCTGCGCTAGCGCGACGAGCGCGGTTTCGGCCCGCGCGAGGCCGGCCTCTCAAGCGCGGCGTTGCTTGCGCGCCTGAACGCCGACGAGCGCCAAGCCCGCCGCGAGCAACGCCCAGGTCGAAGGCTCCGGCACCGGCGATACCGCGCGGACGAGGAAACTCCCCAAGCCTCGCTCCGCCCCGGTCTGCAAATAGCCGACCGTGACCTCGGCGGCGGTGTCGGTCAGTCGATTGCCGACCGCGACGAAAGGCCCGCTGCCCAGTGCAGTGTTGAGCGAGTTCGGAAAGCCGTAGAACAGCGGGTGATAACCGGCGAAGCCGGCGATCGCATCGCCCACCATGGCCTGGAAGCCATACGCGGGGCCGAGGCCACCGAAGTTGAGCCCGAGGTAACTGTCGAACACGGCGAGCTGCGGCGAGAGGCTGGTCGAATACGTCGTGTAGGGCGTGGTCGGCAAGCCGAAATCGCCGAGCAGATGCGAAACCTCGCTCGAGGTCGCATAACGATAGCCCTCGAATGCGCCACCGACGCCGAATCCGGCGCTGACCTGTGCGAAGCTGAGGCCGGTCGAGGCGCTCAGGTCCAGCCATTCCAGGCCCGTCTGCGTGTCCAACGTCGTCAACCCGTGGTCGATCAGCTGCGCTTGGGCGGCGCCCAGCGGCGCGAAGGTCAGGGTCGTGACGATCAGGGCGATGGCGGGCTTCATAGGTCGGTCGATCGAAGAAGGGAGAGGGGATCGGCGCGGCGTGCGCCAATCGCGAGTTTGCGATACTTTACTTCGCGCCTTGTGGCACGGGCGAGACATCTCGACGGCTCGTGAACCACCCGTCTGCGGTGTAGACCGCCAGTGCGAGCCAGATCAGCACGAAGCCCGCCAGCCGTGCCGGCGTGAACGGCTCGTGGAACACCCACAGCCCCAGCACGAACTGGATCGATGGGCCGATGTACTGCAGCAGCCCGAGCGTCGTCAGCGGAATTCGCCTCGCCCCGGCCGCGAACATCAGCAGCGGCACCGCGGTGATCGGTCCGAGCGCGAACAGCCACAGATTGGTCAGCATGTCGGGCGCCGGGAACGTGGCGTCGTCGTGCGCCATCCAGAAGCCCAGCGCTGCCAGCGCGAGCGGTGCCAGCACCAGCGTCTCGAGCGTCAGGCCTTCGAGCGCGCCCAGCACGGCAATCTTGCGGAGCAGCCCGTAGCAGCCGAACGTCGCCGCGAGCACGAGGGCGATCCATGGCAACCGGCCGGTCTGCGCGGTCAGCCAGATCACGCCCAGCGTCGCGAGCGCCAGGGCGAACCACTGCGCGCGCCGCGGCCGCTCGTGCAGCAGCGTGTAGCCGAGCAGCACGTTGACCAGCGGCGTGATGAAGTAACCCAGGCTCGCATCCACCACGTGACCGTGGTTCACGGACCAGATGTAGGTCAGCCAGTTGGCCGAGAGCAGCAGCGCGCTTGCGACGAACGCGGCGAGCACCTTGGGCTGGCGCAGCACCGGCGCCAGCCAGCCCCATTGGCGCCGCCAGCTCAGTGTCGCGGCCAGCAGCACCAGGCACCAGACGATGCGGTGCGCGAGCACCTCGCCCGACGGTATGCCGGGGACGAGGCGGAAGTACAGCGGGAACAGCCCCCACCACAGGAAGGCGAGGGCCGCGTAGACGACGCCGGCGTTCAACGGTGCGCGCGCTCGATCATGACGTCGTCTTCATCAAGTGCTGGCCGTACTGATCGCGCAGCCTGTTCTTCAGCATCTTGCCGGTCGCGCCCAGCGGGATCGCGTCGACGAAGATCACATCGTCGGGCGTCCACCACTTCGCGATGCGGCCTTCGAAGAAGCCGAGCAGCTCTTCGCGGGTCAGCTCGACGTTCGGCTTCTTCACGACGATCAGCAGCGGCCGCTCGTCCCACTTCGGATGCCGCGCGGCGATGCACGCGGCCATCGCGACCTTGGGATGCGCCATCGCGATGTTCTCGATGTCGATCGAGCCTATCCATTCGCCGCCGGACTTGATCACGTCCTTGCTGCGGTCGGTGATCTGCATGTAGCCGTCCGGGTCTATCGTCGCGACGTCGCCGGTCGGGAACCAGCCTCGGCCTTGCTCGTCGTGGACGAGCGGATCGCCGCCTTCGCTCTTGAAGTACGACGAGACGATCCACGGCCCGCGCACCATCAGCTCGCCGGATTGCTGGCCGTCCCACGGCAGCTCCCGGCCGTCCGGACCGGCGATCTTCATGTCGACGCCGAACACCGCACGGCCTTGCTTGCATTGCACCGCGAACTGCGCATCGTGCGCGGTGCCGGTGTGCTTGGACTTCAGCGTCGCGACCGTGCCGACCGGGCTCATCTCGGTCATGCCCCAGGCGTGCAGCACACTGACGCCGTAGCGCTCCTCGAACTTCGTCATCATCGCCGGCGGGCAGGCCGAGCCCCCGATCACGGTGCGGCGCATCGTCGAGAACTTCAGGTCGTTCGCCTCGACATACGCGAGCAGGCCCTGCCACACGGTCGGCACGCCGGCCGAAAGAGTCACGCGTTCGGTCTCGAACAGTTCGTAGAGCGACTTGCCGTCCAGCCCCGGCCCCGGGAACACCATCTTCGCGCCCATCATGCAGGCCGCGTACGGCAGGCCCCAGGCGTTGACGTGGAACATCGGCACGACCGGCAGGATCACGTCGCGCGCCGAGCAGTTCAGGGCATCGGGCAGCGCGATCGCGAAGGTGTGCAGCAGCGTCGAGCGGTGGCTGTACAGCACGCCCTTGGGGTTGCCGGTGGTGCCCGAGGTGTAGCACAGCGACGAGGCCAGGTTCTCGTCGAAGCTGGGCCATTCGAAACGGTCGTCCTGCGCCTCGATCAGGTCCTCGAAGCACAGCAGGTTCGCAACTTTCGTCTCCTTCGGCATGTGCGCGCGATCCGTCATCGCGACGAAGTGCTTGACGGTCTTCACCCGCGACGCGACCGCCTCGATGACCGGCAGGAAGGTCAGGTCGAAGAACAGCGCCGCGTCCTCGGCGTGGTCGGCGATGTAGACGACGTGATCGGGGTGCAGCCGCGGGTTCAGCGTGTGCAGCACCGCGCCCGAGCCCGACACCGCGTAGTACAGCTCCATGTGGCGATGGCCGTTCCACGCGAGCGTGGCGACGCGCTGGCTCTGCGTGATGCCCAGCGCCGCGAGCGCCTTGGCCAGCCGGCGCGAACGCGCGGCGAGCTCGCGGTAGGTTTCGCGATGGATGTCGCCTTCGACACGGCGCGATACCACCTCCTGGTCGCCGTGGTGGCGCTCGGCATGCACCAGCAGCGAGGAAATCAGCAGCGGCTGCTGCATCATCAGGCCGTTCATTCGGGTACTCCTACGCGTTCTTCAAATGGCGGCTGAATGATGACATGCCGCTTTCGCACCGGCCCTCGGGTTTCACACGGGGATTCTCGGTATCGCGGCCGACGTTGCTCACCCGACTGTGGCGCTGCAAGAACAATCTCCCCCATGAACTTGGGAGCAGCACCCGGGCGCGGGGTGTTCTGTCATCTTCGGCGTTCAAGAATCGGGGCTGCGCAGCCCCTGTTGTGTGAGGTTGCGCCCGAGGACGTCGCCATGCCGCAGACCTACAACGTCGGAGCCCGCTCCGTTTTCGTCACCATCACCGCCTGGGTCTTCATCCTGCTGGGTGTGCTCGCGAGCTTGTCCGCACTGGTCCAGAACGCGGCCGTCGCGTCGCTGATGCCGGGGTTGCAGATCGGCAATGCGCCCGGCGATGCCTCGTTGCCGCTGCTGAACGGGCTCTTGGTCGGATACCTGCCCTGGGTCGTCGGCACCGGGTTGGTCGTGTCGCTCGCGACGCTGGCCTCGGCGATCGGCCTGCTGCTGCGGCTGGAGCCCGCGCGGCGCGTCTTCATCGGCCTGCTCGTGTTCGCGATCGTCGCGAACCTGGTCGGGCTGTGGCTGCAGCAGGAGGTGCTGCAGTCGGTGGTTCACAACACGCTGGCCACCGCATCGATCCCCGCACAGGCGCTGGAAGTCTTTGGCGGCTTCGTCACCGCGGCGCGCGTGATGGCCGTGCTGATGACGCTGGTCGCCTGCCTGCTGCTGGGCTGGATCATCCGCGGGCTGATGTCCAGCACCATCCGGCAAGAGTTCGCCTGATGCTGCCGATCAGCGGATCTCGCCGTCTACGTAGTACCAGCGACCGTCGTCCTCGCGCACGAAGCGGCTGACTTCATGCAGCCGGTGCGCCCGGCCGCCCAGCTTGCTGCGCGCGACGAACTCCACGCTCGCATGCGTGGCGTCCGTCGTCGTGCAGCGGCGCACTTCCAGGCCCAGCCACTTCAGTCCGGCCGGATCGGGGTCCAGCGCGGCCGGGCGCGTGCTCGGGTGCCAGGTCGCAAGCAGGTAGTCGGCCAAGCCCAGCACATACGCGCTGTACCGGGAGCGCATCAACGCTTCGGCGTCTGGCGCCGGCGGATGGCTGCCTTGGTGGTAGCGGCCGCAGCACTCGGCGTAGCGGGGCGCGCGGGCCGGTGCCCGGCACGGGCAGGGCGCCGCTTCAGCGATGGGTGCCGGTGATGACGTCGTCATGCGGTCGGCCCGCGTTTCTGTGCCACCCACAGCCCGGCCGCCATCAGCGCGAACGCCGCGATCAGCGTGGCCTGCAACGGCTCGCCGAGCAGCAGCGCGCCCAGCAGCATCGCGGCGAGCGGGCTGAGCGACAGGAACAGCGTGACCCGCGACGCCGGCGCATGCCGCAGCGCCCACAACCACAGGAAGTAACCGATGCCGCTGCTCGTGCCGATGAACACGATCGCGCCCCAGCCGCGCGCGCTGAGCTGCGGCAGCCGCGTGGCCGCATCCTCGAACGGCGCGCACAGCGCCAGCACGACGACCGCCGCACCCATCGCGATCGCGCTGACCGGCAGCGCCGGATGGCGCCTCAGCACCGGGCGATACAGCACGCTGCAAACCGCGCCGCACAGCGCGCTGGCGAGGATCGCGAGCTCGCCGGCCAGCGAGCCGCTGGCGCGCCAGGCATCCGGACCGAGCGCGAGCGCGACCGCGGCCAACGTCGATGCGACACCCAGGCTCTGCCGCCAGTCCAGCCGCTCGTGGCCCAGCACGGTGGCGACGATCAGCGTCAGCAGCGGGAACGCCGCGAACAGCAGCGCGCCCTTGGCGGCCGGCACGCTCTGCAGTCCGATGTTCAACAGCGCGATCAGCAAGCCGAACTGGCCGATCCCGAGCAGGGCGATCTGCAGCCAATCGCGCGGCGCGATACGCGGCGAGTGGCGGTCGCCGTGCAAGGCCGGCCAGACGAACGGCAGCAGCGTCAGCAGGCCGATCGCATAGCGCAATGCGGCGAGCGTCGCCGGGCCGAGCTCATGGACGACGGCGCGGGTCGCGACGATCGCGGCGCCGACCTGCACGCCGACTGCAGCCGCGGCCCACGGCGCCCAGCGGGCCGGCGTCATCGCGTGGCCGCTCCGCACTTCATGCCAGCACCAGTTCCCAGTTCTCGCCGATCAAGTCGTGGCCGAAGCTGTGGTGCGGCTCGCTGTGCACGAGCTGGTAGCCGGCCTTGCGGTAGATGTGGCGCGCCGCGGCGAGGTGGCTCTGGGTCCAGAGCACGATCTTCCGGTAGCCGGTCGCGCGCGCGAAGCGTGTGCACTCGTCCACCAGCCGCTCGCCGATGCCCAGCCCGCGCGCGCTCGGTTCGACCAGCAGCAGCCGCAGCTGCGCGGTGTCGGGGAGGACCGCTCGGCTCGTCTCGTCGCGCGCCTGCACGAGGAACACGCTGCCGACGTTCGTGCCGTCGCGCTCGGCGATCCAGCAGGCCTCGCGCTGCGGCTCGAAGTTGTCGATGAAGTCGGCCGCGATGCGCGCGACCAGCGCCTCGAAGCTCGTGGTCCACGCGTACTCGCGGGCGTAGAGGGCGCCGTGGCGCGAGATGACCCAGCCGATGTCGCCGGCGCGATGCGGGCGCAGCAGGTAGGGCGGCTGCTGGCCGCCTTGCCGCGCGGCTTCGCCGCCCAGCAGCCGCTCGACGCGAACGATCGCGGCCAGGAGCTCCTGCTGCTGCGATTCGTTCAAGGCCTCGAGCAGCGCACCGATGTCCGCACGCGAGCGCGCATCGAGCGGGGCGAACGCGCGCCTGCCGGCCGCGCTGAGGTTCAGGTGCTGATGGCGCGCATCTTCGGTCGAACGCTCGCGCCGGATCAGGCCGCGCTCCTGGAAGCCGCGCAGCAGCCGGCTCAGGTAGCCGGGGTCGAGGTCGAGCTCGCGGGCGAGCTGGGTCGCGGTCAGGTCGTCGCGGTGCGCGAGCTCCCACAGCAGCCGCGATTCGGTCAGCGTGTAGCGGCTCTTCAGCAGCCCTTCGTGCAGCACGCCGATGCGGCGCGTGTAGAAGCGGTTGAAGCGGCGCACGGCTTCGATGCGCTCGGCGGGCGGCGAGGGAGCCGCGGGGGAAGCGTCGGGCGATCGTCTGGGCATGCCGGCGAGTCTGCCGCAGTTAATTGCCTGAGGCAACTGATTGATTGACTGAGGCATGAGTTGCGAAGGGTGTGCTGGTCGAGTGCTTGCAGAGTGCTTGCACAAATAGCTGTATAAACATACAGTCTTCCGAATGGATCTCTTCTCCTTTCCCGAGGCGGCGGCACCTCCCCGGGTGGCGCGGCCCGCATCGTCTCGGATGCCAGAGCCGCCGCCGCGCCAGATGCTGCGCGAAGCCCCGCATCTGCTGCACCCGACGCTGTGGCTCGGCCATCAGCTCGGCCGGCAGGCCGATTCGCCCTGTGCCAGCGGCTACGCCGCGCTCGACGCCGAGCTGCCCGGCGGCGGCTGGCCGCGCCGTGTGCTCAGCGAGCTGCTGCTGCGCCAGGCCGGCATCGGCGAGATCCGCCTGCTCAGCCCGTGCCTGACCGCGATCCAGCGCAGCGGCCGGCTGGTGATGCTGTTCGACCCGCCGAGCGCGCTGTCGGCCTGGGCGCTGGAGCAGCTCGGCTTCGACGTCGAGGCGCTGCTGGTCATCAACACGCGCACCGGCGACAGCCTCTGGGCGCTCGAGCAGGCGCTGAAGAGCGGGCATGTCGGCGCGGTGCTCGCCTGGCTGCCGCCGCGTCTGCGTGCCGAGTCGCTGCGCCGCCTGCAACTCGCCGCGCATGCGCACGATGGCCCGGCTTTCGTGTTGCGCGAGATGGCCGCGGCCGAACGGCCGAGCGCCGCGCCGTTGCGTCTCGCGCTGCGGCCGGGCGGGGCCGATGCGCTGAGCGTGCACCTGCTGAAGCGGCGCGGCCCACCGCTGGAATCGCCGTTGCGCCTCGCGCTGCCGCCGGTGCTGTCGCGAGCGGAGCGCGAGTACGCGTACACCGCGCCGGCGCGCGGCGCAGCCGGGCTGCCGGGCGCCACGTTCATCAACCTGTCCGGATTGCGTTGACCATGATGCCGGCCGGCAGCTCGTCACGCCGCATGCCCCTGCCCCCCTGCTTTTCATCGCCATGCTGTGGGTCGCCGTGCATCTGCCGCTGCTGTCGCTGGAGTCGTTCGCCGCGACCCTGCCGGCCGAGATGGCGGCGCAGCCGCTGGCGATCGAGGACGAGCACCGCATCGTCAGTGCGAACGCGGCCGCACGGCAGCAGGGCGTCAAGCCGGGATTGAAACGCGCCACGGCGCTCGCGCTGGTCCCGCAGTTGACGCTGGGCCATGCCGATGTGCGCCGCGACGCCCGCGCGCTGGATGCCATCGCGCACACCGCGCTGGCGTTCACGCCGCAGGTGACGATCCAGCCGGCGAACGAGGCGATCGGCGCCGATCAGGCCGCGCCCGATACCGTGCTTCTCGAGGTGCAGGGCAGCCTGCGGTACTTCGGCGGAATCGCGCGGCTGCTGCAGCGCCTGCTGGGCGCGCTCGCACCGCTGGGCCATCGCCTGCATCTTGCCCATGCGCCCACCCCGCTGGGCGCGGCGCTGCTCGCGCGCGTGCACCGGCGCTTCGACGGCACCGATCTGCCGGTCATGCAGCGTGCGCTCGATGCGGCGCCGGTCTGGCTGCTCGGGCCGGGGCGCATGCACTGGGAAGCGCTGCAGGGCATGGGGTTGCGCACGCTGGCCGATCTGCGGACGCTGCCGCGCTCCGGGCTTGCGCGTCGCTTCGGTGCCGAGCTGCTGGACGAGCTCGACCGCGCCTACGGCATCCGGCCCGATCCGCGCATCGCCATCGTGCCGCCGCCGGTGTTCGACAGCCGGCTCGAGTTGTTCGCCCGGGCCGACAGCGCCGAGCAGGTGTTGCACGGCGCCGGCATCCTGCTCGACCGGCTGATCGCCTGGCTCGCCGCGCGGCACGCCTACGTGTGCCGCTTCGCGCTCGTGATGCAGCACGAGCCGCGCTGGCGCCGCGACGAGGACGGCACGATGACGCCGCCCGAGACCACGCTGGAGCTCGCGCTGGCCGAGCCGTCGCGCGAGCGCGCGCATCTGCTCGTGCTGTTGCGCGAGCGGCTCGCGCGTTTCGCGCTGCCGGCGCCGACGCTGGAGCTGCGCCTGCACGCCGCCGACATCGCCCAGCGCGCGCCGCCGAACACCGAGCTGTTCCCCACGCCGCGCAGCGAGCGTGAGGGCCTGCTGCGCCTGATCGAGCGGCTGCAGGCACGGCTGGGCCATGACAAGGTGCAGAGCCTGGCCGCGGTCGACGACCATCGCCCCGAGTTCGCCACGGTCGCGCGCCCGACCGATGTGCAGGCCGTGTGCCGCGGCGGCCGCGCAGCGGTCCGATCGGGATCGGGATCGGGATCGGCGTCGTTGCCGTCGCAGCAACCGCCTCGCTACGACGACACCGAGCCCGCGCTCGGCCGCCGGGTGCGCCCGGTCTGGCTGACGCTGGACGAAGG
>DATCSE010000602.1:0-16391 GCA_036568605.1 Burkholderiaceae bacterium | reverse complement strand
GCTTCTCCGAGCTCGAGCGCGAAGCCCGGGAGATCGAGCGCTGGAACCGCCTGCATCCAGGCGAGCCGCCGCGCACCGGTCATGCCGCGCGCTCGCTCGGCGGCAGCGTGCCGGTCGTTGCGGCGAGCGACAGCGTGCGTGCCTGGCCGCAGCTGATCGCACCGCATCTGCCATTGACCGGCGGTGCGCGCTTCGCCGCGCTGGGCACCGACGGCTTCGGCCGCAGCGACACGCGCGATGCGCTGCGCCGCTTCTTCGAGGTCGACCGGTACCAGGTCGTGCTGGCCGCGCTGGACGCACTCGCCGCGCAGAGCGTGCTCGATCGCAGCGTGTGCGCGCAGGCCATCACGCGCTACGCCCTCGACGTAGAAGCGCCTCCTCCTTGGAGCATTTGAGACCCGCGCGATCCCCCGTTCGCGCTGAGCCCCGCGTGTCACGGTACCGCCTGGCGGCGTGATCGAGGCGCACGCGGGCTTCGATACCTCAGCCCGAACGAGCGACTCTCGCGGGCCTTCGACCGATCAGGTTGAGCACCCGCACCGCGCCACCGGTCACAGGCCAAATGCACGCGTCTGAAAAATCAAATATGATGCTCATCATATTTTTGAGCCAATCTCGTCATGAACCGCGCCGCGCCCGCGAAGCAACCCCGCAAGCAGCAGTCCCACGAGCGCATCGTCGCAGCGGCTGCGCGCGCGATCCGGCGCCATGGCTATGCGGGTGTCGGCGTGGCCGAGGTCATGAAGGAAGCCGGCCTGACGCACGGCGGCTTCTACGCGCACTTCGCCTCGCGCGATGCGCTGCTGGCGGAGGCGATCGCGCATGCCGGCCGCGAGAACGCGGCGCACTTCGAGCGCCGTGTCGCCGAGCGTGCGGTCGGCGGCAAGACGCCGCTGCGCGCGCTGCTCGAAGGCTATCTGTCGCCCGAGCACCTGCAGCCGCCTGAAGGCGGCTGCGTCGTCGCGGCGCTGTGCTCCGAGATGCCGCGCCAGGCCGATCCGGCCGTGCGCGCGGCGTCGGCCGAGCGCATCGCGACGCTGGTCGAGCGCGTGCGCAACGCGCTGCCGCCAGGCCCCCATGCCGCGGCGCGCGCCGCGCTGGTGGCCAGCGCAATGGTCGGCGCGCTGCAGCTCGCACGCGGCCTGGCCGACGAGCGCGAGGCCCGGGCGCTGCTGAAGTCGGTGCGCGAGTCGCTGCTCGCGCAACACGATGTGCCGGCCGGCCGCTGACGCGCCGGTGTTCCCTCCCACCCTGCTCCGAAGGAAATCCCCATGAAACTCGACAACGCCACCGTCCTGATCACCGGCGCGAACCGCGGCATCGGCCTGGCCTTCGCGCGCGAGGCGCTGAAGCGCGGCGCGCGCAAGGTCTACGCGGCCGCGCGCGATCCGGGCAGCGTCACGCTGGCCGGCGTCATCCCGATCAAGCTCGACGTGACGAACGATGCCGACGTCGCTGCCGCGGCACGCGAATGCGGCGACGTGAACTTCCTCGTCAACAACGCCGGCATCGCATCGTTCGGCGGGTTCCTCGCCGAGGACGCGGTCGAGTCGGCGAAGCGCCACTTCGACACCAACGTCTACGGCCTGATCCGCATGAGCCGGGCGTTCGCGCCGGTGCTCGCGCGCAACGGCGGCGGCGCGCTGCTCAACGTGCTGTCGATCGCGAGCTGGATCAACGGGCCGCTGTTGGGCGTGTACGCGGCGAGCAAGTCGGCCGCCTGGGGCGTGACCAACGGGCTGCGCCAGGAGCTGCGTGCGCAGGGCACGCAAGTGGTCGGCCTGCACGTCGGCTTCGTCGACACCGATCTGACCAAGGGCATAGACGCGCCGAAGTCGTCGCCCGAGGCGATCGTCGCGTACACGTACGACGCGGTCGAGGCCGGTGCGCAGGAGGTGCTGGCCGACGAGCGCACCCGCGCCGTCAAGCTAGGCCTGTCGGCCGAGCCGGGCGTGTACCTGCTGCCGGTCGATCGGACGGCGCCTGCGGCAGGCAGCCCAGCCCGCTGAGCGTGCGCCGCACCGCCTCGTGCAGCGGCGTGTGCGGCTCGTCGCCGACCGCGGCGCGCAGCTTCGCGTTGTCCATGCACAGCGGCTCGCGCCACAGGTAGCGCATCTCGCGCAGCTCACGAAACAGCGGCACGAACGGCGCCGCGAGCGCGAGCAGCGGCCACGGCATCGGGAACACGGCCGGTGCAGCGCCGCCGTGCTCGACGACCACGCGGCGGATCGCCTCGATCATCTGCGCGCCGTCGGCGTCCCAATGGCCGCGCATGTGGAACACCGCGAACGGCGGGAGCATCTGGCGGCGCTCGATCAGCTTCAGCATCGTCGCGGCGACATCGGGCAGGTACGCCCACTGGTGGCCGACGCCGGCGCGGCCGACCCGCGTCACCGAGCGCACCGGCCGGCCCGGTTTGACCAGGCCTTGCGAGAACCAGTTGTTCGCTGCGCCGGGGCCGAAGAAGTCGCCGGCGCGCACGACGATGGTCCGCACGCCATCGGCCGCCGCGGCGCGCAGCCGGCGCTCGAGCTCGACCCGGATCGCGCCCTTGCGCGTGACCGGGTGCTGCGGCGACTCTTCGTCGACCCGCGGCAGCGCATCGGGACCGAAGTTGTAGACCGTGCCCGGCAGCACCACGGTCGCGCCGGTGGCGCGCGCCGCGGCGATCGTGTTGTCGACCATCGGCAGCACCAGCTCGCCCCAGCGCCGGTAGCCGGGCGGGTTGACCGCATGGACGATCAGCTCGCAACCCGCGGCGGCCCGCAGCACGTCGTCGCGGTGCATCGCGTCGCCGATGCGCCATTCGCAACCGTCCCGGCCTTCGGGCTGCAGGCCGCGGTTCAGCGCGCGGACGCGCCAGCCGGCCGCGACCAGCTGCCGCGCGACCTCGCCCCCGATGCCGCCGGTCGCACCCAGCACCAGCGCGGTCTTCGGGCTCGCGGTCGATTCGAGGCTGCTGTTCATTCGTGGCTCCTTCGCGTCTGCCGACGCCGTTGATCGAGGGCGCCAGTGTGGGCATTCGAAGGCTCAAATGGAATTGCCGAAGATGTCTCTACAGCTATACATTTCCGTATGACCCGCGAGAGCTCCGACGACCCCGGCTGGGAGCTGTACCGCTCGCTGCTGGGCGTGCTGGACGAGGGCTCGCTGTCGGGCGCGGCACGCGCGCTCGGGCTCGCGCAGCCGACGCTGGGCCGGCACATCGAGGCGCTCGAGCGCACGCTCGGCGTCGCGCTGTTCGTGCGCTCGCCGCGCGGACTGGAGCCGACCGAGGCAGCGCTCGCGCTGCGGCCGTATGCCGCCGGGATGGCCTCGGCCGCCGCGGCGCTGCGCCGCACCGCGGCCAGCCAGGGCGACGGCGTGCGCAGCGCGCTGCGCGGCACCGTGCGCATCACCGCGAGCGACGTCGTCGCCGCCGAAGTGCTGCCTGCGATCCTGCGCGACGTGCGGACGGCCCATCCGGGCCTGGCGTTCGAGGTCGCGGCGAGCAACCGCATTCAGGATCTGCTGCTGCACGAAGCCGACATCGCGGTGCGCATGGTGGCGCCGCAGCAGGGTTCGCTGGTCGCGCGACGGGTCGGTGCGATCGAGCTCGGGCTGCACGCCCACGCGTCGTACCTGGAACGCGCCGGCACGCCGCGCAGCATGGCGGAGCTGGCACAGCACACGATCATCGGCTTCGACAAGGCCGACGCGTTCGAGCGGCGTGTGCGCGACCGGCTCGGCGGCGTGAAGCGCGACACCCTGGGCCTGCGCACCGACAACGACCTGGTCCGGCTCGCCGCGATCCGCGCCGGCTACGGCATCGGCATCTGCCAGGTCGCGTTCGCGCATCGCGACCCGCCGCTGGTGCGGCTGCTGCCGCGCCAGTTCGCGATGCCGCTGGAAACCTGGGTCACGATGCACGAGGACCTGCGGCAGACACCGCGCTGCCGGCTCGCGTTCGACGCGCTGGTCGCGGGCCTGAGCGACTACATCGCCGGCCAGCGCGGCAGCGCGGGCAAGCTCAGGTCTTCGGCAGCGTGACGCCGCGCTGGCCCTGGTACTTGCCGCCGCGGTCCTTGTAGCTGGTCTCGCAGACCTCGTCGCTCTCGAAGAACAGCACCTGCGCGCAGCCCTCGCCTGCGTAGATCTTCGCCGGCAGCGGCGTCGTGTTGCTGAACTCCAGCGTCACGTAGCCCTCCCACTCGGGCTCGAACGGCGTGACGTTCACGATGATCCCGCACCGCGCGTATGTGCTTTTGCCCAGGCAGATCGTCAGCACGTTGCGCGGAATGCGGAAGTACTCGACGGTGCGGGCCAGCGCGAAGCTGTTCGGCGGGATGATGCAGACATCCGCCTCGATGTCGACGAAGCTCTTCTCGTCGAACGCCTTCGGGTCGACCACCGTGCTGTAGATGTTCGTGAAGACCTTGAACTCCGGCGCGCAGCGGATGTCATAACCGTAACTGCTGGTGCCGTAGCTGACGATGCGGTGGCCGTCGGGGGCGTTGCGGATCTGGCCGGCCTCGAACGGTTCGATCATGCCGTGCTGCTCAGCCATGCGGCGGATCCACTTGTCGCTCTTGATGCTCATCCCGACCCTTCTGAATGTCCCTGACGAAAGATCGCCGATTGTAGGGAGCACGCCACGCGGCGGCCCCGAACTGGGGGTTGGCGTGCACCCCACGCTCAATCCGATTGAAATAACATCGGTCTTGTCGCCATGCCGTCATCTTCCCGGAGTACTCCGATGCGCCGAGCCGTCGACCTGCTGAGCCAGTATGCGGAGTACCACCGCGACCGCCGCAACATCACCAGTCATTTCGTCGGCGTGCCGATGATCGTGTTCGCGGTCGGCGTGCTGCTCGCCCGGCCGTCGTTCATGCTCGGCGGCCTGGCGCTGTCTCCGGCCTGGGTCTTGTTCGCGCTGGCTGCCGCCTGGTACCTGAGCCGCGGCAGCCTGGTGCTCGGCGTCGCGACCAGCGCCTGCGTCGGCGTGCTGCTGCTGCTGGCCCACCAGGTCGCCTACGGCAGCGTCGCCGGCTGGCTGGCGTGGGGCGTCGGGATGTTCGTGATCGGCTGGTTGATCCAGTTCATCGGCCACTGGTACGAAGGGCGCAAACCGGCGTTCGTCGACGACCTCATCGGCCTCTTGGTCGGCCCCATGTTCATCGTCGCCGAAGGGCTGTTCATGCTGGGGTGGAACAAGCGGCTGCTGGCCGAGATTGAGCGCCGCGCCGGGCCGACGGTGCTACGCGATCTGGCTAGGATTGCCTGACGGCGTGAGGCGTTCGCGCGCCGGCTCCGGGTGCGCATCGAAACGTTCGAAGCCGCAATAGCAGATGAAGTGACGGTTGGTCGCGCGCCCGAACAGCGCGAGGCCCAATCGCGTCGCGAGCTCGTGACCCATTTGCGTGATGCCGCTGCGCGAGACCACGATGGGCACGCCCATCTGCGCCGACTTGATCACCATCTCGCTGGTCAGCCGACCGGTCGTGTAGAAGGTCTTGTCGCTGCCGCCCATGCCGTGCAGCCACATCCACCCGGCGATCGTGTCGATCGCGTTGTGGCGGCCGACATCCTCGACGAACATCAGCAGCTCGTCCTGCCGGAACAGTGCGCAGCCGTGCACCGAACCGGCTGACTTGTACGTGCTCTCCTGCACGCGCATCGCGTCGAGCAGGCCGTAGAGCGTCTTCTGGCTGATGCGCGCATTCGGATCGTGCGGGGTCGGCAGCGCGATCGCGTCGAGCTCGTGCATCAGGTCGCCGAACACCGTGCCCTGGCCGCAGCCGGTCGTGACGACGCGCTTCGCGGTCTTGCGGTCGAAGTCCTCGATGCCGGCGCGAGTCTTGACCGCGGCAGCGCCGACGTCCCAGTCGACCGTGACCGACTCGATCTGCTCGACCGACTCGACCAGCCGCTGGTTGCGCAGATAACCCAGCACCAGCAGCTCCGGTGCCGCCCCGAGCGTCATCAGCGTGACCAGCTCGCGCTTGTCGACGTACACCGTCAGCGCGCGCTCGGCGGGGATCGCGATGCGGCGGCGCGCGCCGAACTCGTCCAGCACCTCGACCTCATGGGTCATCGTCGCCGCCGCGGCGGTCAGACGCGGCAGGGGTGCATGCGCCGCGGTGATGTGGGCAGCGGGATAGTCAATCGTCATGCGCGCAGCATAAGGCGGGTGCCGTCCCGCAGCGACGGCGCGGTCATCGCGCGCAGCGCGCGTCGCGGCAGCGTTACTTCTTCGGCGCGGTAGCCGCCGGCGCGGTCGTGCTGGGCGGCGCGTTCGCGGTCTTCGGCGGCGAATGGGCGCCGGCCGCTTCGATCGGCGGCGCCGAGGCGGCTGCCGGTGCCACATACGGCCCCGGATCGGCGCAGGCCGGCGTCTCGACCGGTGTCGCGGGCGTCTTGCCGAGCTGCTTCGCCGTCGCCTGATAGTTCGCCGCGGCCTTGTTCATCGCCTTGCAGAGCTGGAACGACGCGACCTTGTCGGTCCATGCGGTCTTCGCGGCGGCTTCGGCGGCCTTGGCCTTGGCTTCGTCGCTGGGCGGCGGCAATTTCGCGAGTGCCGCGAAGGCCCACGCAGCGCTCAGCGCGCTGACGAACACAGGAGCAGCAAGCTTGGCAAGGCGCATGGTGCAGTCGATCTGTTGGGGGTCTGTGGGTCTCGCGCGCGATCGATCGGGTCTCAGTGCTGCGCGGCCACCGGCACGCCACTGTCGCCCTCGGGCCGCTTGCTGCGCTGCGCCGGGATCTTGCCGGCCTCGATGTCGTCATGCCAGAGCTTGTGGTGCTCTTCGGCCCAGCCGGCATCCACGTACCCGGTCTTCATCGCGCTATACGCACCCTTCATGCCCAGCGTGCCGATGTAGATGTGGCCGAGGAACATGCACATCATCAGGATGGTCGCGACATCGTGGACCATGTGCGCGACCTGCATGTCGGTACGCAGGTAGTCGAACCCCGGCAGCACCTTGTCGAGGTAGAGGCCGGAGCCGGCGACGATGCTGCCCAGCAGGAACACGCCGCCCCAGAAGACGATCTTCTCGCCGGCGTTGAACCGGCCCGAGGCGGGCTCGGGACCGCCGAACAGGCCGCCGCCCTTCTTGAGCCACTGCAGGTCGGCGCGGCCGGGGAAGTTGTCGCGCACGAAGGTGACGAACACGATCACCAGCGAGACCGCGAACAGCGGCCCGAAGAAGTTGTGCGCGGTCTTCAGCACATAGGTCAGCCAGCCGAACAGCGTGTGGCCGATCACCGGCATCAGGATGAACTTGCCGAACGCCATCACCAGGCCCGAGATCGCGAGCACGCTGAACGCGATCGCGTTGCTCCAGTGCGCGGCGCGCTCGAAGTAGGTGAAGCGCTCGATCCGGCGGCCGGTGTGACGCTCGTGGCCGCCCAGCGGTCCGCGCTTGAAGTAGAACAGCGCGATCGCAACCAGCACGATCAGCAGCAGCGCGCCCCCGTACGGGATCAGCCACTGGTTGCGCACCTGGCGCCAGGCTTCGCCGGCATTCGTGTGACGCGAACCGGGGTATTGGACGAACGGCTGGATCAGCACGCCCTTCTCGGCGCCCGGCAGGTTGCTGATGCCCTTCTGCACGCCCGATTCGCGCACGCCGCGCCAGAACGGCGCGTTGTTGCCGGGCTGGCTCTTCGCGCGCTCGGCGTTGGTGTCTTCGGGCTTGGGCGGCTCCGGGGCAACGAAGCCGGCCGGGGGGCCGGACAGCGCCGGAGCCGATGCGGCGGGCGCTGCGGCGTTTTGCGCGTAGGCGGGGAATGCGAGTGCTGCGATGAAGCAGAGAAGCAGCGCGTAGGCCCTCACCCCAACCCTCTCCCAGAGGGAGAGGGGGCCATACCCACACTCTTTGCGATGAGCGCGCTCCCTCTCCCCTCTGGGGAGAGGGTTGGGGTGAGGGGCGAGCGCGCCGCTGTTGTCAGCGAGCATAGTCGTTTTGACCCTGATTGCGCGTCTTGATCTGCGCTTCCCATGCCGCCTGATCACCACCCTTCCAACCCGATGCGAAGAACGGATTGCTGGCCGCGCCGCCCGGCGCCCACGGGGCAGCATCGGGCTTCTTGCTTGCGGTGTTCAGCGTCTGCGGCTTCTCGCCGCAGGCGACAAGCAGGCACGATGCCGCGACGACCGCGAGCGCAGCGGACAGGCCGCGCCGCATCACTTCTTCGCCCCGTTGGCAGCAGCGGGCGCTGCCATGCTGGTCTGCACCGGCTTGCCATACGCGGTGCCCCAGCCCCAGACCTCGCTGCCCTTGCCGCGGTTCAGCACGCGGGTACGGAAGATGTCGGCGACCACGTCGCCGTCGCCGCCCAGCAGCGCCTTGGTCGAGCACATCTCGGCGCAGGCCGGCAGCTTGCCTTCGGACAGGCGGTTGCGGCCGTACTTCGCGTTCTCGGCCTCGCTGCCGTTGGCCTCGGGGCCGCCGGCGCAGAACGTGCACTTGTCCATCTTGCCGCGCAGGCCGAACTCGCCGTTGGTCGGGAATTGCGGCGCGCCGAACGGGCACGCGTACGAGCAGTAGCCGCAGCCTATGCAGACGTCCTTGTCGTGCAGCACCACGCCCTCGTCGGTGCGGTAGAAGCAGTCGACCGGGCAGACCGCCATGCACGGCGCGTCCGAGCAGTGCATGCAGGCGACCGAGATGCTCTTCTCGCCGGCCACGCCGTCGTTCAGCGTGACCACGCGGCGCCGGTTGACGCCCCAGGGCACGTCGTTCTCCGCCTTGCAGGCGGTGACGCAGCCGTTGCATTCGATGCAGCGCTCTGCATCGCAGATGAATTTCATTCGGGCCATGGTCGTGCTCCTCAGGCGGCTCGTTCGACCTGGCACAAGGTCGTCTTGGTCTCTTGCATCATCGTCACGCTGTCATACCCATAGGTCGTCGCGGTGTTGATCGCCTCGCCGCGGATCACCGGCGCGGCGCCCTGCGGGTAGTACTGCAGCAGGTCCACGCCCTGCCAGCGGCCCGAGAAGTGGAACGGCATGAACACGGTGTCGGGACCGACGCGCTCGGTGACCTGCGCCTTCACGAGGATGCGCGCGCCGGTCGGCGTCTTGACCCAGACCTTCTCGCCGTCGCGGATGCTGCGGTCGTTCGCGGCCTTCGGGTTGATCTCGATGAACATCTCCTGCTGCAGCTCGGCCAGCCACGGGTTCGAGCGTGTCTCTTCGCCGCCGCCCTCGTATTCGACGAGCCGGCCGCTGGTCATGATCAGCGGGAAGTTCTGCCCGATGTCCTTGTTCTTCTGCTGCACGCTCTTGTACAGCGTGGGCAAGCGCCAGAACGCCTTCTTGTCGTCGTGCGTCGGGTACTTCTCGATCATGTCGGGCCGGTTCGAATAGAGCGGCTCGCGGTGCTGCGGGATCGGGTCGGGGAAGTTCCAGACGACCGCGCGCGCCTTCGCGTTGCCGAACGGATGGCAGCCGTGCTGCAGCGCCACGCGCTGGATGCCGCCCGACAGGTCGGTCTTCCAGTTCTTGCCTTCGGCGGCCTTCTTCTCGGCATCGCTCAGGTCGTTCCACCAGCCCAGCTTCTTCAGCAGCAGGTGGTCGAACTCGGGGTAGCCCGTCGTGATCTCGGCGCCCTTCGAATACGAACCGTCCTCGGCCAGCAGGCTGGCACCCTCGCGCTCGACGCCGAAGTTCGCGCGGAAGTTGCCGCCACCTTCGAGCACATGCTTGGAGGTGTCGTACAGGTTCGGCGACCCCGGGTGCTTGAGCTCAGGGTTGCCGTAGCACGGCCATGGCAGGCCGAAATAGTCGCCGTCGAGCTTGTAGCCGGTCTCCTTGTCGACGCCGCCCTTGGCCTTCAGCGTCTTCACGTCGAACACGTGCATGTTGCGCATGTGCGCCTTCAGCCGCTCAGGGCTCTGGCCGGTGTAGCCGATGGTCCACATGCCGCGGTTGATCTCGCGCAGCACGGCCTCGGGCTCGGGCTCCATCATCCCGCCCTTGCCGGCGACCAGCTTGTTGCTCTTGACCAGCTCCTTGTCGAAGCCCAGCTTCTGCGCGAGCTGGTACATGATCATGTGATCGGTGCGCGATTCCCACAGCGGCTCGATCACCTTCTCGCGCCACTGCAGCGAGCGGTTCGACGCGGTGCACGAGCCGCTGGTCTCGAACTGCGTCGCCGCCGGCAGCAGGTAAACCGCCCGGTTCGGGTTCAGGTCCTCGGGCTTGCCCGGCATCGCGGCCATCGCGGCGGTCGCGCTCGGGAACGGATCGATCACGACCAGCAGATCGAGCTTGTCCATCGCGGTCTTCATCTCGAGGCCGCGCGTCTGCGAGTTCGGCGCATGGCCCCAGAAGAACAGGCCGCGCAGGTTCGAGTCCTGGTCGATCAGCTCGTTCTTCTCGAGCACGCCGTCGATCCAGCGCGAGACCGTCATGCCCGGCTTGGTCATCATGCCGGGGGCGTACTGCTTCTTGATCCACTCGAAGTCGACGTCCCAGACCTTCGCGAAGTGCTTCCACGCGCCTTCGGCCAGGCCGTAGTAGCCCGGCAGCGAGTCGGGGTTCGGGCCGACGTCGGTCGCGCCCTGCACGTTGTCGTGGCCGCGGAAGATGTTGGTGCCGCCGCCGCTGCGCCCGACGTTGCCGAGCGCCAGCTGCAGGATGCACGAGGCGCGCACGATCGCGTTGCCTATCGTGTGCTGGGTCTGGCCCATGCACCAGACGATGGTGCTCGGGCGGTTCTCGGCCAGCGTCTTCGCCACCTTGTAGACGGTCGCCTCGTCGACGCCGCAGGCCTCCTGCACCTTGTCGGGCGTCCACTTGGCCATCACCTCGTCGCGCACCTTGTCCATGCCGTAGACGCGGTCGGCGATGTACTTCTTGTCTTCCCAGCCGTTCTTGAACACGTGGTACAGCACGCCGAACAGGAACGGGATGTCGGTGCCCGAGCGAATGCGCACGTAGTCGTCGGCCTTCGCGGCGGTACGCGTGAAGCGCGGGTCGACGACGATCATCTTGCAGCCGGTTTCCTTGGCATGCAGCATGTGCAGCATCGACACCGGATGCGCCTCGGCCGCGTTCGAGCCGATGTACATCGCGGCCTTCGCGTTGCGCATGTCGTTGTACGAGTTCGTCATCGCGCCATACCCCCAGGTATTGGCGACGCCGGCGACCGTCGTGCTGTGGCAGATGCGGGCCTGGTGGTCGGTGTTGTTGCTGCCCCAGAGGCTGACCCACTTGCGCAGCAGATACGCCTGCTCGTTGTTGTGCTTGGACGAGCCGACGATGAAGATCGAATCCGGGCCGCTCGCCTTCTTCAGCTCGAGCATCTTCGCGCTGATCTCGTCCAGCGCCTGGTCCCACGAGATCTTCTGGTACTTGCCGTTGACGAGTTTCATCGGCGTGCGCAGCCGGTACTCGCCGTGGCCATGCTCGCGCAGCGCAGCGCCCTTCGCGCAGTGCGCGCCGAGGTTCAGCGGCGAATCGAACACCGGCTCCTGGCGCGTCCAGACGCCGTTCTCGACGACAGCGTCGACCGCGCAGCCCACCGAGCAGTGGCCGCAGACCGTGCGCTTGACCTCGACCTTGCGCTCGCCGTCCTTCGCGTTGGCGTCGGCGGCTTGCGCCTTCTTCTGGACCAGCGTCAGTTGCGACGCGGCAAGGCCGGCGCCGACACCCAGGCCCGAGCGGCGCAGGAACGCGCGCCGGTCCATCGTCGGGATCGCGCGCGAGATACCGCGCGCGAGACTGCCGACGAGTCCCGCATGCGTGGCGGGCGGCATCGAAGACGAATGCGACGCAGACCTACCCGCGTCAGTGGATTTACGCGTGAGCAGCATCATCTCTCCAGCGGGCCGTGGAAGGCCCGACCTCATGCTCGGGTGGTTTCGTAGTAGCGCAGCACGTGCTGCGTCAACTGGTAGCCGGCGCGATCGGTGGCGGTTTTTGCGGCGGTGGCTGCGGCGGCCACCGCCTCCGGCGCGCTGCCGGGCAGCATCACTTTCGCGGCCACTGCGGCGGCGCCGGCAACGCCGGCTCCGACGATCAGGCCACGGCGAGTTGCCGGAGTAGCGGCAGGGGTTGTCGCTGTTGACGACGTAGCGTCGATCTTCATCGATTCGGCTCCGAGAAACTTCCCGTCCCAACGACGCGTAGACCCGTGGCGGCGTCTCGCGATTCGATCAACATATTACCGAATGTATGCAGCACCTTGCATAGCGTCATCAGGGACAGCCCGCAAAAGCGTGGTCATCGCACACATCGTCAGCTTCGCGAAAGCTCAGGCCTCCAGTAGATCGAAGCCCTGCCCTTCCACGGCGAAGAAGTCGCGCGCGAACAGCGCGAGCACGCGATAGAAGTCGGCACGCGGGTGTTCGGCGATGCCGTTCAGCATCGAATCAACCCAGTGGCGCATGTGGTCATTGAAGAACGTCTGCTGCTTCGCGAGGTTGCTGACCGCGAGATCGTCGCCGGCGATCAGGTAGCGCATCACCTCGCACAGGCTCGCGATGTGGTCCTCGGTCTCCTCGACCTGGTTCGCGCGCTCCAGGCCCAGCGCGGCGAGCGCGTCGCGCAGCTCCACCAGCGGCTTCTCGTTCAGGTGCCCGGCGACGTGGTACGAGCCGTACAGAAAGACCTCGGGCTTGCCGATGCCTTGGAACAGCGCCGTGTACTCGTCGACGACCTCCTCCCGCGCAAGCCGGCGCGATGCCGCGACCAGCTCCATCCAGCTCGCTTCGAGAAAGCCGCCGGCCGCCGGCGCTTCGGTAGGCGCCACCTGCAGCTGCGCGTACAGCTCGGCGCCCGGCGGTGCGTAGAACAGCGCCGCGAGCAGGCCATAGACCTCGGCACGCGCGAGCTCCTCGCGGTCGTCGGGCAGGCTCGTGAAGGTCAGCGGCGTGGGCGTCGTGGTCATGTTCGTCGTCGCGGCGTTCACAGGTCGGTGATCCTGACCTCGTCCGGGCTGCTGTGCAGGTCGATCACGCGGCAATCGCCGCACATCTTCAAGCGATCGGCATGCGCGCCCTGGAACATCGGGTGCCCGGCGAGCTTCAGCGCCATCGCCTCGATGGCCTTCAGCGTCCCGAACGGCTTGCCGCAGCGGATGCAGCGATAGGGCTGCACCTCGTTCAGCACGCGCGGCTGCTTGCGTGCCTTGCCGCCATCGGCCAGCCACAGGCGCGGCTGCAAGGTGATGGCCTGCTCCGGGCAGGTACTGGCGCAAAGACCGCACTGCACGCAGTTCTTCTCGATGAAGCGCAGCTGCGGCGTCTCCGGGTTGTCGGCCAGCGCCGCTTCGGGACAGGCGCCGACGCATGCCAGGCACATCGTGCAACGATCGGCGTCGACCAGCAGACTGCCGAACGGGCCCACGACGGGGCTCGCACCGGCCGGCAGCGCGATCTGCTCCGGCACCGCGTTCGCCTGCTGCAGCAGATGATCGATCGCGAGCTCGAGCGTCGCGCGCTTGTCGGGTTGAACGCTGTACGCGGCCGGCTGCGCGACCGTCTGCGCCGGCGCTGCACGCAATCCGGCATCGAGCGCCGCGACGTCGCGGGCGCCGACGATGCGCAGGTGCTCGCCGGCATATCCCAGGCCCGTCAGGATCGCCTGCGCGACTTGCATCTGGGCCGCGACCGCCTCGCGATAAGCGGGTGCCTCCTCGTCGGTCAGCAGCACCCAGACCTGCGACGCGCCGTAGGCGATCGCCGAGAGCCACAGTTCGATGCCGACCGACGCGGTGTGCCACAGATCGAGCGGCAGCACCCGCGCCGGCACGCCGCGTATGGACGGGTCGGTGCGCGCCGCGCGGCCCAGCGCATCGATCAGCGCGCTGCCGGTGCCCTGGCTGTGCAGCAGCAGCGCGGCATCGCGGCCGCCGGCGCGCTGGTAGGTCGAGAGCAGCGTGCGGATGCGCCGTCCCTGCTCGTGCGGCCGGGGCGTCGCGTAGCTGATCGCGCCGCTCGGGCACACCGTCGTGCAGGCGCCGCAGCCCACGCACAAGTGCGGCTCGACGACGATGCCGGGGCCGCTCTCGCCCGAGCCCTTGCCCTTGGCGGCGACGCCGCTCTTGCCCTTCATGGACGCATCGCTGCGGATCGCCTGCGCCGAGCAGACGTCTATGCACGCGGTGCAGCCGATCTGCTCGTTGCGGCTGTGCGCGCAGATCTTCTGCTTGTACTGGAAGAACTTCGGCTTCTCGAACTCGCCGACGCCGTCGCGCAGCTCGAGCACCGCATCGACCAGCACCGCGTCGTCGGCCGCGCGGAAGTAACCCTGCGGCGGCTGATGCAGCGCGATCAGCGGCACCGCGCCGAGGTCCAGCACCAGGTCGAAGGTCTCGCCGACCTCCTGCGCCGCGCGCTGGAAATCGATCGCGCCCGCCGCGTCGCAGACGCGCACGCACTCGCGGTGGTCGCGGCACTTCGCGAGGTCGATCTGGTAGCTGAAGTCGATCGCGTGCTCAGGGCACGCGGCGATGCAGGCATTGCAGCGGGTGCACAGGTCCAGGTCGATCGGGTTGTCGGTGCGCCAGGTCACGTCGAACGCGCCCAGCCAGCCGCTGATCGCGGTCACCGTGCCGGCATGGGTCACGAAGGTCCGCTCCTGCGGCAGCGTGCCGCCGCTGCCGGGCAGCAGCACGCTGACCTGGAGTTTGTCGGCCAGCATCTTCGCGGCGCGCACGGCGCGATCGGCCGGCCCGACGATCAGCACGCGGCCCGCGGAGCGGTAGCCGACGGTCCCGACCGGCTCGGCCTCGGGCAGTTGCGCGAGTGCGAGCAGCGCGGCGATCTTCGGCGTCACCGCGCCCGGTTGGGCGCGCGCCTCCTGGCTCCAGCCGCCGGTCTCGCGGATGTTGACGAAGCGGATCGGCCGCTCGGCGACGCTCGCCG
This sequence comes from Burkholderiaceae bacterium, assembly GCA_036568605.1. Taxonomy (GTDB): domain Bacteria; phylum Pseudomonadota; class Gammaproteobacteria; order Burkholderiales; family Burkholderiaceae_C; genus DATCSE01. The sequence continues at coordinate 1,535 of DATCSE010000602.1, read as the reverse complement.
CGCCCTCGGTCTGCTCGTTCAGCTCGAGGAACAGCGCGCGTTCCTGCGTGCAGGCCACGACCAGGTCGTCGCCGCTCTTCGCGGCCCGCTGGAACGCACCGGCCTCGCGCCGGCACAGCAGCGTGTGGACGGTCTGCAGCCCGTCGCCGCGCTCAGGCCCGAGAGCCCGGCTCAGGCCCGGACCGTCCAGCGTCATCGTCCGGTTGCAGTTGCAGATCAGCGTGGTGGTCATCGTCGGCGGTCGGCTCGGGAATCGCTGGCGGGACGGCCGCTTGTGCAGCCGCTTGCATAGGTTCAGACCGCGGATTGTCGTCGCGTTCGGCGTCGCGCTTCTCGTCGTCGTCGAACAGCCGCAACAGCTTCGATTGATTCAGGCGCCGCAGCATCGCGAGCGGGATCGGATCGGGCTTGCTGTAGTCGTCGATATAGGTGTCCAGCCCGTCCATCACGTTGAAGTGCGGGTCGCTGAACAGCTTCTTCATCGCGGCACGCTTGACGCCATCGTCCACGCCCGGTGCGACGAAGCGCGCGTAGTCGGATTCGCGGGTCAGCGCGGCGACATCGTCCATCGTCGGCAGCGGCGCTGCCGGCGGTCCGGCCGGTGCCGGCGGCTCAGCCGACGGCACTGCGGCCTGCTGCGCTTCGGTGACGACGGGCGGCGGCACCGCCACCACCGGCGCCGCGACCGGCTCGTCAACGCTCGGCTCGACGCCGCGCCGCTGCTCCGCCTTGCGCCGCGACCAGCGCGACAGGAATCCCTCTTCGCTCACGAGCGCCGCTCCTCGGGCGGCAGGAACGACTGCGGCCGCCGCCGCTTCTTCGGCTCGGGCCGGTAGTTCGCCTCGGTGTAGGCCTGCAGCCAGGCGACCACCTCGGCGGGCATCGCCACCTGCTCGACATGCTCCTGCGCATCCAGCCAGCGCCCGGCTTCGTTGTACGAGACGCTGACGGTCTCGGGCCAGGCACGCGAGGGGTCCTCGTCGTCGGCACGCCAGACGACGAACCAGGCCGGCGCGCCGGAGCTCAGGTTCAGGTGGTAACCCTCGCCCTCGTCGCGGAACAGCGCGATCGTGAAGCCGGGATACAACGTGCGGCGCACCGTGCCGTCGTCGCGCAGCACGACCGGCCCGGTGCCGAAGCCGCCTTCGTCGAGCACGACATCGGCGATCGAATGCCGCCAGTCTTCCCAGCGATTCGGGCGGGCCTCGCGTTCCATCACGACCGCGACGGTAATGGCAGGCCGAGCCGTCGTGCTCATCGCATACGCTCCTCGAGACTTACGTGTCCTTCGAGATCGTGATGCTCGGGAACTTCGACGAGAAGTCCTTCGCGCGCTGCGCGATCTTCACCGCGACCTGGCGCGCGACGCCCTTGTACAGCCCCGCGATCGCACCGTCGGGATCGCTGACGACGGTCGGGAAGCCGCTGTCGGCCTGCACGCGAATCGACAGGTTCAGCGGCAGCTGCCCGAGGTAGTCGATGTTCCATTCGGCGGCGAGCTTCTTGCCGCCCTCGCTTCCGAAGATGTGCTCGAC
>DATCSE010000601.1:0-2530 GCA_036568605.1 Burkholderiaceae bacterium | reverse complement strand
CGCTGCTTCTCGTCCTGCAGCACGGTCAGCGCAAGCGCCAGGGTCGCGAGCGTCAGCAGCGCGAACGCGCCGCGGAAGAACACGCGCAGCCGCAGCGGCACGCGGTCGGGCAGGCGGAATTTCATCGAGGCAGCGCGGGGGCCCAGCGGAAGCCGCGCATCGGCACGTTCTCGATGCCGTCGAACGCCGGGTCGATCTCGCGCAGCGCGTCGCGGATCGTGCTGACGTGCTTGCGGATGTTGTCGCGGTTGCGCCCGCTCTTGACCACCTGGAACAGCTCCTCGTACGAGACGACTTCGCCGCGCCGCTGGTGCAGCGTCGCGAGGATGCGCTGCGCGGTCAGCGGCAGGTTGACGCGCTGGCCGCGCCACAGCGCCGAGTTCTGGCGCAGCGGGTCGAGCGAGAGCTCGTCGCCGGCGCGAGCCGCGGTCGCCTCGCGCGGCTTGTCGGCTTTTGCGGCCCGCAGGATCTCGAGGAAGGTGTCGATGAAGTCGGCCTCCTCGAAGGTCGTCTTCTGCAGATAGTCCCAGGCGTCCAGCGCCTTCATGATGCTGCGGTAGATCGCCGCCGGCATCGCCGAGACCACCAGCACCGGCGTGCCGTGCTGCTTGTCGGTCGCGGTCTTGTTGATGGTGTTGATGATCGCGACGCCGGCGTGGCGCTCGCGGCCCAGCTCGATGTCGAGCACGACCACGTCGTAGCGCTCGCGCGCCAGCGCCGCCTCGGCATCGTCGCGGTTGAACCACTGGTGCACCTCGATGCCGGGGCGCGCCGCCTCGATCCAGCCGCGCAGCTGGTTGCTGGTCGGCACGTCGTCCTCGATCACGGCGACCTTGTGTGGGCTCATGCCGCGGATTATCGAGTCGGCTCCGCGGCCGACGGTGTGAGTTTTTCTTCCGGGCTCGTGAAGCAACTGGGTGCGCGCGCGTCTTTCGCGCTCCGGGGCCGGTTCGAAGAATGAGCCACCAGAACGCAGCAACCCACCCACCCGCTGCGCTCGCCACCGAACAACCAGGAGCCCTCGATGAACGACCGTCTCAACACCTTGGCCGCCTCGATACGCGCCGCGTTTGCACGCGGCACGCAGGCGCTGCGCGGCGGCGCGAGCCGCACCGGCCGCACGCTGATCAACTCGCGCAGCGTGATCATCACCACGCTGGTCGCGGCGGTCGGCGCGTATGCGCTGGTCCGGCATCCGCCGATCCAGACCATCGCCCGCGGCGACGTCGGCGTGCGCACGAACAACCTGACCGGCGCCGTCACCGAGTTCCGCGAAGGCAGCGCGCTGGTGATCCCGGCTCTGCACGAGCTGCGCAGCTACCCGCTGCGCGACCAGGTGTACCGCCCCACCCAAGGCCGGCGCGCCGACGGCGAAGCGCCGTTCCAGTCGGTCGAAGGGCTGTCGCTGGGTGTCGACCTCTCGGTGCGCTATGCGCTGGACGGCACGCGCATCGCATCGATCGCGAGGAACCTGCCCGACGACGTCGCCGGCGAGATCGTGCAGCCGGCGGTGCAGGGCGTGATCTACAAGGTCTTCACCCGCTACACGGTGCGCGAGATCTTCTCGAGCAAGCGCACCGAGATCCAGCGCGCGATCGAGGACGAGTTGCGCACCAAGCTCGCGGCCGACGGCATCGTGCTGCGCAACGTGCAGATCGGCAAGGTCGACCTGCCGGCCGACTACCGCCGCGGCATGGACGCGCTGCTCGCCGAGGAGCTGCAGACCGAGAAGATGCGCTACACGCTGGAGCTGAAGGAGAAGCAGGTCGCCGAGACCGAGCTCGTCGCGAAGGCCGAGAAAGTGCGCCGCGAGACCGCCGCGAGCGCCGCCGCGGCCGAACAGGTGATCGCCGCCCGCGCGCAGGAAGAGGCGATGAAGCACGTGCTGCCGTTCAAGCAGAAGCAGATCGAGCAGCGCCAGTTCGAGGCCGAGGCCGAGAAGGTCGCGCGCATCAAGTCGGCCGAAGGCAGCGCGCAGGCGCGCCGCATCGAGGCCCAAGGCGAGGCCGACTCGCGCCAGAAGCTGGCCGATGCCGAGGCCTACCGGCTGGACCGCGTCGGCAAGATCGCGAGCGAGCAGATGGCACGCGACGGCGCGCTGCTGAGCAAGCACCCGCTGCTGATCCAGAAGACCGTGGCCGACAAGCTCTCGGACAAGATCCAGGTGATCATCGCGCCGCCCGGCAGCTCGGGGCAGTTCATCGCCGCCGGGCTCGTCGGCGGGGCGAACAACCACGGCAGCGGCGTGCAGACCGCAGCCGCGACCGATGCGAAGGAGGGCGAATGATGAGCACCCGCTACGCCCGTTGGGCCGCCGCGGCGACGGCGGTCGCGGCCGCTGTCGCCGGCGCGCTGGCCGCGCTGCTGATGACGGCGCCGGTCTGGGCCGCTGCGCCGGCGGCGCCGACCGCATCGGCCCCGGCATATCCTCCGCTCGCGATCGTCACGCAGGATCAGGTCGCGCTGCGCGCCGCACCGCGCGATGCGGCCGCGCAGCAGGCGGTGCTGTGGCAGGGCGACGTGCTCGAGG
>DATCSE010000600.1:0-9912 GCA_036568605.1 Burkholderiaceae bacterium | reverse complement strand
GCATAGCCACGCTGTCGCAAGGGCTCACGAGCGGCTCGCTGGACAGCTTCCTGTTCCCGCAGAACCCGGTCGCGAACGCGCCGCAGATCATCAACCAGCTGCGCACGATCTTTCCGTTCAAGGCCGGCGGCTTCGTGATCGGGCCGATGCTGGAGCTCGGCTGGGGCACGCCCAGCCTCGTGACCGCGCGCGTCGGCGTGCTGATCGAGGCGAGCCAGCTCGTGTTCGTCGGCCAGGTGATCGTGCAGTTGCCACCGCTGGTCGACAAGTCCCTCGCGGTGCTGCGGCTGCAGGTCGACTTCGCCGGCGGCTTCGTGTTCGACCCGCTGAAGATCTGGTTCGACGGCGTGCTGCGCGATTCGCGCGTGGTCTTCATCTCGCTGAGCGGACAGTTCGCGTTCCGCGCGACCTTCGGCGACAAGCCCAGCTTCCTGATCAGCGCCGGCGGCTTCCACCCGCGCTTCACCGACCTGCCGCCGGGCCTGCCCAGCCCGTTCCAGCGCATAGGCGCGGACCTGTCGATCGGCATCGTCGGGATGCAGTTCCGCGGCTACTTCGCGGTGACCTCGGCCACCGTGCAGGGCGGCTCCTCGATGAAGGTCTGGGGCGATGTCGGCATCGCCGGATTCGAAGGCGGCTTCGAGTTCAACGCGATCATCTACATCGTCCCGAAGTTCCACTTCGAGGTCGACCTGCACGTGTGGGCCAGCGTGCATGTGTTCGGCATCGATTTCGCGAGCGTCGACATCTTCGGCCTGTTCGAGGGCCCGGGGCGCTGGCACATCGTCGGCCGCGCCGAGGTGCACACGCCGTGGCCGCTGCCGGACTTCAGCTTCCATGTCGACGAGAGCTGGGGCGAGGACCACGCGACGCCGGTGCGCCAGCTCTCGCTCGCGGCCGAGCTCAAGGGCGAGCTCGAGAAGGTCGGCAACTGGTCGGCGCAACTCGCGCAGGCCGGCGATGCGTTCGCGACGTTCGCGAAGATCGAGGGCCTGCCCGGCCTGCTCGCGCACCCGAACGCGGTGCTGCAGTTCGTGCAGAAGCGCATGCCGCTGGCCAAGCAGCTCGCGAAGCTGGGCACCGACGGCATCGCCGGCGAGAAGGCGATCGACATCGCGCAGATCGCGTTCGGCGCGATCGCGAAGGCCGCCGACCGCCGGCTCGACGACAACTTCCCGGCCGCGCAGTTCTTCGACCTGAAGGAAGACGACCTGCTGGGCAAGCCGTCGTTCGAGCGCTACGACGCCGGCTTCGAGGTCGGCCAGCGGCAGTACCTGTTCGGCACGACCGAATCCGACGTCTACGACTACGAAGAGGTCAACCTGTCGACGCCGACGGTCCTGCCGGTGCTCTCGGCGGCCGCGCTGAGCGAGCTGGGCCACCTGGGCTGGTCCCGCTCGGCCAGTGCCGCCGGCCGCTCCGATCTGCGCCGCGCCGCGAAGCTGCGGCCCGAGGTCGAACGCAAGATCGTCGTCAACCCGCCGCCGCTGGCGACGCTGGACCTGGGCGCCGGCACGATGCAAGCCACCGCGCTGACCGGCAGCGCGGCGCAGTCGTTCTGGGCTGCGAGCGACGTCGCGAAGGCCGGCGGCGCGAAGCTGCAGGTCGTCGAGTCGTTCGAGACGGCGCTGACGTTCTAGCCAAAAGAAAAGGGAGACGCGCATGGCCACCAGCACCGCGATCGCCTACCAGTTCATGCCGTGGGTGCGGCGCGGCCTGACCGTCGCACTGGCCACGCCTGACGACCTGGCCAGCGGGCTGCCGGCGCGGGCCAGCGTCGACATCGGCATCACGCTCGACCCCGCGAACGCCGGCACCGCGATCAACCCGCTCACGCTGAACCTGCACGGCCCCGGCGACATCACCGCGATCGAAGCGCCGCTGATCCTGCGCACCGATCCGAAACCGAACGCCCGCAACTACGAGCCGAACTACCTCGCGATCATCGACTTCGACCCGCCCGACTACCCGTGGGCGTTCACGCCGGCCGCGGCGGACCACGACAACCGGCTGCGGCCGTGGATCGTGCTGGTCGTGCTCGAGGTCGCGAAGTGCGGCCGGCCGAAGTTCAAGAGCGGCGGCAAGCTTCCGTCCATCACCGTGAAGGCGGCCGATGTCGCGAGCGAGCTGCCCGACCTCGCGGAGTCGTGGTCGTGGGCGCATTCGCAGGTCGTCAGCAAGGCCGGCGACGCGGCCGGCGTGCAGAACGATCTGCAAGGGGCGCCGGCCAGCAACGCGTCGCGGCTCATCAGCCCGCGCCGGCTCGAGCCGAACAAGGACTACGTGGCCTGCGTCGTGCCGGCGTTCGAGCCGGGCAGGCTGCGCGGCCTCGGCCTCGCCGAGGCGAACCCGGCCGCGATGGCGACGCTCGCGCCGGCCTGGAACAACGCGGTCGCGGCCGACGTGAGCTTGCCGGTCTATCACCACTGGGAGTTCTCGACCGGCCCCGGCGGCGACTTCGAATCGCTGGCGCGCCGGCTGCGTACGCCCAGCGCGTACAAGAACACGCCCATCGGCGACGCGCTCGCGAACGTGGGCACCGCGCCGATGAGCGTCGACGATCTGCTGAACGGCGCAACGCCGGGCGCGGTGACGACGATGGAAGGCGCGCTGGTGCCGATCAGCTACGCGCCCGGCGCGAAGCCCGACGCCACGCAGGCCGCAAGCCTCGCGGCGATCGTCAACACGCCGAAGGCCAATGTCGCGAACCCGGTCGGCGACGGCGCGCTGGGCGCCGACGGCAAGCGCCTCGAGGTCAAGCCGCCGCTGGTCGGCGCCTGGCACCTGAAGCAGCACGAGGTGCAGCCCGCCGAGCTGGGCGCGCACTGGATCGCCGACCTGAACCTGACGCCGCGCTACCGCGGCGCGGCCGGCTACGGCGCCGAGATCGTGCGCCAGAACCAGGAGAGCTTCATGGACGCGGCCTGGGACCAGGTCGGCGACATCCTGAAGGCCGAGGCCGCGTTCAACCTGACGCGGCTCGGCATCGAGGCGCTGCGCGCGCTGAAGGCCAAGCACTTCGACGTGCTGCCGCCGGCGCGGCTGCTGCAGGTGATGGGCCCGGCGCTGCCGCGCATCGAGGCGCTCGCGGGCGACGGCAGCGCGTACCGCATCGCCGGGCAGCTCGGCTCGCTGGGCGGCCAGGTGGACCGCAGCAGCCTGCCCGCCGCGATGGCCGACACCGCGCTGCGCCGCACCGTCAGCCCGACGCGGCGCACGCTGCGCATGGCGGCACGGCTGAACGGCAGCCTCGCGGCACTGCCGGCGCAAGGTGCGCGTTATGTCGCCGCGATGGCCGGCGCGAGCACCAAGGCCGCGGCCTTCGCGGTCAACGCGTTCATGCCCGACGGCATCGTCGCGACCCGGGCATTCGATGGCGTCGTGCTGGATGGCGCCGACGCGCGCCCGCTGGACCTGCGCGATCGCGGACTGGGCAGCCAGTTCACCATCGGCCAGGTCAAGCAGGCGCAAGCGGCATCCCGCGAGTCGCTCGCGCTGCTCGCGAAGGGCGGCGTGCCCGAGCTGAAGATCCGCGTCGGCCAGCATGCCGGCGTGTTCACCGATCTGCATGTCGAGCGCTTCGGCATGCTCGCGGCGAACGCGACCAGCGTGCGCTCCAGCGACTGGACCGTGGTCGCGAGCTCGGTCGAGGCGCTGGGCAAGCGCGGCGTCGAAGGCTTCCTGGTCGCGGCCGACAACACCAAGGCGACGCTGCAGTTCAGCGCGCTGCGGCTCGATGCGCGCAGCGGCGCGCTGAAGGTCGACGCACCGGCGCTGCGCGCGTTCGATCCGCTGCGCCGCGAAGTCGCCGCGGGCAAGCCGGCGAAGGGCGCCGCACGTGCCGTCGCCGGCACGAGCCTGGGCAGCGTGCGCATCGCCGACGCGCGCAAGTTCAGCACCGCCGGCGTGTTCGCCGCGCTGCCTGTCAACGCGCTGGCCGGCACCGGCGGGAGCGCCACCGCGGCCCCGCACTTCGCGCTCGACGAGTCGTTCCAGTTCGGCGGCGCCGCCGCGGCCGCCGCCGGGCCGGTCGTCACGCTGACCGTGCCGCCGGCGCTGCGCCAGCGCGAGATCCTGAACCGCTACGCGATCGCGACGCGCGGCACGCAGGCCGCCTGGCGCGACGGCTTCGCGGTCGCACATGTCGAGGTGGCACCGGTCGACTTCGGGCTGCCGGCGGCCGCCGCGATCATCACCGCGCGCACCGCGCCGGACCTGACCCTGCCGGCGCGGCTGGCGTCCAGCGTGTCGGTTGCGAACATCGCGCTGAACGCCGGCAGCGTCGCGAACGAGTTCGTCGCCACGCACCTGTCGCTCAGCGATGCGCTCGCACGCCATCGTTTCATGGTGCCGGCGCTGTTCGACCGCGTGATGGCCTGGCCCAAGCTGCCCGAGCCGCTGTACCAGCGACTGGCCGCCTACGACCGCAACGCGTTCATGCCCGGCGTCGACGGCATCCCGCAGGACCTGGTGATGCTGGTGCGCGTGAACCAGCATTTCATCGACAGCTTCATGGCCGGCGCGAACGTCGCGATGAACGGCGAGCTGCTGTGGCGCGGCTTCCCGACCGACCTGCGCGGCACGCCGTTCCAGCGCTTCTGGGGACGCGCGATGCTGACCCCGGCGCCGCTGTTCCTGCGGGTACCGCTGGACGACATGCAGCCCATCCACCTGTGGGGCGCGCAGCCGCTGGGCAAGCGCATCGACCCGGTCGGCGGCGACCCCGACCGCATCGCGCTGCTGGTGCGCGGGCAACTGCTGCGGCGCTACCCCAACACCGCGGTCTACGCGTGGAAGAAGACACCCAACGCGCCGACGCTGCTGAAGGACGCGCAAGGCCGGCGCCCCGACGATGCGATCCAGCTCCCGGTGTTCGACGGCGTGATCGGCGAGGACATCAGCTTCTTCGGCTTCGACATCGACGCCGACGAGGTCGACGCGTGGTGCTTCGTGCTCGAGGAGCAGATGCACGAGCCGCGTTTCGGCTTCGACGTCGACGAGACGCCGCCGGGCCAGGACCGCACCGGCCCGCCGCGGCGCCAGGTGCTGGTCGACACGCTGGCGCGCGTGCAGGCCGGCGACGCGAGCGCGGTGATGAAGAACTACAACCCGTACAAGGCGCTGTCGTGGTCGCACGTGGGCGTGCAGGCCGGCCGCTTCGCGAGCGTCGCGAACCTGGTGTCGGTGCCGAACAAGCCGTTCGCATCGTTCCCGACGCTGACCGGCACGCCGACCGCCGCCGAGATCGCGAAGGTGCTGCTGCAGCAGCCGTTCCGCGCCTACTTCCTCGGCTCGGACCTGAAGACCTGACGAAGACGACCTGACGACGAGGGACGACGGCATGGCCACGCTGAACCTGAACCTCGATGCGATCCAGCACGCCCGCGCCGAGCTGGCGCAGCAACGCGACGCGCAGCGTGCGACCCAGGTCGCGCTGGCGCAGGCGCGCACCGAGCTCGACGCGCTGAAGCGCCGCGGCGCGAGCGCGCGCGAGATCGCCGCACAGCAGGCCCGCGTGGAGGCGCTCGCGCGCGACGGCCGCGCCGCGCTGGACGACACCGCGCGGCGCCTCGTCGAGCTGACCCAGCTCTCGCAGCGCCTGATCGGCCGGCGCGACCCGGCGCAACTCGTGGAGGCGCTGTCGGCGCAATACCCGGTGCTGCTGATGCCGGTCGCGGTGCAGACCCGCTACGGCCGCGACGCAAACGGTGCGACGACGCTGATGATCCGCCTGTACCCCGACGCAGTGCACCGCTACGGCCATGAGCCGGGGCTGACGCCGGCCGAGGTCGCCGAAGGCAAGCGCTACTGGACACAGCGCTTCGCCGCACCGGACGATGCCGATTCGCCGTGGCAGCAGATCGCGCGCCGCTACCCGCCGCCGCGGGCCGCGTGGATCGTGCGCAGCACGACGCCGGTCAATGTCGCGCAGATCGGCCAGGCGCCGCAGGGCCAGGCGATCGAGCCGCAGTTCGACGATGCGCAGATCCCGCTGGCGAACGCCGCAGCGCCGACGGTCTACGCCACCGCGCTGCCCGACCGTTTCGTCGCGATCGGCCAGGCCGGCGGGAACGAGATCTTTCGCGTCTGGGGCGGGCCGGTCGCCGACCTGCTCCCGATGTCGCCGGCGTTCGATCCGCTGCTGGTCGACGACCCCGACAACCACGACCCGTTCGGCCAGGACCGCGCGTGGATGGTCGACTACGCCGCGGCGCGTGCCGCCGGCATGGCGATCACGGTCACGGCCGCCGACCTGAAGAACGGCGGCTCGCTCGCGAAGCGCATAGCCCGGCTGACCGTGCTGGGCGTGGACTGGACGCAGACACCCGGCTCGGCCGCGACGCTGGTGGCCTCGCTGCTGGACAACCACCAGCACGCCGACGGCCTGGCGTTCGTGCCGCAGGGCACGCCGACCAACAACACCGCGAGCGTGCGGGCCGGCTTCGCAGCCAACGGCGCCGACAACGCGGCCGCGTTGAACCCGGCGCAGGCCGAAGCGCGCGCGGCGGCCGCCGCGGTCGAGCTCGCGAGCGCCGGCGCGCGGCTGCAGCGGCTGATGGGCATCCCGGCCGAGGTGTTCGACGCAGGCCTGATCCCGTCCGCCGATTCGCTCGAGAACGCCGCCGCCGGCCACATGCTGAACGCGCTGTGGAACGCGACGCTGGGCTACACGCTGCGCTACTTCTGGAACCCGCTGGACAACGCGCAGGCGCTGCTCAACAACGACGCGATCGAGCAGTTGCGTGCCTGGGCCGTGCGCAACGTGCGCCCGGGCGGGCCGCTGTCGTGCCTGCGCATCGGCAAGCAGCCGTACGGCCTGCTGACCATCAGCGCGCGCGGGCATGTCGCCGCTGCGAACGCGCCGCTGGAGCGCGAGCTGACCGAGGCGCTGCAGTGGTTCCGCCGTTTCTGGGACGCGGCGGTCCCGCGCGTGCCGACCCTGCGCGACCCCAGCGCCGAGAACCTGCACCAGGTGCTCGCCATGCAGCCGTGGGCGATGAGCAAGCGCTTCTGGCAGGTGGCGGGGCCGGCGGCGATCGCCAACTACCCGGACATCAAGCCGATCGCGATGTTCCAGAGCCTGCTGCTGCGCGGGCTGGTCGCCGACCTGCTCGAGCAGCAGCCGTTCCAGGTGAAGACGCCGTTCCTGGCGATGTGCGCCGTGCGGCCCAAGCCGCATCCGCTGGACGCGGTGCCGTGGGTGCAGCGCAACCCGGCGCAACCGGCGACCGAGCTCGACGGCGACGTGCCGCTCGCACGCAACTACATCGCGACGCTGCTGCAGCTGCTGAGCCAGCCGACCAGCAGCCTGCGCGCGCCGCTGACCGCGATGCAGAACGGCGAGTCGCTGCTCGAGGCGATGCTGGGCTTCGCGGCCGACGAGGAGGTGCTGCAGTCGGGCCATCGGCTCTTCTACGACCACCTGCAGGGCATCGCCGGCCTGAGCGCGCAGGTCAAGGCGCAGGCGAGCCGGCTGCGCGTGGCCGAGTACATCGGCGTCGACAGCACGACGCTGGTCGGCGACCAGATCGCCATCAACAACGCCCGCGCGGTGATGGGGCTGAAGCTGACCGGCACGACCGGCTCGTTCTCGGTCGAGGAGCACATCGGCGCGCGGCTCGGGCTGGTGCGCACGCAATGGCCCGAGCACATGCGCAACATCGCGAGCCTGGCCGACAGCCTCGCGTTCCTGCAGGGCAGCACGGCCGGCGAGCTGCAGCATGCTTTGCGCAGCACGCTGGACCTGTATGCGACCCGGCTCGACGCGTGGATCACGTCGCTGTCGACGCGCCGGCTCGATGCGATGCGCGAGGCCAATCCCGAGGGCCTGCACATCGGCGCGTTCGGCGTCGTCGAAGACCTGGTGCCCGATGCCTCGCAGGTGCCGAGCCAGGCGCTGGACAGCCTGGGGTTCGTGCACGCGCCCTCGCTGCAGCAGGCGACGGCGGTGTCGGTGCTGCGCAGCGGCCGCCTCGCGAACCAGAAGACCGCGGCGCCGGGCAGCAACCCGTTCGACATCGATCTGCGTTCGAGCCGCGTGCAGCGCGCGAAGCGCCTGCTCGAAGGCATCGCGAACGGGCAATCGATGGCAGCGCTGCTCGGCTACCGCTTCGAGCGCGGGCTGCGCGACGCCGGCTTCCCGCAACACATCCTCGAGTGCCGCCAGGCATTCCCGTTGCGGCCGGCCGGCACCGACAGCACGCAGGAGCCGCAGGAGGCGATCGGCGCGCGCGACGTGGTCGACGGCGTGCGGCTGATGGAGGCGTACCGCACGAACAAGCCCGGCTTCACGATCCCCGGCGTTCCGGCCGCGCTGACGCAGCCGGGCGGCGCGATCGCGGCGCTGGTCGAGGGGCTGCTGGAGCAGATGGACTCGGTCTCGGACCTGCTCGTCGCCGAGAGCGTGCACCAGATGGTCGGCGCGAACATGGACGGCGCCGGCGCCGCGATGATGACGCTGGACAAGCAGACGCGCCCGCCCGAGCCGCGCGTCGTCGAGACGCCGCATTCGACGCGCGGCTACACGCAGCGTGTCGTCGTCGCGATGCAGTCGGAGGACCTCGGCGCCTGGCAGGGCGTGGCCGACGAGGATCTGGCCGCACGCCTGGAGCCGCGCCTGAACGCGTGGCTGGCCCGGCTGTTCGGCGACCCGGCGAACTACGAGTTCGTCGCCAAGGTGCTGGCCGCGCCGGCCGCGCCGAACGGCGCGTGGACCGACACCGGCACGACCGTGAGCGCAACGCTGCCCGAGCTCGCGATGGCACCGCTGGCGCTGGTGCTGCAGAGCGAGGCGCAGCAAGGCGGCGGCCACAGCGGCGTGCAGGAGCGCATCGGCATACTGCTCGGCGCGAAGCTGCGCGCGCAGGTCGGCGCCGCCGCCGACACGATGGCGATCGTGCTGCAGCCCGACGCGGCGCAGCCGGATCGCATCGGCCTCTCGGCGTTCGAGTCGTTCGCCTGGCTGCTGCGCAAGCTGCTCGCGAAGACCCGGGCGCTGCGCCGCATGGACCTCGTGCAGGCGCAGGACGGAGTCGAGACCGACGCGACGCTGAACGACGGCGAAGCCGCCGGCGTGGACCTCGCCGAGCTGCAGGCGCGGGTCGATGCGGCCGAAGCCGCGGCGCAGGCGGCGCTGGACGCGCTGGCCGCGGCGAGCGCGCTCGCGCCCGACGACCCGGAGACGATGGACCCGGCCGCGCCGGGCACCGCGGCGATCCTCACGGCGGCGCAGAACGCACTCGCGCAGGCGTATGCGCTGGGCTGGCGCAGCGCGATCGCCAGCAGCGCGGTCGCGACCCCGGGCACGGCGGCGAGCGAACAGTCGGGCGAACAGGTGCTGCCGCCCGATGCGGCCGCGCTCGCGATCGCCCGCGTGCGCGCGTTGCGCAGCGAGGTCGCGGCACGCATAGACGCAGCGCGCAACGCACAGGTCTCCGCCGGCCGCGGCGGCCAGCTGCAACTGGCGCTGGGCCGCATCGCCGCGGTGATGGGCCAGGACTTCCCGGTGCTGCCGCTGTTCACGCTGGGCGCCTACGCGCCCGACGCCGCGGCCTCGCTGGGCGACCGCGACGCGCTGCTCGCGAAGGCCGACCTCCAGAACGACGACACCGCGATCGCCGGCTGGCTGCCCAAGCTGGCCTGCGTGCGCGACGGCAGCGCGCTGCTGTCCGACGTGTTGACGGCGGCCGAAGCGCTGGCAGCGCGCAGCGGCTATGCCGATGCGCCGCTCGACTTCAAGCTGATGCAGTACCCGCGCGATGCACAGGCGCGCTGGGGCGCGCTGCCGCCGGCGCCGGCGCAGGAGCTGCGCGGTGTCGTCGCGGTGGCCGCGCATGCGCCGGCCGCGCTCGAGGCCGGGCCGGCCGCCGACACCGCGATCGCCGGGCTGTTCGTCGACGAGTGGATGGAAAC
>DATCSE010000599.1:0-2495 GCA_036568605.1 Burkholderiaceae bacterium | reverse complement strand
GCGTCAGCGCGGCCAGCCAGGCCGCGAGCGCGGCCGCCGCCAGTCCGAGCGCGGCACCGGTCGCCGCGCGCGACGTCACGTCGGCCGCCCACTGCACTGCCGGATCGGTCAGGTGCGCACCGCCATAACGCAGCCGCGCATAGTCGTGCACCGGCTTGCCGTCGCGCTCGAACGACTCCTTCTTCAGGCTCATGGTCGCGAGCGGGCGCGAATGGTCGGTTTCGCGCATTCCGATCTGGCGCGCGAGCAGCGCGTCCAGCAGCGATTCGGTCTGCGTCGCGTAGTAGGTCGGCGAGTCGCCGCGCGCACCGGCTGCGGGCAGCAGCGCACGCCGGAAGTGCACGCTGTCGAGCAGCGTGACCAGCGCGAACAGCGCGAGCACGATCCCCGCGCACAGCGCGGCCGGGTCGCGCACGACCTTGAACCAGTTCGCGCGCAGGTTCGGATTGACCTTGATCCGCCAGGCGTACCAGACCAGCACCGCGACCATCGCCCACAGGACCGCGTCGGTCCAGAGCAAGACGAACTTCGGCATCACGAACGCCTCCCGCTCACATCAGCCGCACGCGCGGGTCGGCCCAGGTGTAGGCCAGGTCGATCACGACATTGCTCGCGATGTAGAGCGCCGCGCCGAGGAACACCATAGCGCGCACGATCGCGAAGTCCTGCCCGGTGATCGCCTCGACCACGAACGTGCCCAGCCCCGGGATGCCGAAGAAGCTCTCGAACACCAGGCTGCCGAGGAACACGTACGGCAGGTACGAGCCGGCGCTCGTGATGATCGGGATCAGCGCGTTCTTCAGCACGTGGCGGAACAGCACGACCGCCTCCGACAGACCCTTCGCGCGCGCGGTGCGCACGTAGTCCTTGCCGATCTCCTCGAGGAACATCGCGCGGTACAGCCGCGCCTCGCCGCCCAGGCGCGACAGCAGGCACAACCCGATCGGAAGCATCAGGAACTTCGCAGCGGAGAACCCGCTGGCCCAGCCCGACATCGGCACCAGGTGCAGCAGGCGCGAGAACGTCAGCTGTCCGACGATGATGTAGAACAGGCTCGAGATCGACAGCATCAGCACGCACAGCACCACGCCCCAGAAGTCGATCCGCGAGTGGCGGAAGAACACCAGCAGCAGCGAGAACGCGACGCTCGCGATCACCTGCAGGATGAACAGCGGCACCGCGAGCTGCAGGCTCACGCCCATGCGCGTCCGGATCTCGTGGCCGATGTCGATCGCGTTCTGCGCGTCGGAGCGGCCGAAGTCCAGCGCGAACAGCGACACCGAGCGGTCCCAGAAGATCGTGTCGGTCAGCCGCTCGCTGCCCTCGCGCTTCGCGTTCCAGTACAGCGGCTTGTCGTAGCCGCGTTCGGTCTTCCACTTCTCGATCTGCTCCTGCGTGACGCGCTTGCCGCCGATGTTCAGCCGCGCCATGTCGTCGGGCGTGTTGACCGTGAAGAACAGGATGAAGGTGAACAGGTTGACGCCGATCAGGATCAGCACGCCGTAGCCGATCCGGCGGATCAGGTAGTGCAGCACCGGTCAACCTCCCGCCGCTGCGCTGGGCACGACGGCCGCCGGCACGCCCGCTTTCGCGGTGGCCTGCTGGCGCGCGCGGTAGCTGCGCCGGCCCACCCATGCGAGCGCCAGCACGGCCAGCGCGAGCAGCCCGATCGGCCACCAGGTCGGCCGGTTCCATTCGGCCTGCTTCGCGACCCGCGCCACCGGGTCGATGCGGTAGTACCAGGTCTCGTCGCGGATCACGATGCTGGGCTTGCCGTTGTGCACCCACGACTGGAACGCCAGCCCCACGTAGGCCCAGTAGCCCCAGGCCCACGGCGCATCCTCGCGCACGATCGCGAGCATCCGGTCCATCACCTGCTGGCGCTCGGGCCCGTCGTCCAGCGTCTGCATCTTCTCGAACAGCTTGTCGTACTCGGCGTTGCTGTAGTTGGCCGAGTTCTCGCCCTGCGTGATCGCCTTCGCGTTCGGGCCGTAGAGCTGGAACAGGAAGTTCTCGGCGTCCGGGTAGTCGCCGAGCCAGCCGCCCCAGAAGATCTGCTCCTTGCCCTTGAGCATCTTCTCCTGGTGCTGGTTGAAGTCGGTCGCGCGGATCTCGAGCTGGATGTCGAGCTTCGCGAACTGCTTGACCATCCAGTCGACCTCGGCCTTCAGCTCGGGCGTCAGCGTGCGCTGGTAGTCGTAGTTCAGCACCAGCGGGCGGCCGGTCTTCGCGTCGCGGCCGTCGGGGTAGCCGGCCTCGGCGAGCAGCTTCTTCGCGTCCTCGATCGGGCGGCGCTCGACGTGCCCGTTGACCAGCCGGTGCGTCACCGGGTTGTAGCCCTCCGGCGTGTTGCCGTCGCGCGCGCCGAACACGCCTGGCGGGATCGGCCCGTGCGCCGCGTCGCCGCCGCGGTTGCGGAAGATGCGCTGGTAGCCCTCCTCCCAGTCGACCGCGATCGACAAGGCTTGCCGCAGCTTGCGGTTCTTCACCTGCTG
>DATCSE010000598.1:0-5034 GCA_036568605.1 Burkholderiaceae bacterium | reverse complement strand
GGTCATGCCCATGCCCATGGTCACGCCGGGCTTGTCGGCCAGCGGCAGCAGGCGGCCGTCGTACCGTGTACTCGAGAGCTTGGCGAACCAGTCGTCGAAAACCTTCGGATTGCCGCGCAGCGCCGGCGTGACCGCGTAGGTCATCGAGATCGGGCACAGCACCGAGGGTTCGAGCTGCGTGAACATCAGGAAGTTGGCCGCACGCTCGATGTGGGCACCGGGGCCGCGCGCCCACGGCGTGCCGTGCAGGCCGTGCGCCACGGCCGTGCCGATCAGCGCGTGGTAGCTCGGGTGGAACTCGACCGTGTCGACGCGATGGCCGTAGCGGTCGTGCGTGTGCAGCTCTGGCTTGTGCACGTTCGCGAGCCGCGCGTGCGCCTGCATCGCCTCGCTGCCGAGCAGCGCGCCGAAGGCGACGCGATCGGCTTCGCCGGCGTCCGGCAGGTGGAACGCGAGCGCGTCGCGCAGCGCGGCGTCGCTGCCGTAGATGTTGTGGCCCGCGAGCGGCGTGCTCTGGTTGAAGACCTCGTGGGTCGAATCATGGCGAAGAAGCGTCATGTCACACCCCGTTCGGGCTGAGCCTGTCGAAGCCCTGCTGCCCGTTGCCGTCACCCTTCGACAAGCTCAGGGCGAACGGAGTTTGGAGGATCACCGTCAAACCAGCTTCACCAACTGCTTGCCGAAGTTGCGCCCCTTCAGCATCCCGAGGAACGCTTCGGGCGCCGACTCGATGTCCGGCGCGATCGTCTCGCGGTACTTCAGCTTGCCGGTCGCGACCAGCGTGCCCAGCTCCTTCAGCGCCTGCGGCCACAGGTCCATGTGCTCGCTGACGATGAAGCCGCGCAAGGTCAGGCGGTTGACCAGCAGCAGCTGCGGCTGCTTCAGCGGAATCGGCTCGCCGTCGTAGCCGCTGATCATCCCGCACAGTGCGATGCGGCCGAACGCGTTCATGCGCGCGAGCACTGCGTCGAACACCGGGCCGCCGACGTTCTCGAAGCAGCCGTCGATGCCGTCCGGCGTCGCATCCTTCAGCGCCTGGTACAGCGCCTTGTCGTCGGCATGGGCCTTGTAGTCGATGCAGGCATCGAAGCCCAGCTCGTCGACCACGTAGCGGCACTTCTCGGCACCACCGGCAATGCCGACCGCGCGGCAGCCGCGCACCTTCGCGAGCTGGCCCACCGCGCTGCCCACCGCGCCGCTGGCCGCGCTGACGACGACGGTCTCGCCGGCCTTGGGCAGGCAGATCTGCGTCAGCCCGTACCACGCGGTCACGCCCGGCATGCCAACCGCGCCCAGGTACGCCGACAGCGGAATGTGGGTCGTGTCGACCTTGCGCAGCACGCCCGGCGCACCGCCTTCCACCAGGCTGTACTGCTGCCAGCCGCCGAAGCCGACGACCTTGTCGCCCGGCTGGTAGTTGGCATGCTTGGATTCGACGACCTCACCGACCGTGCCGCCCTGCATCACCGCGTTCAGCGGCTGCGGCTGCGCATAGCTCTTCGCGTCGTTCATGCGGCCGCGCATGTACGGGTCCAGGCTGAGGAAATGGTTGCGCACCAGCACCTGGCCTTCGGCCACCGTGGGCACCGGCGCTTCGATCAGGCGAAAGTTGGCGACGCTGGCCTCGCCGCTCGGGCGCGAGACGAGATGGATCTGCTTGTTGATGGCCATGATGGCTCTCCGGTCGTAGGTGAGGTCAATCGGTCGACACCGGCTGCAGTGCGTGGACCGCCGTCGCACTGACCGGCAGGCGCTTCACGTACTTGAACGTGCCGGTCGCATGGGCGCAGGCGCGCCCTTCTTCGTCGTACAGCGTGGCCTCGGTGAAGGCCATGGTCGCGGTCGCGTGCATCAGCCTGCCCTTGCCGGTGAGGGGGCCGCGCGCCGGCTGCATGAAGCTGGTCTTCATCTCGATCGTCACGACGCCCATCTCGGGCCGCACGCTGCGCGCGGCCGCGGCCATCGTCACGTCCATCAGCGTCATGCAGGCGCCGCCATGCGTGACCTGGAAGCTGTTCAGATGCTCGGCACGCGGCGCGTAGCGCAGCTCCGAGTGGCCTGCGTCGAAGCGCTCGAGCGTGAAGCCCAGGTGCTCGACGAACGGGATCGCAACGCCGAAGGGGATGGACATGGTCTTGCGCGCGAGTGGTCAGGCTGCGCCCAGCACGACGCTGACGCCGCCGTCGACCGCCAGCCACTGCCCGGTGATGTGCTTGCCCGCCTGGCTCGCGTACAGCAGCGCGATGCCCTTCAGGTCGTCCTCGTCGCCGAGCCGGCGCAGCGGCGCGGCCGCGGCCATGCGCTGCTCGCCCAGCGCGGTGATCAGCCCGGCGGCCATCTTGGTCATGAAGAAGCCGGGGCAGATCGCGTTGACCGTGATGCCGTACTTGCCCCATTCGGCCGCGAGCGTGCGCGTGAAGCCGATCACCGCGGTCTTCGAGGTGTTGTACGCGAGCGTCTGCATCTCCGGCGGGTTGCCGTTCAGCCCGGCGATCGACGCGACGTTGATGATGCGGCCGCGCTTCTTCGGGATCATGCAGGTGCGCGCGATCTGCTGCGACAGGATGAAATAGCCGCGCACGTTCAGGTTCATCACCTTGTCCCAGGCCGCGACCGGGTGCTCCTCGGCCGGCGCGCCCCAGCTCGCGCCGGCGTTGTTCACGAGGATGTCGACCGTGCCCATACGCTCCAGCGTCTCGTCGGCGAGGCGGCGGGTGTCCTCCTCCTTCGCGCAGTCGGCAGCGATCCAGCGTGCATCGATGCCGGCGGCCTGCAGCTCGGCGGCGGCCTGCTCCAGGTCCTCGGCCTTGCGCGAGCTGAGCATGATCTTCGCGCCGGCTTCGCCCAGCGCATGCGCGATCTGCAGGCCCAGGCCGCGCGATCCGCCGGTGACCAGCGCGGTCTGGCCGCTCAAGTCGAAGAGTTTCTGAACAGGCGTGCTCATTGTTTCGTCTCCTTCATTCTCGATCGGACCCACACCAGCAGGCCGCCCACGATGACCGCGACGACGCCGGCGACGATCAGCAACCAGCCGATCGCCGCATCGCTGCGCTGCGCGGACAGCCCCAGGCCGAACAGGATCAGCCCGCCGTAGATCAGCACCCAGACCCAGACCTCGACGCGGCTTGCAGCACTCGTCGTCATCAGAACCACTCCTCGGCCATGTCGCGGCAGGTCGGGTCGCGCGTCTCGACGACCTTCAGCCACGCCGCGATGCGCGGCAACTCGTAATGGAAAAAATAGGTGCAGGCGGCGAGCTTGCCGCGCCTCATCGCGGCATCGTCGGCCGGGCGACCTTCGAGATCGGCCTGCGCGCACAGCGCGACGTCGAGCCAGATCCACGCGAGCACCGTGTGGCCAAAAGCCTGCAGGTACGGCGTCGCGTTCGCGAGCGCATCGTCGGGGTTGCCGGTGGCCCACGCGGCCTTGGTCGCGCCGCCGAGCTGCTTCAGCGCCGCGGCCAGCGCGTTCGCATGCGCAGCCAGCGCCGGCATCGCGAGCGCCCGTTCGATCGTCGCATTGACGCGAGAGGCGAGCAGCGCGAGCCCGGCCCCACCCTGCATCACGACCTTGCGGCCCAGCAGGTCCAGCGCCTGGATGCCGTGCGTGCCCTCGTGGATCATGTTCAGCCGGTTGTCGCGCCAGTACTGCTCGACCGGAAAGTCGCGCGTGTAGCCGTAGCCGCCGTGGATCTGGATCGCGAGGCTGTTCGCTTCGAGGCACCACTCGCTGGGCCAGCTCTTCGCGATCGGCGTCAGCATCTCCAGCAGCAGCGCCGCGTTCTTCGCCGCCTCGGGCGTGCCGGTGTGCTGCTCGTCGACCAGACGCGCGCAATACAGCTCGAGCGCGAGCGCGCCCTCGCAGTAGCTCTTCTGCGCGAGCAGCATGCGCTTGACGTCGGCGTGCTCGATGATGCGCACCTGCGGCTGCGCCGAGTCCTTGCCGGCGGGGCCGATAGGCCGGCCCTGCGGCCGCTGCTTCGCGTAATCCAGCGACGCCTCGTAGCCGGCATAGCCGATCATCGCAGCGCCGAGACCGACCGCGATGCGCGCCTCGTTCATCATGTGGAACATGCAGCGCAGGCCTTCGCCGGGCTTGCCGACGAGGTAGCCGATTGCCCCGCCCGCGCCACGCACCGGGAACTTGCCCTCGCCGAAGTTCAGCAGCGTGTTCGGAATGCCGCGGTAGCCGAGCTTGTGGTTCAGGCCGGCCAGCGCCACGTCGTTGCGCTCGCCGGTGAGCTGCCCTTTCGCATCGACCAGCCGCTTCGGCACGATGAACAGCGAAATGCCCTTGGTGCCCGGGATCAGCTTGCCGTCCGGGCCGGGGATCTTCGCGAGCACCAGGTGCACGATGTTCTCGCTCAGCTCGTGCTCGCCGTTGCTGATCCACATCTTGTTGCCGCGCAGCCGGTAGCGCGGGCCCAGCGGATCGCGCTCGTAGTCGTCGCCATCGGGCTCGGCGCGGGTCGTGATGTCGGACAGCGACGAGCCGGCCTGCGGCTCCGACAAGCACATCGTGCCGGAGAAGCGCCCGGCGAACTCGGCCTGCGCGAACACTTGCTGCTGCATGTCCGTGCCGTGCGCCATCAGCAGGTTCGCGTTGCCGCTGGTCAGCATGCTGCCGCCGCCGAGCCCGATCGCGGCCTTCGAGAAGAAGCTGTTCGCCGCCATCTCGACGACGTACGGCAACTGCATGCCGCCGATCTCGTAGTCCTGCGCCGCGGCCAGCATGCCCGATTCGGCATACGCCTTCGCGGCCGCATGGCTCGCCTCGGGCAGGTGCACCTTCTCGCCGTCGAACCACGGCTCCTCGGTATCCGAGAGCCGCGCATGCGGCGCATATTTCTCGCGGGCCATCTTCTCGCAGGTGTCCAGCACCGACGCGAAGGTCTCGCGCGAGTGATCGGCGAAGCGCGGGCGCGACTGCAGCGACTCGACATCGAGCCAGTCGTAAAGCAGGAAGTCGGCTGTCTGTCGGTAGCTCATCGTGGGTTCATTTCAACTGCAAAGCACGCGACGATAGGTGCGAGGA
>DATCSE010000597.1:0-16922 GCA_036568605.1 Burkholderiaceae bacterium | reverse complement strand
CTTCGCGCCCAGCGAGGTGCTGCGCCAGCCGGTGTTCTGGGTCATGTACCTGATGTTCGTGATGGTCGCGGCCGGTGGCCTGATGGCGACCGCGCAGCTCGGCCCGATCGCGAAGGACTTCAAGATCGGCGAGATCCCGGTGAACATCATGGGCCTGGTGCTGCCGGCGCTGACCTTCGCGCTGGCGATCGACCGGGTGCTCAACGGGCTGACGCGGCCGTTCTTCGGCTGGGTCTCGGACCAGATCGGCCGCGAGCCGACGATGTTCATCGCGTTCGCGCTCGAGGCGGTCGGCATCCTGGCGCTGTACACCTTCGGCCAGCACCCGGTCGCGTTCGTGATCCTGACCGGCCTGGTGTTCTTCGCCTGGGGCGAGATCTACAGCCTGTTCCCGTCGACCTGCGCCGACACCTTCGGCTCGAAGTACGCGGCCTCCAACGCCGGCATGCTGTACACGGCCAAGGGCACGGCCTCGCTGCTGGTGCCGCTGTCCAGCGTGCTCGCGACGGCCACCGGCAGCTGGCATGCGGTCTTCATCGTCGCCAGCGTGATGAACGCGGTCGCGGCGCTGCTTGCCTGGTTCGTGCTGCGGCCGATGCGGCGCGCAGTGATGGAGCGTTCGACCACGGTTGGCTGACCCTTCGATTTTCATGAAAGTTGACCGCGGTCATCGGTCCGGACCCGAGGTCGACGCGATAGTCCCGGCACATTGAAGGAGAGACAGGTATGTCCGCTGTTCTGAACACGCCGCCGCTGACCCGCGCGGCGGATACGGCCGAAGTAGCGTCCCAGGCACCACTGACCGACGGCTTCCATCTGGTCATCGATGCGCTGAAGCTCAACGGCATCGACACGATCTTCGGCCTGCCCGGGATCCCGGTCACGGACCTGTGCCGGATGGCGCAAGCCGAAGGCCTGCGTGTTATCTCGTTCCGCCACGAGCAGCACGCCGGCAACGCCGCGGCCGCCGCTGGCTTCCTGACCGGCAAGCCGGGCATCTGCCTGACGGTGTCGGCGCCGGGCTTCCTGAACGGCCTGACGGCGCTGGCCAACGCGACGACCAACTGCTTCCCGATGATCCTGATCAGCGGCTCGTCGGAGCGCGAGATCGTCGACCTGCAGCAGGGCGATTACGAGGAGATGGACCAGCTCGCGATCGCCAAGCCGCTGTGCAAGGCCGCCTACCGCGTCCTGCACGCGGAGGACATCGGCGTGGGCATCGCGCGGGCGATCCGCGCCGCGGTCTCCGGCCGCCCGGGCGGCGTCTACCTGGACCTGCCGGCCAAGCTGTTCGCGCAGACGATGGACGCCGAGGCCGGCAAGAAGTCGCTGATCAAGGTGGTCGACCCGGCGCCCAAGCAGATCCCGGCGCCCGAGGCGGTCAAGCGCGCGGTCGATCTGTTGCGCGGCGCGAAGAAGCCGCTGATCCTGCTCGGCAAGGGCGCGGCCTACGCGCAGTGCGATGCGGACATCCGCGCGCTGGTCGAGAAGACCGGCATCCCGTACCTGCCGATGTCGATGGCCAAGGGCCTGCTGCCCGACACGCACGGGCAGTCGGCCGCGGCCGCGCGCTCATACGTGCTGCAGGAGGCCGACGTGGTGCTGCTGGTCGGCGCGCGGCTGAACTGGCTGCTCTCGCACGGCAAGGGAAAAACCTGGGGTGCCGAGAAAGGGCCCAAGCAGTTCATCCAGATCGACATCTCGCCAACCGAGATCGACAGCAACGTCGCGATCGCCGCGCCGGTGATCGGCGACATCGGCTCGTGCGTCGCGGCGATCGTGGGCGCGCTGGGCACCAGCTTCCCGAAGCCGCCGGCCGAGTGGACCGAGGCAATCGCGCAGCGCAAGGACAAGAACCTCTCGAAGATGGCCGAGACGCTCGCGAAGCGGCCGTCGCCGATGAACTTCCACAGCGCGCTGTCGGTGATCCGCGACGCGGTGAAGAAGCGGCCCGACGCGATCGTCGTCAACGAAGGCGCGAACACGCTGGACTTCGCCCGCTCCATCGTCGACATGTACGAGCCGCGCAAGCGCCTGGACGTCGGCACCTGGGGAATCATGGGCATCGGCATGGGCTTCGCGGTGGCCGCGGCGGTCACGACCGGCAAGCCGGTGATCGCGATCGAGGGCGACAGCGCGTTCGGCTTCTCCGGCATGGAGGTCGAGACGATCTGCCGCTACAACCTGCCGGTCTGCGTGATCGTCTTCAACAACAACGGCGTGTACCGCGGCACCGACAAGAACCCGTCGGGCCACTCGGACGTCGCGCCGACGGTGTTCGTCAAGGACGCCCGCTACGACAAGCTGATGGAGGCCTTCGGCGGCGTGGGCGTCCACGCGACGACGGCAGACGAGCTCGACAAGGCGCTCGCCGAGGCGATCGCCTCCGGCAACCCCACGCTGATCAACGCCGTGATCGACGAGGCGGCCGGCACCGAGAGCGGCCGCATCAGCAGCCTGAATCCCCAGAGCGCAGTCAAGAAGTAATTCGTCCACCTCACCCTTTCACCCACGAGCCAACAGGAGCACTCATATGAGCACCAAACCACTCGCCGGCATCAAGATCATCGACTTCACCCACGTCCAGGCCGGGCCGGCCTGCACGCAGCTGCTGGCCTGGTTCGGCGCCGACGTCATCAAGGTCGAGCGCCCCGGCTCGGGCGACGTGACGCGCACCCAGCTGCGCGACATCCCGAACGTCGACGCGCTGTACTTCACGATGCTCAACAGCAACAAGCGCTCGATCACGCTGGACACCAAGACGCCCGAAGGCAAGCAGGTCCTGGAGACCCTGGTGCGCCAGTGCGACGTGCTGGTCGAGAACTTCGGCCCCGGCGCGCTGGACCGCATGGGCTTCTCGTGGGAGCGCATCCAGGAACTGAACCCGAAGATGATCCACGCGTCGGTGAAGGGCTTCTCCGAAGGCCACCACTACGAGGACCTGAAGGTGTACGAAAACGTCGCACAGTGTGCCGGCGGCGCAGCATCGACGACCGGTTGGTGGAAGGGCGAGAACTCCGAACCCACGATCAGCGCCGCGGCGCTGGGCGATTCGAACACGGGCATGCACCTTGCAATCGGCATCCTGACCGCCCTCATCGGCCGCGACAAGACCGGCAAGGGCCAGAAGGTCGCCTGCTCGATGCAAGACGCCGTGCTCAATCTCTGCCGCGTGAAGATGCGTGATCAGCAGCGCCTGGAGCGCGTGGGCTACCTCGAAGAGTACCCGCAGTACCCGCACGAGATGGACGCGTTCAAGGACAAGGTCACGCCGCGCGGCGGCAATGCCGGCGGCGGCGGCCAGCCTGGCTGGATCCTGAAGTGCAAGGGCTGGGAGACCGACCCGAACGCGTACATCTACTTCACGATCCAGGGCCACGCCTGGGAGCCGATCTGCGACGCGCTCGGCAAGCCCGAGTGGAAGACCGATCCGGCCTACACCACCGCGAAGGCACGCCAGCCGCACATCGAGAAGATCTTCGCGACGATCGAGAACTTCATCAAGGACAAGACCAAGTTCGAGGCCGTCGACATCTTCCGCAAGCACGACATCCCGTGCGCGCCGGTGCTGTCGATGAAGGAGCTGCTGCGCGACGAGTCGCTGCGCAAGAGCGGCTCGATCGTCGAAGTGCAGCACAAGGAGCGCGGCAGCTACTGGACGATCGGCAGCCCGATCAAGTTCTCGGACCTGAAGCCCGAGATCACCGCGTCGCCGCTGCTGGGCGAGCACACCGACGAGGTGCTGCGCGACTTCGGCTACACCGAGAGCCAGATCAAGGAATTGCACGCCGCGAAAGCCGTCTGACCGGTAGCCGCCAAAGGGTGCTCACGAAACGGCGCCCGTGGGCGCCGTTTCTGTTTCAGACTGGCCTCGGTTCGGTCATAGAGTACGGATATGAAGACCCCTGTGGATTGCCAAGAGCTCGTCGCCGCGATCGGCGACGCCGTGATCGCCTCCGACGCCCAGGGCGCGATCGTCCTGTGGAACCCCGGCGCCGAGCGCATGTTCGGCTACAGCGAGGCCGAGGCGCTCGGCCAATCGCTGGACATCATCATTCCCGAGCGGCTGCGCGGCCGCCACTGGGAGGGCTACGACAAGTCCATGGCGACCGGCACCAGCCGCTACGGCCACGACCTGCTGCGCGTGCCGGCCACGCACAAGGACGGCCGCGCGATGTCGATCGCGTTCACGGTCGCGATGCTCTTCGGCGCGGACGGCAAGGTCAACGCGATCGTCGCGGTGATACGCGACGAGACCCAGCGCTTCCAGGACGATCGCGCGCTGCGCAAGCGCCTCGCCGAGGCCGAGGCCAAGCTGGCCGCTGCGACGTCCGCATCGAGCTGAACAGAATTTGAAACTCCCGCGGAGACTCTCATGAGCAAAGCGCTCGAAGGCTATCGAATCCTCGATTTCACGCATGTGCAGTCCGGCCCGACCTGCACGCAGCTGCTCGCCTGGTTCGGTGCCGACGTGATCAAGGTCGAACGTGCCGGCGAGGGCGATGCGACGCGCGGCCAGCTGCGCGACATCCCCGATGCCGACAGCTTGTACTTCACGATGCTGAACCACAACAAGCGTTCGATCACGGTCGACACGAAGAAGCCCAAGGGCAAGCAGGTGCTCGAGACGCTGATCAAGCAGTGCGACGTGCTGGTCGAGAACTTCGCGCCGGGCGCGCTCGAGCGCATGGGCTTCTCCTGGGAGCGCATCCACGAGCTGAACCCGCGGATGGTGGTCGCGTCGGTCAAGGGCTTCGGCCCGGGGCGCTACGAGGACTGCAAGGTCTACGAGAACGTCGCGCAGTGCGCCGGCGGCTCGGCCTCGACCACCGGCTTCGACGACGGCCCGCCGATGGTCACCGGCGCGCAGATCGGCGACAGCGGCACCGGTCTGCACCTCGCGCTGGGCATCCTCGCCGCGCTGCTGCAGCGTCACAGCACCGGCCGCGGCCAGAAGGTGCTCGCGCCCATGCAGGACGCGGTGCTGAACCTGTGCCGCGTCAAGCTGCGCGACCAGCAGCGCCTCGAGCGCACCGGCGTGCTGAAGGAGTACCCGCAGTACCCCGACACGCATTTCCCCGACACGGTGCCGCGCGCCGGCAACTCGTCGGGCGGCGGCCAGCCTGGCTGGATCCTGAAGTGCAAGGGCTGGGAGACCGACCCGAACGCCTACATCTACTTCATCACGCAGGCGGCGGTCTGGCCCGCGGTGTGCAAGGTGATCGGCGAGGAGGACTGGATCAACGACGAGGCGTTCGCGACGCCGGCTGCACGGCTGCTGCACCTGAAGCCCATCTTCAAACGCATCGAACAGTGGACCATGACCAAGACGAAGTTCGAGGCGATGGACATCCTGAACAAGCTCGACATCCCGTGCGGGCCCATCCTGTCGATGAAGGAGATCGCCGAGGACGAGGACCTGCGCAAGACCGGCACCATCGTCGAGGTCGACCACCCGGTGCGCGGCAAGTACCTGACGGTGGGCAACCCGATCAAGATGTCCGACAGCCCGACCCACGTGACCCGCTCGCCGCTGCTGGGCGAGCACACCGAGGAGGTGCTCGCGCAGCTCGGCTACAGCCGCGCGCAGATCGCTGAACTGCGTGAAGAGAAGGTGATCTGATGAACCAGATGGTGATCCCGATCGCGGTGCTGGAGAGCACCAAGCAGCGCAAGCGCGAGAAGCCCAAGGGCCGGCGCGTCGACCCCGACGCGCTCGCGCAGGTGCAGGCATTGCTCGGCGATGCCTCGCGCCAGCGCGACCTGCTGATCGAGCATCTGCACAAGATCCAGGACGCCTACGGCCACTTGTCGGCCGCGCACCTGGCAGCGCTGGCGCAGGAAATGAAGCTTGCTCAGACCGAGGTCTACGAGGTCGCGACCTTCTATCACCACTTCGACATCGTGAAGGAAGGCGAGGCGGCACCAGCGGCGCTGACGGTGCGCGTCTGCGACGGCCTGTCGTGCGAGATGGCCGGTGCACGCGAGCTGCTCGCGAAGCTGCCCGCGCTGCTGGGCCGCGACGTGCGCGTGATCCCGGCGCCGTGCATAGGCCGCTGCGAGCAGGCGCCGGCGGTTGCGGTCGGGCAGAACCCGGTCGCGAACGCGACGGCCGACGCAGTCGTCGCGAAGGTGAACGCCAACGCAATCCGGCACGAGCCCGAGGGCTACCTCGATCTGGCCGCGTACCGCGCGCAGGGCGGCTACGCCTTGCTGAAGGACTGCGTCGAAGGCCGGCGCGACGTCGAGTCGGTGATCAAGACGCTGGAGGACTCGGGCCTGCGCGGCCTGGGCGGCGCCGGTTTCCCGGCCGGGCGCAAGTGGCGCATCGTGCGCGGCGAGCCCGGCCCGCGGCTGATAGCGGTCAACATCGACGAGGGCGAGCCCGGCACCTTCAAGGACCGCGTGCTGCTCGAGCGCGACCCGCACCGCTTCCTCGAGGGCATGCTGATCGCGGCGTGGGCGGTCGGCATCGAATCCATCTACATCTACCTGCGCGACGAGTACCACGGCTGCCGCGCGCTGCTCGAACGCGAGCTCGCGACGCTGCTGGCCGATCCGCCGCTCGCGGCGATGCCGGCGATCCATCTCAGGCGCGGCGCCGGCGCGTACATCTGCGGCGAAGAATCGGCGATGATCGAATCGATCGAAGGCAAGCGCGGCATGCCGCGGCTGCGCCCGCCGTATGTCGCGCAGGTCGGCCTGTTCGGCCGGCCGACGCTGGAGCACAACTTCGAGACGCTGTACTGGGTGCGCGAGCTGCTCGAGAAGGGCGGCGCGTGGTTCGCGTCGCACGGGGCGAACGGGCGCAAGGGGCTGCGTTCGTTCTCGGTCTCGGGGCGCGTGAAGAGCCCGGGCGTCAAGCTCGCGCCGGCCGGCATCACGATACGCGCGCTGATTGACGAGTACTGCGGCGGCATGCAGGACGGGCACACGTTCTACGGCTACCTGCCGGGCGGCGCCTCGGGCGGCATCCTGCCCGCCAGCCTGGGCGACATCCCGCTGGACTTCGACACGCTGCAGCCCTACGGCTGCTTCATCGGCTCCGCCGCGGTGGTCGTGCTGTCGGACCACGACAGCGCGGTCGGCGCGGCGCGCAACACGATGCGCTTCTTCGCGCACGAGTCGTGCGGCCAATGCACGCCGTGCCGCAACGGCACCGCGAAGGCCTCGGCGCTGATCGAGAAGCCGCAGTGGGATCTGGAGCTGCTGGCCGACCTGTCGCAGGTGATGCGCGATGCCTCGATCTGCGGGCTCGGGCAAGCGGCTCCCAACCCCATCGATTGCGTCGTCCGCTATTTCCCGCAAGAGCTCACCGGGAGCCAGACTGCATGAATGCCATCACCCGCCGCGAACTCGCGCAGCTCGATGCCAACGGCGCCGGCGCGCCGACGGTCTCGTTCGAGCTGAACGGCCAGCCGGTCACCGCCCGCTCGGGCGAGACCATCATCCAGATCGCGCAAGCCCACGGCATCGAGGTGCCGCATCTTTGCTACAAGGATGGCCTGGAGACGGCTGGCAACTGCCGGGCCTGCGTCGTCGAGATCGCCGGCGAGCGCGTGCTCGCGCCGTCGTGCTGCCGCTTCCCGAGCAACGGCATGAAGGTCACGACCGACAGCGAACGCGCGGTCAAGTCGCAGAAGCTGGTGCTGGAGCTGCTGCAGTCCGACATGCCGGAGGCGCACTACACGCGCCACAACGAGGTCGACGAATGGGCCGCGAAGCTCGGCGTCGGCAAGCCGCGGTTCGAGGCGCGCGAGGCGATACCGCAGGACCTGTCGCACCCGGCGATCGCGGTCAACCTCGACGCCTGCATCCAGTGCACCCGCTGCCTGCGCGCCTGCCGCGACGAGCAGGTCAACGACGTGATCGGCCTCGCGTTCCGCGGCCAGCACGCGAAGATCGTGTTCGACATGGACGACCCGATGGGCGCGTCGACCTGCGTGGCCTGCGGCGAGTGCGTGCAGGCCTGTCCCACCGGCGCGCTGATGCCGGCGCGCGATGTCGCGCTCGCGGTGCCCGACAAGCAAGTCGACTCGGTGTGCCCGTACTGCGGCGTCGGCTGCCAGCTCACCTACAACGTCAAGGACGACAAGATCCTCTACGTCAACGGCCGCGACGGCCCGGCCAACCACGAGCGCCTGTGCGTGAAAGGCCGCTACGGCTTCGACTATGCGCACCACCCGCACCGGCTGACGGTGCCGCTGATCCGCCGCGCCGATGCGCCGCCCAAGCGCGGCGACGCGGTGATGGACCCGGACCGCGTGTTCGACGTCTTCCGCGAAGCGACCTGGGAAGAGGCGCTGGCGCTCGCCGGCGGCAAGCTCGCGCAGATCCGCGACACCCATGGAAAGAAGGCGCTGGCCGGCTTCGGCTCCGCCAAGGGCAGCAACGAGGAGGCGTACCTGTTCCAGAAGCTGGTGCGCACCGGCTTCGGCAGCAACAACGTCGACCACTGCACGCGGCTGTGCCATGCGTCCAGCGTGGTCGCGCTGCTCGAGGGCATAGGCTCGGGCGCGGTCTCGAACCCGGTGATGGACGTGACCAAGGCCGAGGTCGTGATCCTGATCGGCGCGAACCCGAGCGTGAACCACCCGGTCGCGGCGAGCTGGATCAAGAACGCCGCGCACAACGGCACCAAGCTGATCGTCTGCGATCCGCGCCGCTCGGAGCTCTCGCGCTACGCGCACCGCTACCTGCAGTTCAAGCCCGACACCGACGTCGCGATGCTGAACGCGATGATGAACGTGATCGTCACCGAGAACCTGGTCGACGCCGAGTTCATCGCGAGCCGCACGATAGGCTATGACGATCTGCGCAAGAACGTCGAGGGATACACGCCCGAGGCGATGGCGCCGATCTGCGGCATCGACGCCGAGACGCTGCGTGAGGTCGCGCGGTTGTACGCCACCTCCAAGGGCTCGATGATCCTGTGGGGCATGGGCGTGTCGCAGCACGTGCACGGCACCGACAACGCGCGCTGCCTGATCGCGCTCGCGCTGATGACCGGCCAGATCGGCCGGCCCGGCACCGGGCTGCACCCGCTGCGTGGCCAGAACAACGTGCAAGGCGCATCGGATGCCGGGCTGATCCCGATGATGTACCCCGACTACCAGCACGTCGCCGACCCGGCGAACCGCGCGCGCTTCGAGAGCGCGTGGGGCCTGCAGCCGGGCACGCTGGACGACAAGCCCGGGCTCACCGTGGTCGAGGTCATGCACGCGATCAAGAAGGGCGAGATCCGCGGCATGTACGTGATGGGCGAGAACCCGGCGATGTCCGACCCCGACGCGAACCATGCGCGCGAAGCGCTGGCCGCATTGGATCATCTGGTCGTGCAGGACATCTTCCTCACCGAGACCGCCTACCTGGCCGACGTGATCCTGCCCGCGAGCGCGTTCCCCGAGAAGACCGGCAGCTTCACGAACACCGACCGGCTCGTGCAGATGGGCCGCCAGGCGATCAACCCGCCGGGCGATGCCAAGCAGGACTTGTGGATCATCCAGGAGATCGCGAAGCGCGTCGGCCTGCCCTGGAACTACGGCCACGTCAGCGAAGTGTTCGACGAGATGCGCCACACCATGCCCAGCATCGCCGGCATCACCTGGGAGCGGCTCGAGCGCGAACATGCGGTGACCTATCCGTGCACGAAGGAAGGCGATCCGGGGCAGCCGGTGGTCTTCACCGACGACTTCCCGCGGCCCGGCGGCAAGGCGAGGTTCGTGCCGGCCGACATCATCCCGGCCAACGAGCGGCCCGACACCGACTACCCGCTGGTGCTGATCACCGGCCGCCAGCTCGAGCACTGGCACACCGGCAGCATGACGCGGCGCGCGAGCATGCTCGATGCGATCGAGCCCGATCCGGTGGCGCTGGTGCACCCGCTGGACCTGGCGGCGCTTGGTGCGCAGCCGGGCGAGACGGTCACGATCACGTCGCGTCGCGGCGAGGTCGTGCTGTATGCGCGGGCCGACGAAAGTTCGCCGCGCGGCGCGGTGTTCGTGCCGTTCTGCTACTACGAGGCGGCGATCAACAAGCTGACCAACGCGGCGCTGGACCCGTTCGCGAAGATCCCGGAGTTCAAGTACTGCGCGATACGTCTCACGCGGGGCGGCACGCCGCCGGTGCAGTCCAGCTACGGCGGCGGGCAGGCGCTGGTGCAGGCGGTACGCGGCTCCGCGGCCAACCATCAACAAACATCTATGGTTTTCTCAAAATAGTTTTACTGTCAATTATGGACCGGATCACGAAGAATGACTTCATCGCCACCGTCATTCTTCAAGGAGCCGTGCCATGCAAGATACCCGTCTGTCTCACCAGGAAGCGCTCGAAATCGAACGGAATGGATACAACGTGGCTTTCTCGGAACTCGGCCTCGAATGGTATTGGGATGCCGAGACCTATTCCTGCCTGCATTGCATTCCCGAGGAAAAAGGGCGCGTCCGTGCGTATCTCGAAACCCACCAGCCGCATTTGCTGCGAGCTTATGACGCCGATTTTCTCGTGACTGCGATCCAGAACGCCCGGGCACGTTTCACCGCGGCCATGGCGACCTGATACCCACATCGTTCGAAATTCAACCCAGCGTGCCGAGGAAAATACCGTGGAAACTGCAATCAAACGCTGGGTGCGCTTCGAAGAGGCTGGCCGGGTCGGTTTCGGCACGCTCGAGGGCGAGACGATACGGGTGCACCGCGGCGACATGTACGGCACCCCCGAGGCCACCGGCGCGTTGCTCCCGGTGGCCGGCGTCAAGCTGTTGATGCCCTGCCAGCCGAGCAAGGTCATCGCGCTGTGGAACAACTTCGCAGCCTTGGGCGAGAAGCTCAAGCTCGCGGTGCCGGCCGAGCCGCTGTATTTGCTGAAGGCGCCGAACTCGTTCGCGAACCCCGGCGATCTGATCCGCAAGCCGCGCTGCGACGGCAAGGTCGTGTTCGAAGGCGAGCTCGGCATCGTGATCGGCAAGCGTGCCAGCGGCGTCGCGCAAGGCGATGCGCTGGACCACGTGTTCGGCTACACCTGCGCGAACGACGTGACGGTGGCCGACATCCTGAACCGCGACGCCTCGTTCACGCAGTGGGTCCGCGCGAAGGGCTTCGACACCTTCTGCCCGATGGGCCCGGCGATCGCGACCGGCCTGGACGCCGCCAAGCTCGTCGTCAAGACCCGGCTTAACGGCGAGACGCGCCAGGACTATCCGATCAGCGACATGCGCTTTTCTGTCGAGCGCCTCGTCAGCCTGATCTCGGCCGACATGACGCTGGAGCCGGGCGACGTGATCCTGTGCGGCACGTCCGTCGGCGTCGGCTCGATGAAGCCCGACAGCGACATCGAAATCGAGATCGAAGGCATAGGCACACTGCGCAACCGCTACGGCTGAGCGCTGCACGCTCGCCTGTCGCCTTGCGCGCATCGCAGCGCGCCGTCGCCGTCCACAGAATTCAACTCCAGGAGATCATCATGAAAGTGGCCATCATCGGCGCAGGGGCGATCGGCGGGTACGTGGGCGTGAAGCTCGCGCTGGCCGGCGAGGACGTGACCTTCATCGTGCGCGGCGCGAACTTGTCCGCCATCCGCAGCAACGGCATCAAGCTGATCGCGGCGGACGGCAGCGAGCAGGTCGCGCGCAACGTGCGCGCGACCAACGACTACACCGAGGCCGGCCCGCAGGACCTCGTGATCCTCGCGATGAAGGCGCACCAGGTCGAAGCGGTCGCGCGCGACGTGCCCAAGCTGTTCGGTCCCGACACCGCGGTCGTGACGATGCAGAACGGCATCCCGTACTGGTACTTCCATCGCCACGGCGGGCGTTATGAAGGGACCCGTGTGCACAGCGTCGACCCGACCGGGCTGGTCGGTGAGCACATCCCGGCGCAGCGCGTGATCGGCTGCGTCGTCTACCCGGCCTCCGAGCTGATCGCGCCGGGCGTGATCAAGCACATCGAAGGCGACCGCTTCCCGCTCGGCGAGCTCGACGGCACGACCACCGAGCGGGTGCTGCGGATCTCGCAGAGCTTCACGAACGCCGGCTTCAAGGCGCCGGTGCTGGAGGACATCCGCGCCGAGATCTGGCTCAAGCTGTGGGGCAACCTGACGTTCAACCCGATCTCCAGCCTGACCCACGCGACGCTGGTCGACATCTGCCAGTTCCCGCTGACCCGCGAGCTCGCGGCGAACATGATGCTGGAGGCGCAGGCGGTCGCAACCAAGCTGGGCATCACCTTCCGCGTGCCGCTGGACAAGCGCATCGCCGGCGCCGAGAAGGTCGGCAAGCACAAGACCTCGATGCTGCAGGACGTCGAGGCCGGCCGCGCGCCGGAGATCGATGCGCTGGTCGGCAGCGTCGTCGAGCTCGGCCGGTTGACCGACACGCCGACCCCGCACATCGACACCGCTTATGCGCTCGTGAAGCTGCTGGGCAAGACGATGGACGAGAACCGGGGGCATGTGCAGATGCGCGAGCTCTTGGCGGCGTGACTTCGACATGAAACTCCGTTCGGGCTGAGCCTGTCGAAGCCGCATGGTGCTCGCGCGCACTTCGACAGGCTCAGTGCGAACGGTGGTACGCATGCCGTGAAACACGCCACCCTGCGCCAGCTCAAGGTGTTCGAGGCCGTCGCCCGGCACCTGAGCTTCTCGCGCGCCGCCGAGGAGCTGCACCTGACGCAGCCGGCCGTGTCCACGCAGGTCAGGAAGCTCGAGGACCACGCCGGCCTCGCCCTCTTCGAGCAATTCGGCAAGAAGATCTACCTGACGCCGGCCGGCGCCGAGCTGCTCGACATCAGCCGCGCGATCATCGGGCAGTTCGAAGCGGCCGAGCACGCGATGACGCAGTTCAAGGGCGTCGCCGGCGGCAAGCTGAACGTCGCGGTGATCAGTGCCGGCGATTACTTCTTCCCGCGGCTGCTGGTCGAATTCGTCGGCCGGCATCAAGGCGTGGTCGTCAACTTCACGGTGCACAACCGCGAGGAGCTGCTTTCGCAGATGGCGGCGAACCTGACCGACCTCGCGATCATGGTCCGCCCGCCGACCGATGCGAATGCGGTCGCGCTCGACGTCACCAGCGAAGCGTTCGCGCCGCACCCGTACGTGATCGTTGCGGCACCGGGGCACCCATTGGTCGGCGAGTGCGAGATTGCGCTGGAGCGCATCGTGCGCGAGCCGTTCATCGCGCGCGAGAAGGGCTCCGACACCTGGCAGTCGATGCAGGACGGCTTCGGCGAACACCTGGCCGGGCTCAACATCGCGATGCAGATCAAGAGCACCGAGACGATCAAGCAGGCCGTGATGGCCGGCATGGGGCTGGGCTTTCTGTCGGCGCACACGATCGCGCAGGAGCTGCGCGCCGGCAGCCTGAAGGTGCTGCGGGTGCGTGGCTTTCCGCTGATGCTGAGCTGGTACGTGGTGCATCGGCGTCACAAGCGGCTGCCGCCGGTCGCGCAGGCGTTCAAGGACTTCCTGCTCACCGAAGGAGCCGGGCTGATCGAACAGATCATGGCGGCGGGCCCGGTCGAGAACCTCGGCGTGACCCGCGAGGCGGATGCGGCGTCGGCCTGATGAACCAACTATCGTACTGGGGAATCTCCTAGGCACTCGCATCCGGCACCGCGTTGGGCTGGCCGCACAATGCGGTCATGCCGAATATTGGTTCAATCTTCAAAAGCGAAATCTCGCGACTTGCACGCAAGGAATTGCGCGGCGCGGTCGGCGGACTCAAAAAAGCCGCCAACTCGCATCGCAGCGAGATTGCCGCACTCAAGCGGCGTATCCAAACTTTGGAGCAGCAACTGCGCCGTCTCTCGAAGGATCGCGCAGGGGCCGCACCCGTGGCGGCGGACGACGAGAGCGACGGCGCCGCCACGGCGCTGCGCTTCAGCGCGAAGGGGCTGGCGAGCCAGCGCAAGCGCCTGGGGTTGTCGGCGCACGAGGTGGGCCTTCTGGTCGGCGCTTCGTCCCAATCTGTTTACAACTGGGAACAAGCGAAGGCGCGGCCCCGCGCGCGGCACATGCCGGCAATCAGCGCGTTGAGAACACTGGGCAAGAAGGAAGCGCAGCGGCTGATCTCCGAGCGTAGATAGCCCACCCCCGGAGCGGCTGCGCCGCTCCCCCTCGAGGGGGCAACGCCAGCGGACAGGCGGAGCCGGATCCGCAGCGTTCGCTTGGTTCAATTCAGTGCAAGGTGTCACGCGAGGTGCACGCTTGTGCATGCGGGCCATGTGGCGCAGGGCGTCGCGCCGCGATACTGGCGGCCTGCACGGCTAGTAGGCGCGCCGTTCGCGGATGCCGCCACGGGCCGAGATGTTGTAGTTCCAGGCGGCTGGCCTGGACCGCTCAGTACGAGAGGACCCCCGCGATGATCCTTGCACGCCTGCGTTCGTTCCTGGCTGCCTTCACGTTTGCCGCATCCACCGCATGGCTCGCGGCCTGCTCGCCATCGGTCCCCGACACGATGAAGATCGGCGTGCTGGCGCCGCAGACCGGCGCCTCGGCGTTGCGCGGCAAGGACCTCGTCAACGGCGCGCAGCTCGCGGTCGACGAGCTCAATGCATCCGGCTACACGATCAACGGCAAGCCGGTCAAGTTCGAGCTGACGACATTCGACGACAAGGGCGATGTCGAGGCCGCGAAGCAGGGCGCGCAACAGCTCGTCGATGCCGACGTCACCGCGATCATCGGTCCGCTGAACACGCCGCAGGCGGTGCCGGTGATGCCCATCGTCGCGGCCAAGGGCACACCCCAGTTCTTCACCGCGACCGGCGCCGAGCTGACCGGGCTGGCCAGCGGCAATGCGTTCCGCCTGCTCGCCAACGACGATCTGCAAGGCAAGGCGATGGCCGTGTTCGCGAGCGACAACCTGCACGCCAAGCGCATCGCGACGATCGTCGAGTCGAGCGCTTACGGGCGCGGCCTGAACAAGGCGTTCGTCGCGTCGCTGCCGAAGAGCGGCGGTCCGCAGGTCGTCTTCACGACCGAGGTCGGCTCGAAGGACGAGGTCAGCGCCGATGCGGCCGCGAAGATCAAGGGCGGCGATGTCGACCTGGTCGTGCTGTTCGCACGCGAGCCGCAGCTCGCGAGCCTGTTCGCGGGGCTGCAGAAGGTCGGCCACACGGGCATCACGGTGCTCGGCACGAACGTCGTGCGCAACAAGAACGTCGCCGCGCAGCCGGTGCCGGTCAAGGCCTTCTACGCGACGGCCACCGCGATCGACGCGACCGAGTTCGCGCATGGCCCCGAGTTCCTGAATGCGTTCCAGAAGAAGTACAACAGCGCGCCGGTCTGGGGTGCGCACTATGCGTACGACGCGGTCTATGCGCTGGCCGATGCGATGCGGCGCAGCCCGTCGGTGAAGTCGGCCGATGTGCTCGCGACGATCAAGCGCATAGACCCGGCCACGCGCGTGCTGCAGAACCTGCGCTTCACCGAGAGCGGCGAGCAGCGTTATCCAAACATCGGCGTCTACAAGGCGGAGCGCGGCATCTGGGCACCGCAGCTCGTCTCGGCGAGCTGGTGATACCTTTGGACATGCGCTGATCGACGCGACGGCGACAATCGTCGGGATGCAGATCCCGATTCTTTCGCCGCGCCGTCGCGAGTGCATGGCCGCGGTGCTGGCGGTCGCGGCCCTGTCCGGTTGTGCGACCGGCGCGCCCCGCGCCGAAGTTCCCGCGGCGGCCAGTGCGCCGGCCTCGGGCGCCGCAGCCGATGACACCGCGCTCGCGCCGCAGCAGCAGCAACAACAACAACAAGACTTCGCCCGCTGGATCCAGAACTTCCGCGCTACGGCGCGTGCGGCCGGCATCACGGAGGCCACGCTGCAGGCCGCGTTCGACGGTGTGCAGTACCTGCCGCGGGTCGTCGAGCAGGACCGTGCACAGCCCGAGTTCACGCGCACGGTCTGGGACTACCTCGACAGCGCGGTCTCGCCGCAACGCGTCGCCCAAGGGCAGGACCAGTTGCAGCAGCGGCGCGCCGACCTCGAGGCAGTGGCTGCGCGCTACGGCGTGCCGCCTTCGGTCCTGGTCGCGATCTGGGGCATCGAGAGCAACTACGGCGCCAACCACGGCAGCATCCCGACGATAGACGCACTGGCAACGCTGGGCTTCGACGGCCGCCGCGAAGACTGGGCGCGCGGCCAGCTGCTCGCCGCGCTGAAGATCCTGCAGAACGGCGACATCGCGCGCGACGCGATGGTGGGCTCGTGGGCCGGTGCGATGGGGCAGACGCAGTTCCTGCCCTCGGTCTTCCTGGCCCATGCGGTCGATGCCGACGGCGACGGCCGGCGCGACATCTGGGGCAGCATGGCCGACGTGATGGCGTCGACCGCCAACTTCCTGGTGCGTTCGGGCTGGCAGGCGAACCAGCCGTGGGGTGTCGAGGTGCAACTGCCGCCGGGGTTCGATGTCGGCCGTGCCGACCTCGAATTGCGGCAGCCGACCGCGCAGTGGCGCCAGGAGGGCGTGCGCGCGGCGGACGGCTCGGCGACGCTGCCGGACTTCGCCGACGGCGCGATCCTGCTGCCCGCGGGCGTGCGCGGTCCGGCCTTTCTGGTCGGGGCGAACTTTCGTGCGATCCTGCGCTACAACAACTCGACCAGCTATGGTCTCGCCGTCGGTTTGCTGGCGCAGCGCCTGGACGGCGGCCCCGGCGTGCAGGCCGCGTGGCCGCGCGAGCTGCCGGCGCTCGCGCGCAGCCAGTTGCTGGCCTTGCAGACCGCGCTGAACGCACGCGGCTTCGACAGCGGCACGCCCGACGGCATGATGGGCCCGGCAACAAGCAACGCGCTGCGCCGCTACCAGCGCAGCATCGGCGTGCCGCCGGATGGCTACCCGACGCCCGAGCTGCTGCAGCGCCTGCTGGTCGAAGCGCCGCAGGGCCAGTGAGCTCAGCCGCGGATGCGGCGCACCAGCGCGGTGGTGGAGTAG
>DATCSE010000596.1:0-9982 GCA_036568605.1 Burkholderiaceae bacterium | reverse complement strand
GTGGCTGCGCCACTTCGTGCCGGACGACGCGCCGCGCGTGATGATCCTCAACAACGAGGCGACCACGCGCCTGTGGCTGCCGTCGCACGGGTACGCGGATCTCGACGAAGCCGCGGCGGCGATGGCACATCTGATCGCCTGCTGCATGGCTCCCGGCGATCCGCGGCTCGGCCCTTACGTACTGGGCATCGAGCACCGCGAGAGCGGCACGCTGCTGGGCCATGTGGGCTTCAGCCCGCTGGACGACGAGGTCGAAGTCTCGTATGCGATCGCGGAGCAGGCGCGCGGCCGCGGCTACGGCACCGAAGCGCTGGCGTTCGCCTGCCGATGGGCTGCCGCGACGTTTTCATTGCCCCGCATCGTGGCGATCACGGCCTGCGCCAACCTATCGTCCCGCCGCACGCTGGAGCGCGCCGGCTTCGTGCACGCGCGGACCGAGCTCATGCGCTTCCAGGGTTCGGAGCAGACGGTCTGTCGTTATGCGTGGCTTGGCGAATCGTCGGGCGCGGGGAACGAAACAAAGCACTGATGCCCAGCGCAACTGCGGCTGGAGACGATGACCAGCCTCCACAGGCCCGCATCACTTGCGACGGGAGACGCCCTTCGGCTCCCACACCCGAAGAGCGCAATGCGCCGAGGCGAGCTTGAAGTCGTGGTCGGTGCTCAAAAGCACGATGTCGTGACGAATGCAAAGCTGAGCGATCAGCGCGTCGATCGTGCCGACTTGAATGCCCGCCCGACGGCACTTGTTGCGGAGCTCCGCGGCGGCGATGTGATCTTCGCGATCGGGCTGAAGCAGCGGAAGCGCGGCGAATCGCTCGACAATTTGTGCAGCCGCCTTGGGTCCGGAGAAGCCCTGCAGCAGCTCCTGAAGAACGAGCCCGGTTGTCACGACAACGTCGGAACCCAGCAATGCATCCTTCAGGACCTCGACCTCCGGCTCGGGCGCCGGAGCATCACGGCGAAGGGCGAGCGACCAAACGCTCGTGTCGACGAGCAAGGTCACGACCGAGCGCGCTCGGCCTTGTAGTTGAACGACTCGTCCCACTCCAGCTTGCCGAGGAGCTCGAGCACCCTACGCTGCTCACGGCGGGCGATGAATTCCTGCAGCGCCTTCGTGACGACGGCTTTCTTTGTTCGCTCACCGCTGACCTCGACGGCACGCTCGAGAAGATCCGGGTCGATGGCAAGGTTCGTGGCCATGTGCAGCTCCTTACACAGCATTCTACACACGCCAGCATCGCAGCCATGACAGCGCAAGCTGCGAGCCGCCCAGGGGCCGACCACGATAGTCGCGGATCGTCTGCAGGCCGTGGCCGTTGACGCCGATTGCAGTTCGCGCTTGCCAGGACTATGTTCGCTGGACGTGGCGCCGACGCCGTCGAGCCCACGCGGGGCGCGAACGCGCCGCGGCTCCATCGAGGCACGGCGCTCGCGCGTTCGAGGCAGTAGCAGACAACCCGGAGCGGGTTGGAAAGGAGCATCCCATGTTGGGCGAACGCATAGGCGAGGATTCCGGCAAGGTCACGTCGCAACGGGTGCTGCCGACGGTTCACGGTGCGCCGCGGATGGAAACGTCGTTCCAGGCCGCCGGGTCGATCTACGGCGTCGCGGTGACCGATACCGGCACCTACGTGGCCACGCTGCGTCCCGATGGCACGCTGTACGGCGAAGGCCAAGGCGTGGTGATGGGGAAAACCGGCGAGACGGCCACCTGGACCGGCGCCGGCGTCGGCACGATGAAACAGAACGGCTCGATCAGCTACCGCGGCGCGTGCTACTACCAGAGCGCATCGCCGGCCTGGTCGCGGTTGAACAGCATCGCCGGCGTCTTCGAGTACGAGGTCGATGCCCAGGGCAACACCCGGGGCCAGCTCTGGGAATGGAAGTAGCCTGAACCTCGCCCGCCTCGCCTCCGGGGCGGGCACAGCCGCTACGGCCCGTACAGCTGCTCAGCGCAACGCATCGACCGTCGAATCGAACAGATAACCCGCGCCGCGCTCGGTGCGGATGTACTGCGGATGCGCCGGATCGGGCTCGATCTTGCGGCGCAGGCGCAGGATCTGCACGTCGATCGAGCGGTCGTAGACCTCGGCGTTGTGCATGCGCGAGAGCTCGAGCAGCTGGTCGCGGGTCAGCACGCGGCGCGGCGCGGACAGAAACGCGGTGAGCAGGCTGAACTCGCCGTTCGTCAGGTCCACCGGTTCGCCGCTCGCGGAGCGCAGCTTGCGCAGCCCGACATTCAGCTCCCACGCTCCGAAGCGGTACGCGCGCACCTTCGCGATCGTGTCGGCCACCGTGGTCTGCGCCTGCGCCCGGCGCAGCAGCGCACGCACCCGGGCCAGCAGCTCGCGCGGGCTGAACGGCTTGGTCAGGTAGTCGTCCGCGCCGAGCTCGAGCCCCATCACGCGGTCGGCCTCCTCGATGCGGCCGGTCAGCATCAGGATCGGGATCAGCGATTCGTCGCGCAGCCGGCGCGCGATCGTCATGCCGTCCTCGCCGGGCAGGCGCAGGTCCAGGATCACGAGGTCGACGGTCTCGCTCGCCATCACGTCACGCAGCGCGCGACCGTCCGCCACCGCGGTGACGCGCAGCTCGTTCGCGCCCAGGTACTCGGCGATCAGGCTGCGGACGTCCGGGTCATCGTCCAGCGCCACCACATGCGGCGGCAGGCTCGACACGATCTCCATGGCTCCCCCTCGCAGTTCGGCCGCGTGCAGCGGCAGCGCTCTCTATCGTAGTCGCGCTCATCCGCCATCGCCACGCCGAATGGCGCCCTGCCGATTGCAGTTGTAATCTCCGTGCCGGCGCGTGCAACACGACCGCAACCGGGCCGAGACCGAATGGGGGTTCCCAGCATGTCACGGAGATCACGATGCGCCCTGGAACGACCGTTGCGCTGCGCGCTGGCGCATGGCGGCGAAGCCCATGAGCCCATCGGCCGCCGCCGGCCGCGCCGCGCTGGTGCTGGACGCGGACCATGACACGCTGGGCCTGCTGCGCGAGTGGCTGGGCGAGGCGGGCTGGTCGGTGCTCGACGCCGCGCAGCAGCACCAGGAGGGCCGGCCCGTGCAGCTGATCCTGATCGACCTCGCGTACCCGCGGCGAGCGGCGGCCGCGCCGCTGCAGGCCGTCGCGGACGACCACCCGCGCACGCCAGTGCTCGCGCTGTCGGCCACGTTCCATGCGAATGTCGAGCCGCACGGCGACGTCGCGCGCCAGCTCCGGGTCGCGGGCGTGCTGCCCAAGCCGATCCGCCGCGAGGCGCTGCTCGCCGCGGTGCGCCACGCCACGGCCCCACCGGCGTGAAGCTGCTCGCGGCGCTCGACGGCCTGCGCGCGCCGCGCTCGTGGCGGCGCGCGGTGCCGTGGGGCGGCGCGCTGCTGATCGCGGTGATCGTCGCGTTCGCAGCCTTCGACATCG
The DNA here is from genome assembly GCA_036568605.1 of Burkholderiaceae bacterium. Classification (GTDB taxonomy): domain Bacteria; phylum Pseudomonadota; class Gammaproteobacteria; order Burkholderiales; family Burkholderiaceae_C; genus DATCSE01. Next base: position 6,559 of record DATCSE010000596.1, on the reverse strand, counting down.
TCCGCGGCTACCGCGATGCGGTCGCGCAGACCGGCCGCGAGCTGGACACGCAGGCCCGCATCATCGCCGAGCAGACGGCGCGCAGCATGCAGGCGGTCGACGTGGTGCTGCGCCACATCCAGGACCAGTACCGGCTCGGCGCCGTCGCGCAGATGAGCCCGGCCGAGCAGCATGCGTACCTGCGCGAGCAGGCGGTCGGGCTGGTGCAGATCACCGGCTTGTTCATCATCGGCGCCAATGGCGAGCCGCATGCCAACTCGCTCGCGTATCCGCTGAGCGGCTCGACGCCGAACATTGCGAACAGCGCCTCGTTCCGCGCGGCGCGCGACGACACGACGCCGCGCCTCGTGATCGGCTCGGTCGCGACCAGCCCGGTCGACCAGGCGCTCGTGTTCCCTATCCTGCGCCGACTCGAGACCGCGCGCGGCGAGTTCGCCGGCGCGGTCGGCGCGCGCGGCCGGGTCGACTACTTCCAGCAGTTCTACCGCGCGATCCAGTCCGAGCCGAGCACGAAGATCTCGCTGTTGCGCCGCGACGGCACGCTGCTCGCGCGCCAGCCGCGCGCCGATGCCGCGCTGGGCCAGCGCCTGCCGCTGGCCGAGCTCGACGCGGCGAGCGGCGCCACGCCCAACGGCACGCTGCGCGCGGTCAGCCCGATCGACGGCGTCGACCGCTTCGCCGCGCTGCAGGCGGTGCCCGACTACCCGCTGACGATCGTGATCACGCGCGATGCGGCCGCGGTGTTGGCGCCGTGGCGCGAGGCGGCGTTCAGCTCGGCGGCGCGCACGCTCGCGCTGGCCGGCTTCGCGGCGGTGCTGCTCGCGCTGGTGATGCGCCAGCTTGCCCGGCTCGATGCCGCGCGCGTGTCGCTCGAGGCGGCGCGCGAGCGCTTCTCGCTGGCCGTCACCGGCGCGGACGTCGGCATCTGGGACTGGACCCAGGACGACGACATGATGTACGGCTCGCCGCGCGCCCGCGAGTTGCTGGGCATGGAGCCAGGCCCCGACGCCGAGACCGCCCGCGACTGGTTCGGCCAAATCCAGGCCCATCCCGACGACGAGGCGATCCGCTGGGAAGGCTTGAGCGCCCACCTCTCCGGCAAGACGCCGGCCTACGAAGAGGAGTTTCGCGTGCTGCACCGCGACGGCACATACCGCTGGGTGCGGGTACGCGGCGTGTCCGTGCGCGATGCCGCGGGCCAGGCGGTGCGCATGGCCGGGTCGGTCAGCGATGTCGACACGCGGCGGCGTGCCGAGGAGGGCTTGCGCCAATCGGAGGAGCGCTACGAGATCGCGATGAGCGGCTCGAACGAAGGCCACTGGGTGTGGAACGTGCAGACCGACGAGTTCTACGCCTCGACGATGCACCGCGCGCTGTTCGGCATCGGCCGCGACGAGCCGCTCCCGACCCGCACCGCGTTCCTCGCGCGCATGAACGTGCACCCCGACGACGTCGCGCGCATCCAGCAGGCGATCGCGGACCACATCGCCGGCCGGACCGCGCGCGTCGAGGTCGAATTCCGCGTCGTCGACCCGGACGGCACGGTGCGCTGGCTGCACTCGCGCGCCCAGCTGAACCGCGGGCCGGACGGCAGCGGCGTGCGCATGGGCGGCGCGACCATCGACGTGTCGCAGCGCAAGCTGGCCGAAGAGGCGCTGCGCCAATCGGAGGAACGCTACCAGCTCGCGGTGGCCGGCTCGAACGAGGGCCTGTGGGACTGGGACCTGCGGCGCGACCTGCTGTTCATGTCGGCGCGTGCGCAGACCCTGCTCGGCCGCGAGCCGGGCGAGCCGCTGAGGCCGCGCCGCGACTGGATCGCGAGCGGCCAGTACCACCCCGACGATGCCGTTCGGATGCGCAAGGCGCTGTCGGACCACCTGCGCGGCCTGAGCCCGCACTTCTCGTGCGAGTACCGGATCCGCCACGGCTCGGGCGAGTGGCACTGGTACCGGCAGCGCGGCGTCGCGGTGCGCGATGCGCGCGGCCGCCCGTACCGCGTCGCCGGCTCGATGGAGGACGTGACCGACCGCCGCACCGCCGAGGCCGACCGCGACCGCCTCGAGGCGCAACTGCGCCAGGCGCAGAAGCTGGAGGCGATCGGCACGCTGGCCGGCGGCATCGCGCACGACTTCAACAACATCCTCGCGGCGATCCTGGGCTACGGCGAGATGGCGCAGAAGGAGGCGGCCGAGGGCACCGCGCAGCGCCGCCACATCGACGCCGCGATGAGCGCCGCGTGGCGCGCCAAGTCGCTGGTCGAGCGCATCCTCGCGTTCAGCCGCAGCGGCGTCGGCGAGCGCGTGCCGGTGCACGTAAACACCATCGTCAGCGAGGCGCTGGACGTGATCTCGGCATCGCTGCCGGCGGGCGTCGCCCTCGAGCGGCACATCGCGGTCGGCGATGCGGCGGTGATGGGCGACCCGACCCAGCTCCATCAGGTCGTGATGAACCTGTGCGCGAACGCGGTGCAGGCGATGCGCTCGTCGGGCGTGCTGCGGGTCGAGGCCGAGACCGTCGCGCTCGCCGAGCCGCGGGTCGTGACGACCAGCACCTTGCCGCCCGGCCCGTATGTGCGGCTGGTCGTGCGCGACACCGGCACCGGCATCGCGCCGCGTGTGCTCGAACGCATCTTCGACCCGTTCTTCACGACCAAGGAGGTCGGCGTCGGCACCGGGCTCGGGCTGTCGCTGGTGCACGGCATCGTCACCGATCTGGGCGGCGGCATCGATGTGCACAGCGAGCCCGACCGCGGCGCGACCTTCACCGTCTACGTGCCGTGGCGGCGCGATGTCGCGGCGCCGGCGGCCGTGCCGGTCGCGGTGCCGCCGGGTGCCGGCGAGACCGTGCTGATCGTCGACGACGAGGAGGCGCTGGTGCGGCTGGGCGAGGAGATGATGGCCGAGCTGGGCTACGAGCCGGTGGGCTTCGCGTCGAGCACCGCGGCGCTCGCGAGTTTTCGTGCGACGCCCGATCGCTTCCAGGCCATCCTGTCCGACGAGGCGATGCCGGAGATGACCGGCTCCGAGCTGGCCGGCGAGATCCGCCGGCTGCGGCCCGACATCCCGATCCTGCTGATGACCGGCTACGTGACGCCGGCGCTGGCCGCACGCGCGAAGGAGATGGGCGTGCACGAGGTGCTCGCGAAGCCGCTCGTGATGGGCGACATCGCCGACAGCCTGGCCCGCGCGCTGCGCGGCTGACGGCCCGCCCGGTTTCATCTGCAATCCCGCCGGGGCATCGCCGCAACCGCTGCGCAATGGCACCGCTCGATGCTGTCGCCGCCACGATGCACGAGGAGCGCTCCATGGCCCGCACTCTCTCTCCCGATACACCCGACCTGCCCCGGCGCGCCGGCCGCATCGAGCACCCGCTGGCGTGGCGCGCCGCGGTCTATGCCTGCATGCTGCTGGCGATCGTCGCGGCGCTGACGCTGACCAGCGGCTGCGCCGCGACGCGCCCCTGGGTCAACCCCTCGCTGGCACCGCTCGCGCCGGGACAGGACGGGCTGGCCACCCCCGCGGCCGCGCGGCTGAGCAGCCGCGACCTCTCGCTGTTCGGCGTGCTCGCGCTGTCCGGCGGGGGTGCGCGCGCCGCGGCATTCGGCTACGGGGTGATGGAAGAGCTGAAGGCGACCTCGGTCGCGTGGGAAGGCCGCACGACCACGCTGCTCGACGAGGTCGACACGATCCACGGCGTCTCCGGCGGCAGCATCGTCGCGGCCTACTACGCGGCGTTCGGCGATGCGACGTTCCCGCGCTTCGAGCAGGAGTTCCTGCGCCAGGACTTCCAGCGCTCGCTGGTCGCGCGTGCCTTGCGCCCTGACAACGCGTACCGCCTGACCTCGCCGTGGTACGGGCGCAGCCACGTGCTCGCGCAGCGCCTGGACGAGCTGTTCGAAGGCCGGACCTTCGCGGACCTGACGGCACGGCCGGCGCCGCATCCGCAGCTCGTCGTCTCGGCCACCGACCTGACGCTGGGCATGAGCTTCGAGTTCTCGCAGGAGCAGTTCGACCAGATCTGCTCGGATCTGGCCAGCGTGCCGCTGTCGTTCGCGGTGGCGGCCTCGTCGTCGGTGCCGCTGCTGCTGTCGCCGATGACCCTGCGCAACCACGCCGGCGCGTGCCCGCGCCCGCTGCCCGACCCGGATGCGATCGTCGGCACGCAGGGGCATCAGTCCGCGCTGCTGCTGACGCAGGCGCAGAGTTATGTGGATGCCGAGCACCGGCCGTACATCCACCTGGTCGACGGCGGACTCTCGGACAACATCGGCGTACGGCGCGCGCTGGACATGCTGATGGCGCAAGGCGGCCCGGTGCGGACCGCGAACGCCGACGGGCCGCAACAGGTCGTGCGCCGGCTGTTCGTGATCGCGGTGAACTCCGAGCGCGACCCGGGCTACCGCATCGACCTGAGCGACCGCACGCCGACCACGCTGCAGGTGCTGGACTCGCTGATGTTCGGCAGCGGCTCGCAGGCCAGCCGCGACACGCTCGCGCTGCTGCGCCACGCGATGCGGCGCTGGCAGAACGAGCTGCGCGACGGCCCGCCGCAGCCCGACAGCCTGTTCGCGGCGGATGCGGAGCTGCATGTGATCACGGTCAACCTGCGCGACCTGCACGACCGCGGCCTGCGCCAGACGCTGCTGCGCGTGCCGACCGCGTTCACGGTGTCCGACGCGGAGGTCACGCAGCTGATCGCGGCCGGGCGCCAGGCGCTGCGCGAGTCGCCCGAGTTCCAGGCGCTGCTCGCGTCGCTGGACGCAGCGCCGGCGGATTCGCCGCGCACGACCGCGTCGGTCGAGGGTGTCGGCTTCCGGACGCCGCTGTGACGACGATGCCGCGAGTCACGCACACGTTGACCGGCAAGGCGCTGGTCTGGCTCGCGCTGCTCGGCGCGGCCGTGCTGATGCTGTTCGGCGCGATCGGGGCGATCGTGCTGTATCGGCAGATCGAAGCCCAAGAGAGCGAGCGCCTCGCGCTGCAGGCGGCGGAGCGGGCGCGCGTCGCCGAGCAGGTGCTCGCGCACGTGACCGAGATGCACCGCACCGTGCGCAACGAGTTCGTGCGGCGCTGGCCCGAGTACCGCAACAGCAGCGCGACGGCGCGCCGTTTCGAGACGCTGCTCGAGCGCGATGCCGCGGGCGCCTGGCGCAGCCGCGCCGAGATCTCCGACGGCCGCCTGTACCCGACCGGCTGGGTCCGTGCCGGCACTGCGCTGAGCGACGAGGTGCGCGCGCGGGTCGTGCTGTTTCACGACCTGTCGCGCCGCTACGGGCCGGGCGCCGCGACGCGCAACGACAACCTGTTCTTCGTCGGCATCCCCGAGCAGTCGAACATGGGCTACGACCCGTACCTGTACCCGACGTGGAGCCGCGATGTCGCGTCCGACTACGACCAGCTCAGCGCGCGCTGGGGCCGGCTCGCCTATGACCCGGCCCCGCCGGGCGGGCCCAGCCGCTGGTCCGCCCCGGAGATCGACGAGGTCAGTCCGACGCTGGGCCCGGTCTTCGCGGTGCTGACCCCGGTGCACATCGGCGAGCGGCAGGTCGCGACGATCGGGACGACACTGCTGGTCAAGGAGTTCCTGAACCGCGTTCTCCCGGCGCTGGGCAGCGAAGCACGCTATGTCGCGATCCATGCCGACGGGCGGCCGCTGACCGATACCGGCGACACGCGCGAGCGCGGCGAGCCCGGCGTCGACGCGCCGCTGCGCGGCCTGCATACGCGGCTCGCCGCGATCAGCGCCGGCGGCGCGGCCCGCTACGTGAGCTACAGCGACGCCGACGACATGCTGTTCGCGCTGGCCCGCATCGATGGGCCCGGCTGGTATGTCGCGGCCATGCTGCCCGGCGCCGAGCTGCGCGCCCGTGCGCTGGCCCCGGTGCTGTGGACGCTCGCGCTGGGCGGCTGTGCGCTGCTGCTGCCGCTGGCGATCGTCAGCGCGATCCTGCGGCGCCATGTCGCGGTGCCGCTCGGCGACCTGACCCGCGCGGCCGAGTCGCTCGCCGCCGGCGGCACCGCGGCACCGCTGCCGGCGACGCGCGACGACGAGCTGGGCCGCCTGTCGGTCGCGTTCAACGACATGGCGCGCAAGGTCGCCGAGCGCGACGCCGCGCTGCGCGAGGACAAGCGACGCATCGAACAGACGCTGCATTCGCTGCTCGATGCGCAGAACGAGCTCGCGCGGCAGCGCGATGCGCTGCACCAGAGCGAGAAGCTGGCCGCGCTGGGCAGCCTGCTGGCCGGCGTCGCGCACGAGCTGAACAACCCGCTGGCGGTCGTCGTCGGCCGCGCGTTCCAGCTCGAGGAGCAGGCCGCCAGCAGCACCGACCGCGACCGCGCGCGGCAGTTGCGGCTGGCCGCCGAACGCTGTGCGCGCATCGTGCGCACCTTCCTCGCGATGGCGCGGCGCCAGGACGCGGTGCGCACGCCGACGCCGGTGCACGAGATCGTCCGCAGCGCGCTGGACCTGCTGGCCTATCCGCTGCAGACCGGCGGCGTGCAGGTGCGAACCGACTTCGACCTGACGCTGCCGCCGGTGCGTGCCGATGCCGACCAGC
>DATCSE010000595.1:0-10798 GCA_036568605.1 Burkholderiaceae bacterium | reverse complement strand
ATCTACAGCGGCGAGCTCGACTTCGCCGCGGCGCAGGCGCGCGCCGACGAGCTGAACGGCGCCTGAGAGAAACCGCCGCATGCTCGCCAAACGCATCATTCCGTGCCTGGACGTCACCGGGGGGCGCGTCGTCAAGGGCGTCAACTTCGTCGAGCTGCGCGATGCCGGCGATCCGGTCGAGATCGCGGCGCGCTACAACGAGCAGGGCGCCGACGAGCTGACCTTCCTCGACATCACCGCGACCAGCGACGGTCGCGACCTGATCCTGCCGATCATCGAGGCGGTCGCCTCGCAGGTGTTCATCCCGCTGACAGTCGGCGGCGGCGTGCGCACGGTCGAGGACGTGCGCCGGCTGCTGAATGCCGGTGCCGACAAGGTCAGCTTCAATTCGGCGGCGGTCGCGAACCCGCAGGTCATTGCCGATGCGTCGGCCAAGTACGGGGCGCAGTGCATCGTCGTGGCCATAGACGCAAAACGCCGCACCGATGCCGACAGCCCGGGCTGGGATGTCTACACCCACGGCGGGCGCAAGAACACCGGGCTCGACGCGGTCGCGTGGGCGCGCGAGATGGCCCGGCGCGGGGCCGGCGAGATTTTGCTGACCAGCATGGACCGCGACGGCACGAAGAGCGGTTTCGACCTCGAGCTGACCCGTGCAGTCAGCGATGCGGTCAGCGTGCCGGTGATCGCATCGGGCGGCGTCGGCTCGCTGCAGCACCTGTCCGACGGCATCCGCCTCGGTGGCGCCGACGCCGTGCTGGCCGCGAGCATCTTCCACTACGGCGAATTCACGGTGGCCGAAGCGAAGGCGCTGCTCGCGCGCGACGGCATCCCGGTCCGGCAATGACGGCTGCGGCCCCGGCGCGGCGGCGCCACGAGGTCCGCATCATCGGCGGCGTGTGGAAGCGCAGCAAGCTGCCCGTGGCCGAGGCCGACGGGCTGCGGCCGACGCCTGACCGCGTGCGCGAAACCCTGTTCAACTGGCTGGGCCCGGATTTGTCGGGCTGGCGTTGCCTGGATGCGTTCGCCGGCAGCGGCGCGCTGGGTTTCGAGGCAGCATCGCGCGGGGCCGATACGGTGGTGCTGGTCGAGCAGGATCGTCGCCTCGCGCGCACGCTGGCCGAGGCCAAGACCCGATTGCATGCAGAACAGATCCGCGTCGAAAACGGCGACGCGCTGGCATGGATGGCGCGCTGCCCGCCCGGTTCGTTCGAGCTGGTATTCCTCGACCCGCCGTTTGGTGCGCCGCTCGCCGAGCCGGCGCTGGCGGCCGCGGTACGCATCGTCGTGCCCGACGGTTATGTCTACCTCGAGGCGCCGCAACCGCTCGCTGCGGACTCGGCCGCCGTGCATGGTTTGGTGATCCATCGCCAGTCACGTGCCGGTTCGGTGCATTTCCACCTGCTTCAGCGTCGGGCTGCCCCCGACTGATCGGCTATCCGGCTCCGGCTACACTGCGCCCGACTCACCGCAGGAAGTGCCCGTGACCACCGCGACTCGTCTGACCGCCGTCTATCCCGGCACCTTCGATCCGATGACGCTCGGGCACGAAGACCTGATGCGCCGTGCGAGCCGTCTGTTCGAGCGCCTGATCGTCGCCGTGGCGGCCGGCCACCACAAGCGCACGATGTTCACGATCGCCGAGCGGCTGGAGATCGCGACCGAGCTGTCGTCCAAGTACCCGAATGTCGAAGTGCTGGCGTTTCGCGGGCTGCTGCGCGACTTCGTCGTCAGCCACGGCGGCAAGGTCGTGGTGCGCGGATTGCGCGCCGTCAGCGACTTCGAATACGAGTTCCAGATGGCCGGCATGAACCGGCAGCTGATGCCCGAGGTCGAGACCGTGTTCCTGACGCCCAGCGATCAATACCAGTTCGTCTCGGGCACGTTCGTGCGCGAGATTGCCACCTTGGGCGGTGATGTCTCCAAGTTCGTGTCACCCTTCGTGCTGGATCGCCTGCGCCAGCGGGTGAAAAGCGATCCGTGACACATGTGACCCCGCCGCCATGGCTCTTCTGATCACCGACGAGTGCATCAACTGCGATGTCTGCGAGCCCGAGTGCCCGAACCAGGCGATCTCGATGGGCCCGGAGATCTACCGCATCGACCCGAACCGTTGCACCGAATGCGTCGGGCACTTCGACGAGCCGCAGTGCGTGCAGGTCTGCCCGGTGAGTTGCATTCCGGTAGACCCGGCGCACATCGAGTCCCGCCATTCGTTGTGGGCGAAGTATCAGCGCCTGCAGCAGCAGGCGACGGCGACCGGTTCGACCTGAGCCGGCGAGACTACTTGCGGCTGCGCTTCTTCAGCGTCGTTGGATCGACGGCGACGAAATCGTCTCCCTCGCCCTGCTTGCCAGCCTTGTGCTTCTTCTTTTTCTGATGCCGGCCATGCTCGGTTGACGGTGCCTTGGCCGCGGTCGCGGATGCGCGCGAATCGAACCCCGTCGCCATGGCCGGCTTCTGCGCTGCTTCCTGCGTCAGCCGTTCGTGCTCCATCTGACTGGCTCGTTGGCTCTCGAGCGCGGCAATGCGTTGCGCCTCGGCACGCTGGGCGGCGCTGCGCGGGTCGGTCGCCGCGACCACGCGGCCCTCGGGGCACGGCGTGTGTGTGTAGGTGCTGCCGCAGCGGTAGACCATCTGGGCGTGCGCAGCCGGCATCGCGAATCCGCTGACGACAACCAGCAGCAGGGGCAGGGCGGCGGCCCGGATCGACTGCATCGTCATCGTCATGTTCGTCTACTCCTTCGGAGGCTCGGGTTTGGGGCGCGGCGGGCGCGCGTGGATCTTCATCATCGCGTGCTCCATGTTGCCGGCCAGCAGCAGATCGAGCGCACGCAGCGATTGCTCGATGCTCCTCTCGATCGCCTCGCGCTGCTCGGCCGGCGGCTTGCGCAGCACGTAGTCGACGACCTCGGCCTTGACACCCGGATGTCCGATCCCCAGCCGCAGCCGCCAGAAGTCGGCGCTGCCGAGCTGGGCCTGGATGTCCTTCAGCCCGTTGTGGCCCGCGGCACTGCCGCCCAGCTTGATCTTGACCTGGCCGGGCAGCAGGTCCAGCTCGTCGTGCGCGACGAGGACCTCGCTGGTCGCGATCTTGAAGAAGCGCGCAAGCGCGGCGACCGACTTGCCCGACAGGTTCATGAACGTCATCGGCTCGAGCAGCCAGATCGGCCCCTCGCTGCGATTGACGCGGGCGACGCGGCCGAAATAGCTGCGATCGATCGAGAGGGTCGCGCCGAGCTTGCGCGCAACCTCGTCGACGAACCAGAAGCCGGCGTTGTGCCGGGTCGCTTCGTATTCCGGGCCCGGGTTGCCCAGGCCGACCAACAATCGAATCGTCATGCGGCGAATTATCGAGGCGCCGTCGGCCCGGTCCCAACCCGCGAACGGCGGACCCGCGGAGGGAGCCAACAAAAAGCCCCACCGAGGTGGGGCTTCGAAGTGCGCGCTGCCCTCGAAGGGCGGCGCCGAGCAGGCATGGTCTGCTTCTTGTTCCTTCTTACTTCTTGTTCTGCTTCTCGCTCTTCTTGCCCTTGGTCGGGGCCGGAGCCGGGGCCGCGGCCACCGGCGCGGGCGCCTCTTCCTCTTCGGCCTTCACCGAGGTCGATGCGACCACCGGGTTCGGCTTGCCGTGGGTCACGACCTTGATGTCCTTGCCCAGCTTCAGGTCCTTGACGGTCAGCGTCTGGCCCTTGGTCAGCTCGCCGAGGTCGACCGTGATGTACTCGGGCAGCTGCGAGGCCAGGCACTGGATCTGCAGCTCGGTGATCACGTGATTCACGAGGCAGCCTTCGGTCTTGACCGCCGGCGAGTTCTCCTCGTTGATGAAGTGCAGCGGCACGCGCTTGCTGATCTTGGTCGTCGCGTCGACGCGCTGGAAATCGACGTGCAGCACGATCGGACGGAACGGGTGCATCTGGTAGTCGCGCAGCAGCACCTGCTCCGACTTGCCGCCCAGCTCCATCTCGAGGATGGACGAGTGGAACGCTTCCTTCTTCAGCGCGAAGAACAGGGCGTTGTGATCGAGCTCGATCATGGCCGGCGTGCCGGCGCCATAGACGATGCCCGGGACCTTTTGCGCATTGCGCAGGCGGCGGCTCGCTCCGGTCCCCTGCAACGTGCGCTCGTAAGCGACGAATTTCATGACAACACTCCAAATGGTGAAGGCCCGCGACCAGGCTCTTCGATTGAACGGAGGCGAAAGAACCCGCCTCCTGACGATGCAGACCCCGGCGGGGACCGCGTTCGTTTTCAGAAGTTCGCGTTCTGCTCCGCGAACAAAGAGGTGACCGATTCGCCGTCGGAAATCCGACGGATCGTCTCGGCGAACAGGAACGCCACCGACAGCTGGCGCACCTTGGAAGACTTCTTGCCATCCTCGTTCAGCGGGATGGTGTTGGTGATGACGACCTCGTCCAGCTGCGATCCGCGAATGCGCTCGAGCGCCGGGCCCGAGAACACCGCATGCGTGCAGTAAGCGTAGACGCTCTTCGCGCCGCGCTCCTTCAGCACCTCGGCCGCCTTCACGAGCGTGCCGGCGGTGTCGATCATGTCGTCCATGATCACGCAGTTGCGGCCGTCGATATCGCCGATCACGTGCATCACCTCGGAGACGTTGGCCTTCGGCCGCCGCTTGTCGATGATCGCCAGCTCGCAGCCGAGCTGCTTCGCGAGCGCGCGGGCACGGACCACGCCGCCGACGTCCGGCGACACGACCACCAGATCCGGATAGCGCTTGCTCTGCAGGTCCGCCAGCAGCACCGGCGACGCGTAGATGTTGTCGACGGGGATGTCGAAGAAGCCCTGGACCTGGTCGGCGTGCAGGTCCATCGTCAGCAGCCGCTCGACGCCGACCGCCTCGAGCATGTTGGCGACGACCTTCGCGCTGATCGGCACCCGCGTCGAGCGCGGCCGGCGGTCCTGGCGCGCGTAGCCGAAGTACGGGATCACCGCCGTGACACGCCGGGCCGACGCGCGCTTCAGCGCGTCGACCATGATGCACAGCTCCATCAGGTTCTCGTTGGTCGGCGCGCAGGTCGACTGCACGACGAAGATGTCGCGCGCCCGCACGTTCTGATGGATCTCGACGTCGACTTCGCCGTCCGAGAAGCGCCCGACCTTGGCCTTGCCGAGTTCGACGCCGAGGTTCGACGCGATCTCCTGCGACAACGCCGGGTTCGCGTTCCCGGTGAACAGAACGGTGTTGAAAAGCACGACGCCCTCAGAAGACTTGGCAGGGGAGGAAGGACTCGAACCCTCGAATGTCGGAATCAAAATCCGATGCCTTAACCAACTTGGCGACTCCCCTACACAGGTTCGAACGCCTTTCGGCGTCGAACCGCAACCTGCTTCAGTCGGCGACCCATCCGGCCAGCGGATGCTGCTGCAGACTGCGGCACATTCTCCCAACCCAGCCGGACGGCAGATCCCGAGGAATCTGCGCCACGGGCTGCTCGAGCATGCCCGCTCTCGCAAAGACCGCACTGCCCGAACCGCTCATCCGGCTGTTGCCGAAGTGCTCGGTCAGGATCTTCGCGGCCTGCGCCACCTCCGGGCACGCGGCCTCGGCGGGGGGCTGCAGATCGTTGCGAAGATCCCGAGGACCATCACGTTGCTCTGCGAGAAAGCCCGCGAGTATAGCAGGAACGGCGCCTTCAGCGATCGGCGGAGTGTTGCGCACGAGCAGCGGGCTCGCAAAGATCGCCGCGGTTTCGATGCTCTGCGGCGGCTTCAGCACCGCCAGCCATTGGGCCGGCACCGCCACCGGGGTCAACTGCTCGCCGACACCTTCGACAAAGGCGTTCTGGCTGCCGATGAAAAACGGCACGTCGGCGCCCAGTGTCAGCCCGATCTCGGCCAGCCGCTGGCGCGGCAAGTTCAAGCCCCAGAGGCGGTTCAGCGCCACCAGCGTCGAGGCCGCGTCCGAGCTGCCCCCGCCCATGCCGGCGCCCGACGGCACGTGCTTCGCTATCGAGATGTCGGCGCCCAGCGGCGTGCCGCTCGCACGCTGCAGCGCGCGGGCTGCGCGCAGGCAGAGGTCGTCGGCAGGCAGCGTCGTCGTGAGGTCGTGGCGGGCGAGCCGGCCGTCGTCGCGGCGCTCGAGGTGCAGCGTGTCGCACCAGTCGATCAGCACGAACAGCGACTGCAGCAAGTGGTAGCCGTCGGCGCGCCGGCCGACCACGTGCAGGAACAGGTTGAGCTTGGCCGGGGCGGCGATGTCGTAGAGCGCGCGCAGGGTCATCGTCGTCGTTCGTGTCGGATCGGAACCGGAGCGCTCAGGGTTGCTCGAGCTTCGCGCGTACCGTGACTGCGGGCGCCTGCACGCGCGTCGCGGCCACGGCGGCCTGGTCGAAGCGCGCCAGGTCGACCTTCCAGCCCAGCTGCTCGAAGCCGGATGCCGCCGGCGGCTTCGTCGCGGTGCTCGGGGCGCCGGGCCACGGGCGACCGCGCAGCCAGTCGAACAGCGCCGCCAGCGGAAGGCTCTCACCGAGCACCTCGCGGGTCAGCCCATCCAGATCGGCAAATTGGCGCTCGCCCTGCGGCGTTTTCAGGACGACGTGTCCCGGCGACCAGCGGGCCTGCGCGAGCATGCTGCCCAGCGGCGTCGACAGATTCAGCCGGCCGACACGGGCGTCGCCCTGCAGCTCGAACGCGGCGTTCAGCGAGCGCGCGCCCGCGCCAGGCGTTGCCGCGACATTGACGACGAGCCGCCCGGACAGCGTCTCGCCCGACGGCGTTTCTTCAGGCGGCGCGACGCTCGCGCACGCGGCCAGCAGCAGCGCCGCAACGAACGCTGCCGCTCGTGACCACCTCGTCACAGATCGACCCGCAGCCGGGCCAGCGTCTCGCGCAGCACGTCGTTTCCGGCGTCGCGACCGCGCCCTTCGCGCCAGATTCGCTTGGCTTCATCGGTCTGCCCGGTCACCCATAGCACTTCGCCGAGGTGCGCCGCGATCTCGGCGTCGGGTTGCGAGCGATAGGCGTCGCGCAGCAGCCGCACCGCTTCGGCGTGGTTGCCGAGGCGGTACTCGACCCAGCCCAGGCTGTCGGTGATCGACGGTTCGCCGGGGCTCAGCTCGAGCGCCTTCCTGATCAGCCCGCGCGCCTCGGGCAGCCGCACGTTGCGCTCGGCGAGCGAATAGCCCAACGCGTTGTACGCGTGCTGGTGATCGGGCTTGAGCTCGATCACGCGGCGCAGCAGCTTCTCCATGTCGTCGAGCTTGTTGAGCTTCTCGTACATCATCGACTGCTCGTACAGCAGGTCGACGTCGTCCGGGTACTTCTGGTTGGCGGTGGTCAGCACCTTGGCCGCCTCGCCCCACTGTTTCGCATCGCGCATCACCTGCGCTTCGGCCATCAGCTTCGCGCGTGCGTCGGCCGGCGTCTTCTCGGGGACGCGGCGGATCAGCTCGCGCGCCTGCGCAACCTTGCCTTCGCGCGCGAGCAGCGATGCGCGGCGCGCCTGCACCTCGAGCACGCGCTGCGGGCTGTCGATCTTCGCGAGCCAGGCTTCGGCGGCGCGCAGATCGCCCTGCTGGTCGGCCGCCTGCGAGAGCAGCAACCAGCCGCGCGCGAGCGCATCGTCCTGGGTCTGCGGCAAATCGTCCTCGTCGTCGGATGACTCCGGCTTGGGCGTTGCGCCTTGAGCCTGCACCAGCGCGATGTACTTCTGCAGCGCCGCGGTTGCCGGCACCGGCTCGCGCAATTGCAGGTGCAGCGCGCCCAGCGTCAGCCAGGCTTGCGCCATATCGGGCGCGTTGCGGGTCAGCGTCTCGAGCTGCGGCGCGGCATCGGCATAACGCTGGGAATTCAGCAGCGAACGCACGTACAGCAGGCGCACGCCGTTGCTGTCGGGCTTGACCTTCAGGTGGTCCTGAACGATCGCCTCGGCCGCGTTTGCTGTTGTCGTACTGCTGCTCTGGGGGTTCGGCGTTCCCGGGAACTCGAGCGCCAGCGCGGCCGGCGCTTCGTTCGGCGGGTCGAGCTCGTGCGCACGCTGCGCCTGCGCGAGGGCTTTCGCGGTATCGCCGGAAGCGAGCCACGCACGGCCGATCGCGACGCGCGCCGCGACCCGCGTTGCCGGCACGTCGAGCGAGCCTTGCAGCGCCTGCTCGATCAGCGTGGCCGAGGCGGCCCGATCGGTGGCACGTGCATATGAACGCGGCAGCGACGTGATCAGCGCGAGTCGCTGCGGCGCCGGTGTCAGGCGCAGCAGCGCCTGCAGCGGCTCCAGCGTGTCGCCGACCCGGTTCAGCACGATCAGCAGCTGGATCTGATAACGCAGCGCCTCGAGCGATTCGGGCATGCTCTGCCGCCACGCACGCACGGCCTGCAGCGCCTGATCGCCGGCGCGTGCCTGCACCGCGATGTCGGTCGCGCGACGGAACAAGGTGTCGTCGGGGCTTCGGCGCGCCGCGTCGAGGATGATCTGATAGGCCTCGCCGGCGTCGCCCTCGCGCAGCTCGATCTCGCCGATCAGCAATTGATAGAACAGCTGACGATCGAGCCGCGAGTTCTCGACGGCATCGCCTCTTTCGGCCTTCTCGGTGGTTTCGGTCTTCGCATCGTCCGGCGTCGCTTGCGCCGGCGCGACCTGCGCGAACGCGAGCGATGCGAGCAGAACAGCCAGCGCGCGCGCGGCGCCGGGTCGGGACTTGAAGGCTGGCATCGCTTACTCCAGGAACAGACTTTGATTTTAGGACCGCAGGTGGACTCTCGCGACCCACCGATAATTCCCCCGCCATGCCAGAGTTGCCGGAAGTCGAGGTCACGCGCCAGAGCTTTGCGACGCGCATCCGCGGCGCGCGGATCACCGCGGTGCGCCTCGGGAAACCGCTGCGCTGGCCGCTGGGCATCGATCCCGAAACGCTGATCTCGCAGTCCGTCGGCGAGGTCACGCGGCGGGGTAAATATTTGTGGCTGGCGCTCGATCGCGGCGGCTTGCTGATGCATCTGGGCATGTCGGGATCGCTCGCGTTCAACGCGACGGCGCCGCTGCCCGGGCCGCACGATCATTTCGATCTGATCACCAGCCGCGGCACGCTGCGGCTGACCGACCCGCGCCGCTTCGGTGCGGTCGTCTGGGCCAGCGCGCTCGACGCCGGCGCAGCCGCCAAGCTGCTCGCCGGCCTGGGCCTCGAGCCATTCGATCCGTCGTTCGACGGTGCGCACCTGCATGCCGCGCTGCGCGGACGCAAGGTCGCGATCAAGCAGGCGTTGCTGGGCGGTGCGATCGTCGTTGGCGCTGGCAACATCTACGCCTGCGAGGCCCTGTTCGAAGCCGGCATCGACCCGCGCACCCGCAGCGACCGCCTCAGCCGCCCACGTTGCGACCGCCTGGCCGAGGCGATCCGGCAGACGCTGGCGCGTGCGCTCGAACTCGGCGGCTCGACCCTGCGCGACTTCCGCGACGCACACGGCATGGCCGGCGAGTTCCAACTCCAGGCCCGCGTCTACGGCCGCGAAGGCGAGCGCTGCGTGCGTGGCGACGGCGGCACGGTGCTGCGCATCGTGCAGGGGCAGCGAGCGACATTTTTTTGCCCTCGCTGCCAGCGTCGCTGACGAGGCGACGCCCGCGTCAGCAGTACGTCACACTCGGCCCGTGAGCAGATGTATCCCGGGGTCTGCGCGGCAGGCCTTGCGCTACGATGCGCCCGATTCGCCCGTGCCGGGCGCTTGCCGGCTTCATGCCTTACCAGCCGACCCCATGACCACCACGTTCGCCACCAGTCTCGATGCCTTGACCGGATGGCGCACCGTGCTCGGACAGCGGCTGGGCGAAACCGCGCGCTTCCTCGGCGATCATGAGCTGGTCGATTCCGCCACCGCCGCGCAACTGTCCGCGCTGCGCGAGCGCCTCGCGAACGACAAGCTGGTGCTCGCGTTCGTCGCCGAGTTCTCGCGCGGCAAGTCCGAGCTGATCAACGCGATCTTCTTCGCCGACACCGGCCGGCGCGTGCTGCCGGCCACGCCGGGGCGCACGACCATGTGCCCGGTGGAGCTGGCTTGGGATGCCGAAGAGCCGGCGTCGCTGATGCTGCTGCCGATCGAGACCCGCAACGAAGGTCTTTCGCTGGGCGAGCTGCGCAGCCAGCGCCGCGCGTGGAAGGTGGTTCCGCTGCAGCTCGATGATCCGGAGTTGCTGGCGCAGTCGCTGCACGAAGTCACGCGCACGAGTTGGGTCACGCAGGAACAGGCGCGCCTGCTCGGCTTCTGGGACGATGCGCGACCCGAGGACAACCCGCCGCGCGACGCGAACGGCCGCGTCGAGGTGCCGGCCTGGCGTCACGCGCTGATCAACTACCCGCACCCGCTGCTGAAGCAGGGCCTGGTCGTGCTCGACACGCCCGGCCTGAACGCGATCGGCGCCGAGCCCGAGCTGACGCTGAGCCTGCTGCCGACCGCGCACGCGACCGTGTTCATCCTCGGTGCCGACACCGGCGTCACCAAGTCCGACCTCGAGATCTGGCGCGATCACCTGGGCGCGCATGCGCCGACCCGGTTCGTCGTGCTGAACAAGATCGATGCGCTGCTGGACCCGCTCGCCACCCCCGAGCAGATCGCCGCGCAGATCGAGACGCAGCGCCGCGAGACGGCGCGCACGCTGGCGATCGACCAGGCCCGCGTGTTCCCGCTGTCGGCGCGCCAGGCGCTCGCGGCGCGCGTGGGCGACGATGCAGCCGCGCTCGAGGCGAGCCGTCTGCCCGAGCTCGAGGCGGCGCTCGGCAGCCAGCTGATGCCGCAGCGTCGCCAGGTGCTCGAGAACGTCGTGCTCGAAGGCGCGCAGCAGATCGAGAAC
>DATCSE010000594.1:0-14424 GCA_036568605.1 Burkholderiaceae bacterium | reverse complement strand
GGTGCGGCAGGCGCTGATGGGTGGCTTCGCGGCCAGCCGCATCCTCGAGGTGCATGGCGAGCGCATGGTCAAGCGCACGTTCGCGCCGGGCTTTCGGATCGGGCTGCACCAGAAGGACCTGAACCTCGCACTGGCCGGCGCCCGCGCGCTCGGCGTTGCGCTGCCGCAGACGGCCGGCGCCGCGCAGTTGATGCAGGCCTGCGCGGCCAACGGCATGCAGGACCTGGACCACTCCGCGCTCGTGCGGGCGCTCGAGCTGATGGCCAACCACCCGGTCGCACCGGACCAGGCGAACTGACGGCCGGAGGAACAGCCGGATCGCAAAGGCGCCAAGGAGCGCAAAGGGCGCGAAGAAAAGACTTCAAAATCTTTCCTTTGCGTTCTTGGCGCTCCTTGGCGCCTTTGCGTCCAAAAATCCTGCCGATGCCATCGTCGCCCTCCCGGGAACCGAAATCCATGAGCACACCATCCCCCCAGCAAGACCCCCGCGGTTTCCTGCGCGCGTTGTTCGATGCCGCCGTCGCCCAGGCCGTGCCCGGCCCGGAGACGGCGCGCTTCCTGCCGGCGCCGCCGAAAGGCCGCACGCTGGTGCTCGGGGCCGGCAAGGCCGGCGGCGCGATGGCGGCGGCGGTCGACGCGCTGTGGCCGAAGAACGCGCCGATGTCGGGGCTGGTCGTCACGCGCTACGACTATGTGCCGCCGGCCTACAAGGCCAACCCGGGGCGCATCGAAGTCGTCGAGGCGGCGCATCCGGTGCCCGATGAAGCCGGCCGCCGCGCCGCGCAGCGCATCGCGGCCCTGACCGAAGGGCTGACCGCCGACGACCTGGTCCTGTGCCTGATGTCGGGCGGCGCCTCGTCGCTGCTCGCGATGCCGGCCGACGGCATCACGCTGGACGAGAAGCAGGCGGTCAACAAGGCGCTCTTGAAGAGCGGTGCGGCGATCGACGAGATGAACTGCGTGCGCAAGCACCTCTCGAAGATCAAGGGCGGGCGGCTCGCCGCGATGTGCGCCCCGGCCCAGGTCGTCACGCTGCTGATCAGCGACGTGCCCGGCGACGCGCCCGAGGTGATCGGCAGCGGCCCGACCGTGCCCGACAGCACCACCTGCGCCGATGCGCTGCGCATCCTCGCGCGCTATGGCATCGAGATCCCGGCGGCCGCGCGCGCCGGCCTCGAGAGCGGCCGACTCGAGACGCCGAAGCCGGGCGATGCGATCTTCGCCGGCCATCAAGTCCACATGATCGCGACGCCGCGCCAGTCGCTCGATGCCGCGGCGCGCGTCGCGCGCGATGCGGGCATCGCGGTGCACGTGCTGTCCGACGAGATCGAAGGCGAGTCGCGCGAGGTCGGCAAGGTGCACGCGGCGCTCGCCCGCTATGTCGCGAAGCACGGGCAGCCGTTCGCGAAGCCCTGCGTGATCCTCTCCGGCGGCGAGACGACGGTGACGGTCAAGTCCAAGGGCGGCCGCGGCGGCCGCGCGACCGAGTTCCTGCTCGGCTGCGCGATCGCGCTGCAGGGCGAACCGAATGTGCACGTGCTGGCTGCCGACACCGACGGCATCGACGGCGTCGAGGACAACGCCGGCGCGCTGGTCACGCCCAGCACGCTCGCGCGCGCCGCCGCGCAGGGCCTGAAGGCGCAGGACTTCCTCGACCGCAACGACGCCTACAACTTCTTCAAGCCGCTGGGCGACCTGATCGTGCCGGGGCCGACGTTCACGAACGTCAACGACTTCCGCGCCGTGCTCGTGCTCTGAACCCACGCTCGAACGGCTGACCGCTGCAGCACGCGGGATGCGTGCGCAGCCGGTCCGCGTGGCGTTCTTCACGGGGCGCAGCGCCGCGCTCGGCCAAATGGCCGATCCCGCGTTGCGGGCCCCCCGGAAAAAATTCTTCGCAATGAACGCAACGGTCCACAGCCGATGCGCGCAGACCGTGAGCCTTCATTCACTGCGGAGACCCGATGAAACCGAATCGATTGAACCTTCTGCTGGCCGCGAGCGGCCTGTGCACGCTGATGCTCGCCGGTTGCGGCGGAGGCGGCGACGACAGCAGCAGCACCGGCACGACAACGACGACAACGACAACGCCGACCACCACGACCCCGACCACGTCGACCGCGCTGACGATCAGCGGCGTCGCGGCCAAGGGCGAGGCGATTGCCAGCGGCACGGTCTCGGTCAAGTGCGCCGCGGGCAGCGCGACCACGGCCCCCACCGGTGCCGACGGAAGCTACACGATCAGCGTCAGCGCGGGCGCGTTGCCGTGCGTGCTGCAGGTGACCTCGTCCGACAGCGCGGTCACGCTGTACTCGGTGGCCGCGGGCTCGGGCAGCAGCGCCACGGCCAACATCACGCCGTTGACGCAGCTGGTCGTCGCGAGCCTGACCGGCACCGATCCGGCCAGCTACTTCACGAGCTTCGACAGCACGGCGGCGAGCGCCGTCACGAGCAGCGCGCTGAGCACCGCGCAGACGGCCGTCGTCGGCACGCTGGCCGCGGCCGGCATCGACGTCAGCGCGGCCGCGGTGGGCGATCTGCTGACCGGCACGCTGACCGCGAAGAGCACGACCACGAGCACCGGCAACGCCTACGACGTTGCGCTCGATGCGCTGGCCACGAAGCTCGCCAGCACGGTCGACAGCTCGGGCAATGCGATGACCCTGGCGACGCTGACCGCGACGGTGGCCGCGACTTCGAGCGCGGCGGCGTCGACGACCACGACGCCGACCAGCGTCGTCCCATCGCTGCCGGCCGACCTGCTGCTGAGGACCGCGGCGAGCAACTGCTCGGCGCTGCGCAGCGGCTCGTACCGCGTCGTGCTGCCGGCCGCCGGCGCGGCGCTCGCCGACCAGTACGGCACGATCACGATCGATGCCGCCACGCTGGCCATCACCTAGACCGACGGCAGCCCCGGCACCTGGGCCGCCAACGGCACCTGCCGCTACTCCGACGACGGCGGCAAGACCGACATCGTCGTCTCGCAGGCGGGTGTGATCGTGGCGCGTTCGTACGAGATCGAAACCAACACGTACAAGCCCGCGATCGCGTTCCCGGTGCAGAGCCACACGCTGGCCGAGCTCGAAGGGACGTGGAACACGCTGGGCATGCAGTACGACAGCGCCAGCGCCGCCTACGTGGGTGCAACGGCGACCGCCACGCTCAACGCGACCGGCACGCTCAGCGCCGTCTCGGTGTGCAGCAATGCCAGCACCTGGAGCGTCGCGAGCTGCAGCGAGCAGGCCGGCGACCTGCCGAGCTTCCAGGCCAATGCCGACGGCGGCTTCGACGTGATCGAGGCCGGCGGCACGACGGCCGGCGGCCGCACCTTCGCGTACCGCGCGGGCAACGGCGAGCTGATGATGGTGCACGTCGATGGCGACGGCAGCTTCGAGGTGCGCACCAAGCAGCGCACGAACGACCTGCCGGCGGTCGGCCGCGTCAGCACGGGCTGGGACTTCCGGTTCACGAACCACTGGCTGGCCACGCCGACCGTGACCGAATCGACCAACACCGTGACCGCGACCGACTCGACCGCGAGCAGCTACACGCGGCTGGCCAAGACCGTCGGCGCGACCGACGAGCACCTCGAGACCGTGCTGGTCAACAGCCCGCGCAACGGCTACAACTTCCGCGCCGCCGCGACCGTGACCGGAACCGACGGGACCACCGTCGTGAACGTGGCCGAGTGGACCAACCTCGGCCTGCGCGGCATGGGCCTGAACGCGCTGCTGCGCCCGGCGCAGAAGCAGTTCATGTTCTCGGTGCAGCAGCCCTGAGCGGCGGCGATCGCACAAGCCGAACGCCCTGCCCGGCAGGGCGTTTTTCGTTCGGACCCCGCACGCCCCGCGCGCGACAACACGGTAGGCTCTCGCCCCATGTCACTTCGACCTCTACGTCGTTTGCTCGAACGGGTCCTCGCGCTGCTGCTGGCATGCGGCGCGAGCGGCGCGGCCGCCGCGCCCGATGGCATCCTCGAGTTGCACGAGGCCCGCTTCGAACGCGGCGACGGCGGGGTCGAGCAGGTCGTTCGACTGCCCGACACCTGGGCCTTGCGCGGGCTGCTGCCGCGCGGAGTCGGCCGTTACCGGTTCAGCTTCGATCTTGCGCAGGCGCCCACGCAGATGTGGGCGCTGCGCGTCGACCGGATCAGCAGCATGCACCGGGTGATCGTCAACAACCGGCTGGTGCACGTGGGGCGCGACCTGGCGCCGTTCACCGGCCGCCCGATCGCGCAGCTGGTCGATCTGCCGCCGGATGTCCTGCACGCCGGCACGAACGAGATCCGCATCGAAGTCGACTATCGCAACCGCGCCGGCCTGTCGGCGCTGGAGATCGGGCCGCAACCGCGCGTGCGAGCCGACCACGTACGCCACGTCGTACTGTCGGAGACCCTGCCGGAAAGCCTGAACATCGCCGGTGCAGCGTTTGGCCTGTTCATGCTCGCGATCTGGTCGCGGCGCCGCAGCGAGGTGGCGATCGGCTGGTTCGGTGCGCTGTGCATGCTGGTCTCGGTGCGCAACTACTGCTATTTCGTCGTCGACGGCGTGCCGATGCCGGGTGGCGTGAGCGACTGGCTGTACTACATGGCGCAGCTCGGCAGCACGCTGCTGTTCGGGCGCTTCGCGCTGGCGTTGTCGGGCCGGCGCTGGCGCTGGTTCGACCGTGCGCTGAAGGCTGCGGCCATCGTACTGCCGCCCTGCGCGCTGTTGGCGATCGGCACGGCCCAGCAGGGGTTGCGCGGGCTGACCTATCCGCTGCTGATCGCGCTGGCGCTGCCCTCGCTGTGGCTGGTGTTCAGCTACGCGCGCCAGGTTCGCCAGTACGGCTTGCTGGTGCTGCTGACCGGCCTCGCGATGGTGCTGGTCGGCGGCGTGCACGACTACCTCTATCAGCAAGGGTACGTCTCGGTGCTCGGCGGCTACTGGATGCCGTATGCGACGCCGCTGGCGCTGGCCAGCTTCGCGATCGTGCTGGTCAACCGGCTGGTCCGGGCTCTGAGCGATGTCGAGTCGCTGAACCTGTCGCTGGAGCAGCGGGTGGCCGAGCGCACCCACGAGCTCGAGATCGCCAATGCGGCGAAGACGCGATTTCTGGCGGCGGCGAGCCACGACATGCGCCAGCCGGTCGTGACCATCGGCCTCTTGATCGGGCTGCTGCGCGAGCAGCTCGTCGCGGCGCCGCTGCGTGCGATGGTCGATCGGCTGCACGAGGCCGCGGCCTCGATGGAGTCGCTGCTGAAGGGCTTGATGGATCTGTCGCGGCTCGAGTCCGGCACGATCACGCCGCGCCTGCAGCCGGTCGCGCTGGCGCCGTTGTTCGAGGCGATCGACCTGCACGAGCAGCCGGCCGCGGCAGCGAAGAAGCTGAAGCTGCGGTTCCGCCGCACGTCGCTCGCGGTGCTGTCGGATCCGGTTCTGCTCGAGCAGATCGTGCGCAACCTGGTCGACAACGCGGTGCGCTACACCGATCGCGGCGGCGTGCTGATCGGCGTGCGCCTGCGGCGCCCCGACCGCGTGCTGCTGCAGGTGTGGGACAGCGGCCGCGGCATCGCGCCCGAATCGCAGGCCTCGGTGTTCGAGGAGTTCGTGCAGCTCGACAACCCGGGCCGCGACCGCCACAAGGGCCTGGGCCTGGGGCTCGCGATCGTGCAGCGCAGCGCGCGCCTGCTCGGCGAGCGCATCACGCTGCGCTCGACGCCTGGGCGCGGCTCGTGCTTCACGCTCGAACTGCCGCTCGCGCCGCGCGGCGCGCCGGCCGTCGCCCCACCGGCCGCGCCGGCGCTGCCGCTGCGCGGCACGCTGATCTGGCTGATCGAGGACGATGCCGCGGTGCGCGACGCGATGAGCGCGCGCCTGCGCCATTGGGGCGCGCGCGTTCTGCCGTTGGCGAGCCGCGCCGAGCTGCAGCGGCGCCTCGACGATCACGCGCCGTTGCCGACGCTGATCGTCAGCGATCAGCGCCTGCCCGACGGCACCGGCGTCGACTGCGTGCACCTGATCCGCGCTCGCGCCGGCCGCGCAGTGGCCGCGGCGATCGTGACCGGCGACACCGCACCGGCCGACCTGGCGCGGCTCGCGAAGACGGGCCTGCCGGTGCTGCACAAGCCGTTCAGCGCCGCGGCGCTGCTGCAGCTGCTGGAAAAGGCGCTGAACGACGACACCGACTGGGCCGACTTGAGCGACGCCATCGGCGCGAGTTGATCGCCCGTCAGGACCCTAGTCCAGTGAAACAGAGGAATCGCACAGCCGATTCCTCTGTTTCACTGGACTAGCCGCAATCCCAGCCGTGCCGCCGCGACGACGGCCTGCGTGCGCGATGTCGCGTCCAGCTTGCGGAAGATCGCGGCGAGATGCGTCTTCACGGTCGACTCCGACATCTCGAGCTCGCGCGAGATCAGCTTGTTCGGCTTGCCGTCGATCAGCATGCGCAGCACGTCGGCCTGGCGCGGCGACAGGCCGATGTCCTCGGGCCGGCGGGCGCCGGGCATCCAGGCCGCGGCGATGTGGCGACTCTCGGGGCGCGGTGTTGCGCGCCGCTCGAGCGCGGCGGTGGGCAGGTAGACGCCGCCGGCCAGCACGATGCGCAGCGCCTCGAGCATCGCATCGGCCTGCACGCTCTTCGGGATGAAGCCCGCGGCGCCGCCGTTGATCGCCGCCAGGATGTTCTCGCTGGTCTCGTCGGCCGACAGCGCGACCAGGCGCGCACCCGGCACCGCCTCGCGCAGCCAGGCCAGCGCCGACTTGCCGTCGCCATCGGGCAGCATCAGGTCGAGCAGGATCAGCTGCACATCGGGATGCTCGTCGATCACGGAGCGCGTCTCGGCCAGCGTGCCGGCCTGCAGCAGGTTCAGGCCGATGAATTCGCGTTCCATCACCAGTGCGAGACCATCGCGCAGCAGCGCATGGTCGTCGACGAGCAGCACCTTCATCTTCCGAGCGTCCCCGACAACGGCAAGCGGGCGATTATCGGGGCGGCCGACGCGCGCGTCGGCACTCGGTCAGGTGCTTGCGTTCGATGGGCGAACCGCTTTCGTTTCAGCGGCGCACGTCCAGGGCCTGCTAACGCTATGAGAGGGCTCCGGCCCCTGGTCCACGAAGCGGGCCAGCAAGTGGCCCATGGGTGATCTCAGCAAAGCGGCGCCTGCCGCGATGCAAATGCTCGCCATAGCCACTGCTATGGCTGGCCCGCCAGAGCGACAGATGCAATGCGGAGCCTTGCGGCGAAACAGTGCAGTACCGATCGCGCTACGCGTTGGCGTGCAACCACGCGCTGGCCTGCCCGCGAGACGCCAGGCCCAGCTTGTCGAGGATGTTCGCGACATGGCGCTTCACGGTGTGCGGGCTGATGTCCAGCGTGCGGGCGATCACCTTGTTGCTGTCGCCAGCGCCGATCAGTGCCAGCACCTCGCGTTCGCGGCTGCTGAGCAGCGCATCGTCGCCCGCCGACGCGGCGGTCGCTGCGGGCGTTGCGGTCGGGGCCTTGTAGCCGCCGCCGCGCAGCGCGGCGGCGAGTTGCGCAGCCCCATGCAGCTCGGCCAGCAGCTCATCGCTCAGCGCCGCGCCCCAGCGCGCCTCGGCCAGCGTGCCCAGCACGTCGGGCCCGCACATCAGTGCGTGGCCGCGTTCGCCTTCGACCTGCATGCGCTCGAGCGCCGGCGCGAGCGCCTCCGCAGCCTGCGCGATGTGCGCGTCGCGCAGCAGCGCGTGCGCGGCGCGGATCCGGATCTCGATCGCCTGGCCCATCACGTCCATGCGCGGCGCCTGGGGCAGCAGCCGCACGAAGCCGGCGGCGGCATCGGCCCAGCGGCCCTCGGCCGCCGCGTGGCGCGCACGCACGAGCTCGGCGCGCGGCGTGGCCGTGTCGCTTTCGAGCGGGCGGTCGGTCAGCGTCGCGGCCCAGCGGCGCAGCCGTTGCGGGTTGCCGCCCAGCACGTCGTTCAGGCGCACGCCGTAGACGCTCATGTGGTGATGCCACTGGTTGCGCCGCTCCTCGGTGCCGCGGTCCTCGCGGGTCCAGAGTTCGTCCAGCCGCGCCCACACGTTGTCGGCACGGCCGCGGATCGCGTCGCTGATCATCTCGAACAGCTGCAGGCTCACCTCCGTCTCGCCCGAGCAGGCGAACCACTTCAGGTCGTCGCGGGCCGATGCGGCGAACTCGAGCGCCGCGTCGACCTCGCCGGACCACAGCGCGACGAACGCGCGCTGGAGCTGCACCTCGGCGCGCATCGGCAGGGCGCGCTCGCCGATGCGCGCGAGCGCGCCCTCGACGTATCGCCGCAGCACCGGGCGCATCCCGCGCAGCGTGCTCCAGTTCGACGCCGGCGCGCATTCCCACCAGGTGAACAGCGGCTCGCCGCGCTCGAGCAGCGTCACCAGCTCGGCATACGCGGCCGGCACGCGATCGTGCTCGCCGCGCCGGAACAGCTGCGAGCACTCGCCTATCAGCGCAATCGCGCGGGTCCGCGGCGGCAGCGGCAATGGCGCCAGCTCGGCCAGCACCGCGAGGGCCTGTTCGTTGCGGCCCAGCGGGTAGTACGCCGAGGTCAGATAGGCCTGCGCGAGCCGCTGCTCGTCCTCGGCGCCGGCGGCGCGCGCGGCGCTGATCGCGCCTTCGAAGCTGCGCGCCATCTCGGCCCAGTTCCAGCGCAGGCAGTGGGCCGTCCCGCCGAGCCGCAGCAAGCGCGGCGACGCGTCGCGCCAGTTCGCCGGAAAGCTGCCGATCAGCCGCTGCACCTCGCCGACGCCGCCGTGCAGCAGCAGGTCCGGCGCGTTCGCGTCCAGCGCTTCTTCAGCCCGCGCCCAGTCGCCCGCGCGCAGCAGGAAGCCGACACGCCGCAGCGGATCGGACTCGCCGGCGGCCGCGCGCCGCAGCAGCTCGGGCAGCTCGCCCGCATGCTCGCGCAGCAGCCGTTCGTCGAGCGCGTTGCGGAACAGGTCATGCAGCACCAGCGTGCGCTCGGGCGCATCGAGCACGGTCACGAACAAGCCGCGCCGCTCGATCTCGTCGAGCCAGCGTGCCGCATGCAGGTCGCCGCTGACCGACGCGCAGCGTCCCGCGGTCAGCTCGGGCAGCACGCTGCAGCGGGTCAGGAAGTCGCGCAGCGGCGCGGGCATGTCGGCCAGCACCTCGCTCGCGAGGTAGTCGAACAGGTGCCGGTCGAGCAGCCCGCGGCCCTGCGCGCCCAGCGCACCGGACCCGCCGGGCCGCGCGCGCAGCGCAGCGAGGCACAGCTGCATGCCGGCCGGCCAGCCTTGGGTGCGTTCGTGCAGCTCGGCGATGCGCTCGCGCAGCGGCGCCGACGGCTCGGCGGCCACGAGCGCGGCGGCCTCTTCGGCGCTGAAGCGCAAGCTGGCCTGGTCGAACTCGGTCAGCTCGCCGGCGGCGCGCCAGCGTGCCAGCGCGCCTTCAGGCGGCACGCGGGTCGAGAGCACGACGGTCCACTGCGGCGGCAGCCGTTCGATCAGCGCGTCGACCAGCGCCCGGGCCGCCGCCGACTGCACGCGGTGCAGGTCGTCGAGCACGATCACGCCGTGCGCGGCATCGGCGCCGGCCAGCGCGTTGTGCAGCTCGGCGACCGCACGCCGCGAGCCGGCGCCCTCGTCGGTCGCCAGCGCGATCAGCGCCTCGGGTGAGGTGCGCCACGGCACGTCGTACGGCTCGAGCGCGGCCACCAGGCAGGCGTAGAGGCGCTGGGCGTCGTCGTCCTCGTCGAGCGAGACCCAGGCGAGCGCGGTGCCAGCCGGCAGCTGCGGCCACTGGGTGGCGAGCAGGGCGGTCTTGCCGAAGCCGGCCGGCGCCTGCAGCAGCACCACGCGCTGCGTCAGAAGGGCCTGCACGAGTGCGGCGCCCAGCTGCACGCGCTCCACCACCCGCAGCGCGCGCAGGCGCGGCGGCTGGATCTTCGTGACGGCAAAACGCGGCGTGTCCATCGGGACGCGATTGTGCGGGCGGCGTGCAGCAAAATCGAGCGGCCCTCGTCCCTAGAAAGCAAGTAGCAGACCCATGCTCCATCCCAGGCTGCACACGCGCCGGGATCTGCTGCGGTCGGGCGTCGCGGCCTGCACCGTCGCGGCGAGCGTAAGCTCTCGTCCGCATGGCCGACAGATCGACGCTCGCATGTCACGCGCCCGCGGCAGAATGCGGGCGACACGTGTGATGAC
The DNA here is from genome assembly GCA_036568605.1 of Burkholderiaceae bacterium. Taxonomy (GTDB): domain Bacteria; phylum Pseudomonadota; class Gammaproteobacteria; order Burkholderiales; family Burkholderiaceae_C; genus DATCSE01. Next base: position 4,261 of record DATCSE010000594.1, on the reverse strand, counting down.
CGGGCAGAGTCAACGAGCGCAGGCGATGGGCATCGAACGATCCAGAGGGAGACCCGCGGTGGGCGGCGATGCGCTGATGCGCCTGATGTTCGCTGTGCTGCTGCTCGCGCTGCTAGGCGCCTGCAGCACCGTGCCGCTGCCGACGGTCGACCGCGAGGCGATCGCCAGCGAGGCGATCCCGCTGGACCCGAAGACCACGCTGGGCGGCATCGCGCAGCGCTCGGCCCCGGGGCCGGAGCTGTCGGGCTTCCGGCTGATGCCGCTGGGGCTGTTCTCGCTGGACACGCGGGTGCAGCTCGCACGGCGCGCCGAGGTCTCGCTGGACGTCCAGTACTACCACTTCGAGAACGACGAGACCGGCCGCTGGCTGCTGCGTGCGCTGCGCGATGCCGCCGAGCGCGGCGTGCGCGTGCGCCTCCTGATCGACGACCTCTACACCGGCGGGAACGACGACCTGTTCCTCGCGTTCGCCGCGCACAGGAACGTGCAGGTGCGGCTGTTCAATCCGTTCATGCGTGCCCGCGACCAGGGGCAGACCGGGCGCTTCCTCGCCTCGATCGGCGACTGGGACCGCGTCAACCACCGCATGCACAACAAGCTGTTCATCGCCGACGGCGCGATGGCGGTGATCGGCGGGCGCAACGTCGCCAACGAGTACTACCTCCGCAGCGCGAAGGAGAACTTCGTCGACGTCGATGCGTTCACGGTCGGCTTCGTCGTCGCACCGCTGCAGTTCCAGTTCGACCGTTACTGGAACAGCACGCCGGTCTACCCGCTCGAGGCGATCGCGAAGTCCAGCCTCACGAAGGAGGAGCTGCGCGCGAAGTTCGAGGAATGGACGGGCCCGGTCTACACGCCGCCGCCGGCCGAGCTGCCGCCCAACGACATCCTCGGCTACGGGCCGATCGCCGACGACCTGGACGGCGGCAAGCTCGGGCTGATCTGGGGCGACGCCTACGTGTTCGCCGACCATCCCGACAAGCCGTTCGACGGCTCGGTCGGCGGCGACCTGCTCGAGACCAGCGTCACCTACAACGTGTTCGAGGCGATCCGCACCGCGAAGACCGAGATGCTCGCGTCGTCGCCGTACTTCGTGCCCGGCACGCACGGGATGGAGCTGCTGCACGAGCTGCGCAACCGCGGCGTGAAGGTCACGGTGCTGACGAACTCGCTTGCGTCGACCGACGAGCCCATCGTGCACCTGGGCTACACCGCCTACCGCAGCGAGATGCTGGACATGGGCATCAACCTGTACGAGCTCAGCTCGTCGCGGCTGAAGGACAACAAGCGCATGTTCCTGTTCGGCAAGTCGCTCGGGCGGCTGCACGCGAAGCTGGTCGTGCTCGACAAGCAGAAGATCTTCATCGGCTCGATGAACCTGGATCCGCGCTCGGCGACGATCAACACCGAGCTCGGCGCGGTGATCGACAGCCCGCCGCTCGCGCGCGAGCTGACCCGCATCATCGACATCGACCGGCTGCAGAGCGCCTACCGGGTGCGCAAGGCGCCCGACGGCGGCGGGCTGCAGTGGCTGACCAGCGACGGCGAGAAGGAGATCGTGCTGCGCAACGAGCCCGACTCGACGCTGTGGCAGCGGGTGAAGCTGTGGTTCCTTCGGCCGTTCGTGCCGGAGGAGCAGCTGTAGCCCGTCACGTGGCGGATCTGCGGATGTGGTTGTCCATGATTCTGGACAAGTTTCGCCTGTGGGCGTAAATTGTCCAGAATGACGTACGCGAACCCCATTCGCACTTTGGCCGACCTGGGCGCAAGGGTGGCGCTGGCGCGCAAGACAGCCGGCATCACGGCGACCGCGGCGGCCCGCCAGTCCAAGCGCAGCCGCGACATCCTGCATCGCCTCGAGCGCGGCGAGGACGTGTCGGTCAGCTCGCTGTTGGACATCCTGCGCGCGATCGGCTACCAGATCGAGCTGATGCCGGCACGCCTGCCGACGCTGGAGGAGGCGAGGCAGAGGTTCTCCGACGACGAGCGCTGAAGCGCATTGGCAATGCTGCCGGACAAGCTCAAGCAGTTGCGAGTGACCATCGCCGGCGATTCGGCGGGGTTGCTGACGCGCGAGTCGCAATACACCTACGCCTATGCGCGCGACGACGCGCAGCAGCCTGCGGTCAGCCTGCTGATGCCGGCGACGACGCTGGTCTACACGGACGGCGACCTGTTTCCGGCGATGGACATGAACCTGCCCGAAGGCTTCCTGTTCCAGCAGATTCTCGAGCGCCACCCGAAACAGACGCTGACGAAGATGCACCTGCTCGCGCTGATGGGCGACAACGGCATCGGCCGTGTCGGCTTTGCGCTCGACGGCGAGCCGCGCCAGGCAAACAGCGCCGTCGTGAGCCGCAAGACCTTGCTCGAGTCGACCGCCGGCACCAAGCTGTTCGCGCAACTCGTCGATGCGTACCTGTCGGTGAGCGCGGGTGTGTCGGGTGTGCAGCCGAAGATTCTGGTGCCGTCCAGGGCGATGGTTCCCATCCCGGATCTGATCCTGAAGGTCGCCGGCGATGACTACCCCGGTCTGGCCGCCAACGAGTACCTGTGCCTCGACGCGGCACGGCGGGCCGGCATCGCAGTATCCGGCTTCGAGCTGTCGGTCGACGGGACCATCCTGGTCATCGATCGTTTCGACGTCACCGCACAAGGGCAGCGCGTCGGCTTCGAGGATGTGGCGGCCCTGATGGGGCGGCAGGTTCACGACCGCCTGTCGAATCGCAAGTACGAGGGCAGCTACGAGCGCATGGCAGAGGCGATCCGCATCTTCAGCTCGAGCCCGGCGGATGACCTCGAGCGCTTGTACGAACAACTCGTGCTGTCGGTGATGGTGCGCAACGGCGATGCGCATCTCAAGAACTTCGGCGTGCTGTACACCGACGCCGGCAATGCCCGGCTCGCGCCGATGTACGACGTGGTCACCACGACGATCTACAGGTACCAGCGCCCGGGCGGTGCCGAAGCGGTCGACCGGACCTTGGCGCTCAAGCTGCGGGCCGGGCGGCATGGCAGCCGCGCGTACCCCGACGCGGATGAGCTGTGTGCGTTCGGTCGCGAGGTCTGCGGTGTGCGGCGCCCGCACGAGGTGCTCGAGCGCATTGCGCAGGCGATGAGCGAAACGCTGGCGGGCGCGGCGACAGATCGCCGGTTCAAGAAGAAGCTCCTGAGCGCTCTGGCGGCCGAGTGGCAAGGCGGCCAGGCGCTCGCGAGCTGATCGCGGCCGCAGCGCGGGACCGTTCAGCCCGTTGCTGCAACCGCGGCCGGCGTTGTCGTGCCGACAGCCACGGGGCGATGTGCCAGCAGCTGCGCGACCACCCCCGCCGCGATCACCTCCGGCTCCTTGCCGACGATGCCCGGCAGCCCGATCGGGCAGGTCATGCGCGCGATCGTCTCAGAGGCGATGCCGCGCTGCTCGAAGCGGTGGATGAAGCGGGCGCGCTTGGTCTTCGAGCCGATCAGGCCGAAGAAGCCGAAGTCGCCGCGCTTCAGGATGGCTTCGCTGATGCGCAGGTCCAGGTCGTGCTGGTGGGTCAGCACGAGGTAGTACGCGCCGGGCGGCGCGCAGCGCACCTCGGCCTCGACGGTGTCGACGCAGACCTTGCGGATGTGGTCGGGCCACGGCGCTTGCGGCGCGGCGTCGTGGAACGCGCACGGGAATTCGCTCTCGCGCTCGTCGATCCAGTCGACCAGCACGTCCAGCGGCGCGAGCGCACGCGCGATCGCACGGCCGACGTGGCCGGCGCCGTAGAGCTGCAGGTGAAAGCGCGGCGCAGCGATCGGCCAGCGTTCGAGTGCCGCGGCATCGAGCATCGAGAAGCGCAGCGTCACCGCGCCGCCGCAGCACTGGCCCAGCGCCGGGCCCAGCGGGTAGTGGATCTCGCGCGGCGCGAACGGCTGTTCATCGTCGGCAGCGAGCAGCGCGCGCGCTTCGTCTATCGCCTTCAGCTCCAGGTGCCCGCCGCCCACCGTGCCGGCCGTGTGCTGCAGGCTCACCAGCATCCGGGTGCCGGCCTCGCGCGGCGCCGAGCCGCGCGCTTCGCTGACCTCGACCAGCACGCAGCGCCGGCCCGAGACCAGCCAGGTGGCGGCGAGTGCGCGGAGTCTGGACATCGCGTGGCTCCTTTGCCCTCAGCCGGCGCTGCGCTGAACCGCATCGATCGCGCGCAGGATCGCCTCGCTCGTGGCCGGGGCCGTCAGCGGTGGGTCGACCCGGTGCGCGCCGACCGCTGAGATCGCATCGCGGATCGCATAGAAC
>DATCSE010000593.1:0-6069 GCA_036568605.1 Burkholderiaceae bacterium | reverse complement strand
CGCCAATATCGCCGCCGGCGCTGCCCACGGGGATCGACGAGCGCACGGTCTTCCGCTCGCTGTTCGCGGCCTACCCGGACGCGCTGCTGCTGGTCGACGGCAGCGGCACGATCGTGCTGGCCAATCCGTCGGCCGCGGCGCTGCTGGGCTACGGCGTCGAGGAGTTGATGGGCCTGGGCGTCGACGCGCTGGTGCCCGACGCGATCCGCCCGCGCCACGCCGCCTATCGCGAGGCCTACGGCCACGCGCCGCGCGCACGTCCGATGGGCACGCAGATGGAGCTCGTCGCCAAGCGCCGCGACGGCAGCGAGGTGATGGTCGAGATCGCGCTGAGCCCGCTGCAGAGCCACGGCCTGCCGTTCGTCGTGGCCGCGATCCGCGACATCGGCGCCTACCCGCGCGTCAAGCAGGCGCTGCAGCGGGCCCGCTACAGCGAGCACCTGGCGCAGCTCGGCCGCCTCGCGGTCGATGCGCGCGACCCGCAGACGCTGCTGGAGCAGGTGCCGGCAATCGCCGCCGAGGCCTTGCAGGTCGAGGTCGCGATGGTGTTCCTGCTCGATCGCGACCGGCAGGAGTTCCGCGTCGCGAGCGGCGTCGGCATGGTGCCGGGCGAGGAGGTCGGGATGCGCGTCGCGAACCGCATCGACACGCCGCCGGGATTCGTCTGCGCACAGGGCCGCGCCGTCGTCGTCGCCGACTATCGCGACGAACGCCGCTTCGTGGTGCCGCCCGCCTATCTCGCGGCGGGCCTGGTCAGCGCGCTCGCGGTGCCGCTGAGCGACCGCGGACGCGTCGTGGGCGCGCTCACGGTACGCTCGCGCGCGCAGACCCGCTTCGGCGACGACGAGCTGCGTTTCCTCGAGTCGCTGGCCAACCTGCTCGCCAGCAGCCTGCAGCGCGCACAGACCGAGGAGGCGCTGAACCATGCGCAGCGGATGGAGAGCGTCGGCCAGCTGACCGGCGGCATCGCGCACGACTTCAACAACCTGCTGACCGTGATCCAGGGCAACCTGCAGGTGCTGGAGGAGCTGCCCACGCTCGCCGACGACGCCTACGCGGGGCAACTGGTCGCCGCAGCCGCGCGCGCCTCGCGCCGCGGTGCCGAGCTGACGAGCAAGCTGCTCGCGTTCTCGCGCCGCCAGGTGCTGCAGCCGACCCACGTCGACGTGGGCGCGCTGCTGCGCTCGCTGTCGGACATGCTGCGCCGCACGCTGGACCAGCGCATCCGCATCGATGTGGAGGTGGCGCCGGACTGCCCGCTGGTGCAGGCCGACCCGGGGCAGCTCGAATCGGCGCTGCTGAACATCGCGATCAACGCACGTGACGCGATGCCCGACGGCGGCCGCCTGCAGTTCCGCGCCGGCGCGAGCCGGGCGCTGTCGGCCGAGCTGCGGCGCGATCTCGACGACCCGAGCGCGCCGGACGAGCGCTTCGTCGCGATCGCGATCGCCGACACCGGCACCGGCATGCCCGAGTCGGTCCGCGAGCGTGCCTTCGAGCCGTTCTTCACGACCAAGGACGCGGGCCGCGGCACCGGGCTGGGCCTGAGCACCGTGTATGGCTTCGTCAAGCAGTCCAAGGGCACCGTCTCGATCGCCAGCGCGCCCGGCGAAGGCACGATCGTCACGCTCTACATTCCGCGGCCGTGGGAGGCGCAGGAGCCCGACGCGGCCGACGACGGCGTCAGCGAAGCCGTGCCCGACGGCCTGCGGGTGCTGCTGGTGGAAGACGACAGCGAAGTGCGCAACGTCGTGCGCACGTTTCTCGACACGCTGCGCTGCAAGGTGACGGTGGCCGCGAACGCCGAACAGGCCTTGCTCGCGCTGGGCCCCGAGGCGCGCTTCGAACTGCTGCTCAGCGACATCGCGCTGGGCCCGGGCTTGCGCGGCACCGATCTCGCTGCGCAGGCGCAGCAGCGCTTTCCGGAACTCGCGATCCTGCTGATGTCGGGCTACTCGGCCGAACTGCTCGACGCCGACCGCGACTCGCCGCCGAGCTGGGAGCTGCTGCGCAAGCCGTACAGCCGGGACGAGCTGGCACGGGCGATCGCACGAGTGGTCCGGGCGGGCTGACGCCCAGCAAGCCGCCCTTTCACGTCACCGCAAGCAGAGGGAAGGTGCCGCATGCGTCTACCGACAATCGCGAGCGTCGGCATGCTCGCGCTGCTGGCTCTGCTGCTTTCGCCGTCCATGGCGGCCGAGCCATCGATCAAGGTGCTGGCCGCGGAGTTTCCGCCGCTGACCACCAACGCCGGCGGGCAACCGGGCGGCGTGGTGCTCGAAGTCGTGCGCGAGGCCTGCAGGAGAGCGGGGGTGGCGATCGAGTTCAGCTTCCTGCCTTGGCAGCGGGCGCAGCTGGAAGCCCAGTCCAGGAACGACGTGCTGATCATTCCGTTCACCCGCACGCCCGGCCGGGAAGCTCAATACCAATGGGTTGCGCCGGTGCTGGAGTTTCATACGGTGCTGGTGACGCTGGCCAAGCCGCCGTCCTCGATCGAAGAAGCGCGGTCGCTCGTCGTGGGCTATGTCCGCGGCACCAGTTTCAAGGACGAGGTGGACCAGGTTGGATTTCCCCGCTTCGAGGAAACCAACGACGATGTGACGAATGCCAGAAAACTGAAGCTGGGACGCATCGACGCCTGGATCACCACCGATCTGATGGCGCACGGCGTGTACCGGCAAGCCGGGTTCGATCCTGCCGAACTGAAGTACGGACCCAACCTCGGACCGGTCAAGGTTTCCTGGGTCGCGGCGTCTCATGAGTTTCCGAAGGAGACCGCCAAGAAGATCGCGGACGCCATCGGCCAGATGAGGGCGGACGGTTCCTACCAGGCGATCGTCAAGCGCTACCGCTGACGCCGGCGACTGGCCTGGTTGTTTCCGTGGCGAACCTTTGAACCGGGCCGCGCGCGGCTGCAACTCAGGGGTTCAGCGTCACCCGACGCTTACGCCCCGGAGTACGCCATGAGCCCCTTGTCCCTGTCGAACCTGCTCGCGTCGCTGGTTCGCCCAGAGCCGCCACAACCCGCCATGCAGAGGCGCGGAGCGGTACGCGATCAGCGCGTCGCCAACGCGCTGGTGCTGCTGGTGATCGTGCTGGCCACGCTGTCCGCAACGGCGCTCGCGATCGGCGCTGCCGGCTGAGCGAGGCGCGCGAGCGTCCAGCGACGCATCCCCATGACATGGGGTCAACGTCGACGCAGGATCATCTCGTTCTCGTAGGGCACGAAGCCAAAAGACCTGTACAGGCGGTCCCCATCCGCTGAGGCGGCGAGGCTGTACACGCGTATGCCGCGATCAGAGCAAGCGGTGATGACCCGATCGACCACCTCCCGGGCAATGCCTTGCTTTCGCCACTCTTCGTCAGTGAAGACATTCACTACTCGAGCGCGCGTGCCGGACGACGCGCCGCGCGTCGGCCCCCAATCGAGCAGAACAGCGCCGGCGCCGGCAACGACGCGCCCGTCCCCTTCGGCAACGAAGCCAATGTAAGTACCTTGCTCGATGCGCGTTGGCAGCCAGGCGGCATAGGCGTCCACGTCTTCCCGCGGCTCAGCGCGGTAGTAGCGATGCTGAGCGATGGTCCAAGCGTCGTCGGTTCTGGCCTTGCGGAGCGTCCATGATTTGGTCATCACCGCATTCTGCGGGCTCATCCGGGTGAACTCGCGGCCCCTCGGTGAGAGCGGCAGTTCGTCGATGCGGCTTGTCGCTGCGTACGGTCTGAGGACGTCGTCGTCTCACTCGCACACGGCAGACACCATCGCGGCATCGGCCATGCCCGAGCGCCCGAACACGGGCAGAATCGGCACCCGGCTCACGAGGCCGACTCCATCCACCGCACATTCACCATGCTGGATACCCTGGAACAAAACGCCCGCCGCGCCGCCGGCCGTCTGCCCGCCACCGTTCGCCACTGGGCCGTGCGCGGCGTGCGCGAATTCTCCGAGCAGCTCAGCGTCCGCCAGGACGTGGCCGAAGCGCCGCAGCGCGCTCACGAGAACGGCGCCATGCTCGCCGTGATCGACGGCGGCCTGGGTTATGCCGCGACCTCGGATCTCTCGGAGGCCGGGCTGGCCGCCGCCTTCGAACGCGCGCACGCACTGGCGCGCGCCGGCGCAGGCCGGACCGTGATCGACTACGAACGGATCGCACGGCCGGCCGCGTCGGGGCGCTACGCGAGCCTCGTCGAGCGTCCGGCATCGAGCGCCACGCTGCCGGAAAAACTCGGCTGGCTGCGCGACGTGTGCGCCGCCGCCGGGGGCGATGCACGCATCGTCGACCGTCACGCGACGCTGTGGAACGTCACGACCGAGCAGCTTCATGTCACCAGCGAAGGCGCCCGCACCGAACAGCGCTGGGAGTTCATGACGCCTTCGGTGCAGGTCACCGCGCACGCGAGCGGCGTGACCCAGGTGCGCTCCAGCGCCGGCCAGTACAACGGGTATTGCCAGCAAGGCGGCATCGAGGTGCTGGAGCGGGCCCGCTTCCGCGAGGGTGAAGGTCCGCGCGTGGCGCGCGAGGCGCTCGAGCTCGTGATGGCCCCGCCCTGCCCCAGCGGGACCCTCGATCTGATCCTGATGCCCGACCAGATGATGCTGCAGATACACGAGAGCATCGGGCACCCTCTGGAGTTGGATCGCATCCTCGGCGACGAGCGCAACTTCGCCGGCACCAGCTTCGTCACGCTGGACATGTTCGGCCGCTACCAGTACGGCAGCGAGCTGCTCAACGTCAGCTTCGACCCGGGCCGCGAACATGAATTCGCCGGCTTCGGGTTCGACGACGACGGCACGCCGGCCGAGCGCGCGCTGCTGATCGAGCGCGGGCTGCTCAAGCGCCCGCTGGGCGGCAGCCTCTCGCAGGCGCGCGCGCAAGCCCAGGGTTTCGAGGTCGGCGGTGTCGCGACCACGCGCTCTTCCAGCTGGAATCGTGCCCCGATCGATCGCATGAGCAACCTCAATGTCGAAGCCGGCGACAGCAGCCTCGAGCAGATGATCTCGAGCATCGAGCTGGGTGTCGTGATGCACACCAACTGCTCGTGGAGCATCGACGACTCGCGCAACAAGTTCCAGTTCGGCTGCGAGTACGCCCGCATGGTGCGCGGCGGCCGGCTTGCCGAGGTCGTGCGCAACCCGAACTACCGCGGCATCAGCGCCACCTTCTGGCGCTCGCTGGCGATGGTCGGCAATCCGGAGACTGCCGCGGTGATGGGCACGCCCTTCTGCGGCAAGGGCGAGCCTTCGCAGGTGATTCGCGTCGGCCATGCGTCGCCTGCTTGCAAGTTTGCGAACGTCGATGTTTTTGGAGGTGCGTTGTGAGCCGCGGCCTGCAGTCCTCCGGCGCTTACACCGATCCGGTCTCGTTCGAGGCGCTGGCCGACGCGCTGCTGCGCGGCGATCCGTCGGTGGATCGAACCAGTCTCTACCTGCGCGCAGAGTCCAGCGACTTCCTGCGCTTCAATCACGCCGCGCTGCGGCAAGCCACGTCGGTGCAGCAAGCCTTCGTGACGCTCGCCGTCGAACGCGGGCAGCGGCGCGCCGAGAGCACGCTCACGCTCGGCGGCGAGAAGGCGCTGGATCTGCAGCGGCTGCGCGCCGAGCGCGAGCTGCTGGTGAGCCAGCTCGACCTGATCTCCGACGACCCGTGGTTGTCGTATCCCGGGGCCGCCACGCACAGCCACCGCGACGATCGCGGCGCACTGCCCGACGCTGGCCATGTGATCGCGCTGGTCCATGAATTGGCAGGCGTCAAGCTCCAGCAGGATCTGGTGGGCTTCTACGCCGGCGGCCCGGTGGTGCATGCGTTTGCCGACAGCCTGGGCTCGCGCCACTGGCACCGCGTGGAGAGCTTCCACTTCGACTGGTGCCTCTACCACCGCGCCGACAAGGCGGTGAAGACGCGCTACGCCGGCACGCAATGGGACGACGCCGCGTTCGCATCCAAGCTCGAGGAGGCCGTGCGCCGCATGCCGCTGCTCGCCCGCGAGGCCCGCACGCTGCAGGCGGGTGAATACCGCGCAGCGTTCGCGCCATCGGCAATGGTCGAGTTGCTCGGTACCCTGGGGTGGGGC
>DATCSE010000592.1:0-4669 GCA_036568605.1 Burkholderiaceae bacterium | reverse complement strand
ACCGAAGCGAGCGCCTCGGCCATCGATGCGGCAGCGTCGCTGCCTCTGCCGCAGCCCACGGCGGCCCCGTTCGATGCGAATGACGACAGCGCCGGCAGAGCACCGATCCCGGTCGAGATGCCGGCGTCGCAACCCCCCGCGGTCACCGCCGCGGTACCGGTCTCGTCCCCGCCGCCCCCACCGCCCGCGCCGCGCCGCGATCCGCTCGCCCCGATCAAGGCCTGGCTGTTCGGCGGCAACACGATCGTCAAGGCCGGCATCGCGATCCTCTTCATCGGCCTTGCGTTCCTCGCGAAGTACGCGAGCGAGCACGTGCACGTGCCGATCGAATGGCGCCTCGCGTCGATCGGCGGCGTCGCGCTCGCATTGCTCGCGATCGGCTGGCGCTTGCGCACCCGGCGCGCGCAGTACGCGCAGGTGCTGCAAGGCGGCGCGATCGCGGTGCTGTACCTGACGCTCTTCGCCGCGTTCAAGTTCTACAACGTGCTCGCGGTCGGGCCGGCGTTCGCGCTGATGGTGGTCGTCGCCGCACTCGCCGCTGCGCTCGCGGTGCTGCAGGATGCCCGCTCGCTGGCCGTGGTGGGCGCGCTGGGCGGCTTCGCGACGCCGCTGCTGGTCTCCAGCGGCGGCGGCAACTACATCGCGCTGTTCAGCTATTACCTCGTGCTCGACCTGGGCATCGCGCTGATCGCGTGGCATCGCACCTGGCGCTCGCTGAATCTGATCGGCTTTGCCGCGACCTTCCTGGTCGCGACCGCGTGGGGCGTGCTCGACTACCGGCCCGACCGCTATGCGAGCAGCCAGGCCTTCCTGATCGCATTCTTCGTGCTGTTCGTCGCGATGATGCTGATGCCGGCGCGGCGTGCCGTGGCGGCGCCGGCCGCGACCAGCGATCGCGGCGACGGCAATGGCCTCGTGCAGCGAGTCGACACCTGGGTCAACGGCACGCTGCTGTTCGGGCTGCCGACGATCACGTTCGCGCTGCAGTACGGCCTCGTGCGCAACACCGAGTACGGCGTCGCGCTGTCCGCACTGGTGCTGGCCGCGTTCTATGTGCTGCTCGCGACGGCGCTGCGCTCGCGGCCGCGGCTCGCGCTGCCGTTCGAGGGCACGCTCGCGGTCGGCACGGTGTTCCTGTCGCTGGTGATCCCGTTCGCGCTCGATGCACGCAGCACTGCCGGCGCGTGGGCGCTCGAGGGTGCGGGGCTGGTGTGGATAGGCTGGCGCCAGGCGCGCGCAATCTCGCGGGTGTTCGGCTATGTGCTGTTGCTGCTGGCGGGCGTCGCGATGCTGACCGGCCACGAGCGCCACGGCATTCCGACGCAGGTCTTCAACGCCTACCTGTTCAGCGGGCTGATGGCCGCGGCCGCGTCCCTCGCGGCGGCCTATTTCGTGCATCGCCACGCGCCGCGTCCGGCCACGACGGCCGACGGCGAGGCGATCGCCGAGCCGCTGCTGATCGGCTGGGGCACGCTGTGGCTGCTCGCGATCGCGCAGCTGCACATCGACACCTTCGTCGCCGCGCCGTGGCGCCTGGCCGCATGGCTGGCGGTGATCAGCGCGATCGCGGCGTCGTACGTGGGCCTGGCGATGCGATTCGACTGGCGCACGATCGCGCTGCCGGCGATCGGCCATGCGCCGCTGCTGGCGCTCGCGACTGCGATGACCGCGCTGTGGTTCGACATGACCCCGCTGCACCACGGCCGCTGGTGGGCGTGGCCGCTGGCGCTCGCGGTGCATGCGCTGGTGCTGTGGCGCGCCGCGCCCGCGTGGCCGCAAGCGGCGCGCACGACGGTGCATGTGCTGGGCGTGCTGGTCGTCGCGGGTCTAGGCGCGCTACTCGGGCGCGTGGTCACCGCCGGTTGGGGCGACGCCGGCAGTGCATGGGACTGGCTGGGCTGGCTGGTCGTGCCGGCCGTGCTGCTGATGCTGCTGCCTCGCGATGGCGTCGCGATGCGCTGGCCGGTGCGCGAGTCCAAGCCGGCGTATCAGACGATCGCCTCGGCCGTGCTCGCCGCCGGCGCGCTGCTGTGGACGCTGCTCGCGAACTTCGCATCCGACGGCTCGGCCCGGCCGCTGCCGCATGTGCCGCTCGCGAACCCGCTGGACCTCGGCATCGCATTCGCGCTGGTCGCGACGCTGCTGTGGCTGCGCAGTCCCGGTGCGGCCGCATTGCGTCTGTCGCCGGCCTGGCGCGCGGCACTGATCGGCGCGGCCGGCTTCGTGTGGCTCAACGCGATGCTGGTGCGCGCCTTTCATCACTACGCCGGTGTGCCGTATCACGTGGCCGCGTGGTCGGAATCGCTCGCGGTGCAGACCGGCATCACGCTGCTGTGGAGCGTCACCGCGCTGGTGCTGATGTGGATCGCCGCGCGCCGTGCCGCGCTGCTGCCGGTGCTGGCCGATTCGGCGCGTGCCACGTGGATGGTCGGCGCCGGGCTGCTCGCGGCGGTCGTCGGCAAGCTCGTGATCGTCGACCTGTCGGGCACCGGCACGGTGACGCGCATCGTCTCGTTCATCGGCGTCGGCGTGCTGATGCTGGTGATCGGTTATGTCGCGCCTTTGCCCACCCGGCCATCGGGCGGGCCGCCGGCGCGTCAGGGGGAGGAGCCGCATGCGGCCGCGTGATCATCTTCATCGTCGTTCGCGTCGTCGCTTGTCGGTTCGCGTCGCGTGCGGCATTGGCGCTGCGTGGATCGCGGTCGCGTTGGGGGCCAGCTCGGCTGCCGCGGCGGACGAGCCGGCGTACCGCTACGAAACGACGATCGCGGTGCAGCGACCGGCGCCGTTCATCGAGCTCGCGTTGCCCGCCGAAGCGTATGCGCGCAGCCGGCACGACCGCGCCGTCGGCGGCGAGGGCATCCGCGATTTGCGTATCGTCGATGCGCGCGGCGAACGCGTGCCGTTCGCCTGGCTCGCCGCGCGGGCCGACGACACGCAGATCCACGAATCGCTGCGCGATGCGCGGCTCTACCCGCTGCCGGCGCGGCCGGCCGCGGACGGCACCTGGCGCACGCCGATCGATGTCGTGATCGAAGGCGACCGGCTCAGCGTGCGTCGTGCGGCGGCCGGCAACACCGCGGCGCGCGACCCTGATGCGGCGCTGCGCTCCGGCGGCTGGATCATCGACCTCGGCGAACGCACGGCGAAGGACGAGCCGCCGCCCGATCAACTCCGGCTCGCCTGGTCCGGGCCTGCCGAGTTCAGCGCGGCCTTCGACCTCGCGAGCAGCGACGATCTGCGCAGCTGGCGCTACGCCGGTACCGGCCAGGTGGTCTCGCTGCAATCGGGCGGCGCGCCGCTGACGCAGCCGAACGTGACGCTCGCTGCGAACACCGGTCGCTTCGTGCGCCTCGTCTGGGCCGATGCCGCCACCGCGCCGCAGGTGAACGGTGCGCAGGCCGTGACGACGCGCCACGACCGCGTTGCCCGCGATGCGCCGGCGGAGCTGACGTTCGCCGCGCAACGCGCATCGACGTCGAACGGCGGCTCGGCGGCCACGCGCGCGCTCGACTTCGATCTGGGCGGCGTGCTGCCGATCGCGGCGCTCGCGCTGCAATGGAACGGCAGCGCCGGCACGCAGATCGCACCGGTACGGCTGCAGGCGCGCAACCGCGCCGACGAACCATGGCGCGAGCTCGGCGGCACGGTCTTCTACCGGATCAATCGCAACGGCGCGGTCAGCGAAGCGCCGCCGTTCGCGCTGCGCACTGACGCGCGCTTCGTGCGTGTGACCCCCGATGAACGCGCCGCCGCGCTCGATGCGGGGCAGACGCAGCTGCGCGTGCACGCGCCGCTGGCGCATCTGGTGTTCGCGTCGCAGGGTCAGGAGCCGTATCGCTTGCAGGTCGGCGCGGCCGATGCGACGTCATCGGCATTGCCGATAGGCACGCTGGTACCCGCACTCGCCGACGAGCGCAGTCGCCTGGGCACAGCCGGCACCGGCGCATGGGCCGAGATTGCGGCCGCGGCGCGGCACGATGACGCATTGCAGCGCCAGAAGGCCTTGCGGCCGTGGCTGCTGTGGGCGGTGCTGATCGCCGGCGTCGGTGGGCTGGCGTTCATGGTGTGGCGGCTGGCCCGATCCGGTTGAAGCCCTTCGATTCATACGGCACCCCTCATAGAGGGTGTGAGCCAAACGCCTAAGAAGAGGTTGTTATTGATCAGTCAACCAAATATCTAACAGATGCGTTCGCTCGGTATGGCTAAACGAGATGCGCGATTTCTGACTCCTGAAGCGCAGGCCGAGATTCGGCTGCGTGTAATCGACGCGCTGCAAGAGGGCATGACGCAGACGCAGGCGGCGCAGACGTTTGGAGTCAGCCGCTGGTCGGTCGTGCAGTGGGCCAAGGCTCACAAGACCGCTGGGGAGCCGGCGCTCGCGCCCAAGCGGCGCGGCCGGCGTTCGGGTGAGGCCGGCAAGCTGAGCGCCAAGCAGGCCATGCGTATGCGTGGGCTTGTCATAGGCAAGATGCCCGAGCAACTGAAGCTGCCTTTCTATCTGTGGACGCGCGCGGCAGTGCGCGAGCTGATCAGGCGAGAGTGTGCGGTGAACCTGTCGCTGAGCTCGGTGGGCAGTTACCTGAAGAATTGGGGCCTGAGCGCGCAGCGCCCGGTCAAGCGAGCCTACGAACGCAACGACGAAGCGGTCACGCAGTGGCTGGCCGAC
>DATCSE010000591.1:0-8441 GCA_036568605.1 Burkholderiaceae bacterium | reverse complement strand
GTTCGGCGGCGCGTTGACGGCCCGAGCGCCGACGCGCCGACTCGCCGCGAGCGCGGCCAGGCTGGACGGCGGCATCTGCACGCGCGAGCGGTCGGCCAGCTCGATGACGGCCGAGGCGTTCGGGCCGGTCTGCAGCATCTCGCCTTCGACCAGCGGGGTATTCGGCTCGGCGGGACGGTCGCCGACCTTCACGTCGCCGGTCACCGCGACCAGCGTCGCCGGCACCGGCACCGTGCGCATCAGTCGTGCCGGGATGCGCAGCACCTGGCCGGGGCGGATCACGTTCGGGTTGCGCAGCCGGTTGATCCGCGCGACCTCGCGCCACGCGTTGGGCGAGACCAGCACGCTGCGCGACAGGCTGCTCAGCGTGTCGCGCTTGACCACCTTGAACTCGAGCATGGGTTCGCCGGCGGCCACGGCCGGCGTGGCATGCAGCGCGAGCGGCAGCACGGCCGCCAGCATCGCGGCGAGCGTCGGGCGACGAAGTGGGTACTGCCGACGACGCTGGGGCCGCTCCATGTCGTCAGGGGGCTGCGGCGGGGCGCTGTGCCGACTTGGGGCGGAAGGCCTTGCAGACCGCCGCATCGGTTTCGATGTACGGCCCGCCGATCAGGTCGATGCAGTACGGCACGGCGGCGAAGATGCCGGGCACCGGCGGGTCGGCGCTCGCCAGGCCGCCCAGCGTCTCGGCGATCGCTTTGGGCTGGCCGGGCAGGTTGATGATCAGCGCCTTGTTCCGGATCACCGCGACCTGGCGCGAGAGGATGGCGGTCGGCACGAACTTCAGGCTGATCTGCCGCATCTGCTCGCCGAAGCCCGGCATCACCTTGGTCGCCACGGCCAGCGTGGCCTCGGGCGTGACGTCGCGCGGGGCGGGGCCCGTGCCGCCGGTGGTCAGCACCAGGTCGCAGTGCGCCTGGTCGACCAGCTCGATCAGGGCCGCGCGGATCTGGTCCTCCTCGTCGGGAATCAGGCGCTGTTCCCAGGTGATGGGATTGCGCACGGCCGATGTGAGCCAGCTCTGCAATGCCGGAATCCCCATGTCGGCGTAGACGCCGGTCGAAGCGCGGTCGCTGACCGAGACGACGCCGATGCGTACCGTGTCGTAGGCAGTGGAGTCACTCATTCGCAGGCGTGTGTTGCTTGATGAACTGGAACAACTCGCGGTAGGCGCGGCCGCTGCGCTTCTCGGGTTCGAGGGCGGCGTCCTTGCGTGCGGCGCGCACGAGGCTGCGCAGCTGCTGCGTATCGCTGCCGGGGCGCTGCGCCGCCCAACGCGTGAGAGCATCGTCGCTGGCGAGCAGTTCGGCACGCCAGCGTTCGGCCTGGTGCAGCGCGAGCGAGTCTTTTGCACGGCCCAGTTGCAGCTCGGCGACGGCCTGACGGATCGCCTCGGCATCGTCGTCCTCGCGGCGCATCAGCTTGCCGATGTATTGCATCTGGCGCCGCCGGCCCTCGTGGCTGCGCGTCTTCTTGAAGGTCAGGATCGCCTCGAGCAGCGTCTCGGAGATCGCCAGCGCGCGCAGGCGATCGTCGGGCAACGCGGCAGCGGCTTCGCCGAGGTCTTGCAGCTCGTGCGAGGCCTGCTTGCGCTTGGTTTTGCTCGGCGGTTCGTCGCCGGCGTTGAAGTCGAGGTCGGACATGGAGGGACGGCAGGATCGGTGCAAGCCCAAGGCCGACAGCTCCGAAGGGCGTCGTTATCATAGACCGGCCTCGAACCTGCATTCCGCCCAGCACATCACCACGCAGCACATGTCCGCCTCCTCGTCGACGACCAAGCCATCCGGATTCGCGTACGCGCGCGAGCAGTTCCAGCAGATCGTCGACGACGCGCTGGCCTACGCCAAGTCGCTGGGGGCCAGCGATGCGAGCGTCGAGGTGTCCGAAGGCGTCGGGCTGTCGGTGTCGGTGCGCAAGGGCGAGGTCGAGAACGTCGAGCGCAACCGCGACAAGTCGCTGGGCGTGACCGTCTACATCGCGCAGCGCCGCGGCAACGCCAGCACCTCGGACTTCTCGCGCGCCGCGCTCGAGCAGACGGTGCGCGCCGCGCACGACATCGCGCGCTTCACGGCCGAGGACCCGGCGGCCGGGCTGCCGCAGCCCGAAGACCTCGCGCTGGGCGAAGCGGCCGAGCGCGATCTGGACCTGTTCCACCCGTGGGCCATCGATGCCGAGCAGGCAATGGAGATTGCGCTGCGCTGCGAGGCGGCCGCGCTGGGCGTCGACCCGCGCATCACGAATTCGGAAGGCGCCGGCGTCTCGGCGCAGCAGTCGCACTTCTACGCCGGCAACACCCGGGGCTTTCGCGGCGGGTACGCGAGCTCGCGGCACTCGCTGTCGGTCGCGCCTATCGCATCGATCGCCGGGAAGAACGGCGAGAGCGACATGCAGCGCGACGCCTGGTACTCGTCGATGCGCTCGCCGGCCGAGCTCGCGGCGCCGGAGGCGGTCGGCCGCTATGCCGCCGAGCGTGCGCTGTCGCGGCTGAGCTCGCGCAAGATCAAGACCTGCGAAGTGCCGGTGCTGTTCGAGTCGTCACTGGCCTCCGGGCTGTTGGGCGCGTACGTGCAGGCAACCAGCGGCGGCGCGCTGTACCGCAAGTCCAGCTTCCTGATCGACAGCCTGGGCAAGCAGGTGCTGCCCGAGCATGTCGACATCCATGAAGACCCGCACCAGCCGCGCGGCAAGGGCAGCGCCCCGTTCGACGACGAGGGCGTGCTGACCCGCCAGCGCGACGTGGTGCGCGGCGGCGTCGTGCAGGGTTACTTCCTCTCGACGTATTCGGCGCGCAAGCTCGGCATGCGCACGACCGGGCATGCCGGCGGCTCGCAGAACCTCGCGTTGACGAGCCGGCTCACGCAACCCGGCGACGATCTGGACGCGATGCTGAAGAAACTGGGCCGCGGCCTGTTCGTGATCGAGCTGATGGGGCAGGGCGTGAACTACGTGACCGGCGACTACTCGCGCGGCGCGGCCGGCTTCTGGGTCGAGAACGGCCGCATCCAGTACCCGGTCAACGAGATCACGATCGCGGGCAACCTGCGCGACATGTTCCGGCAGATCGTCGCCGTCGGGGCCGACGCCTACACGATGGGCAGCAAGACCATAGGCTCGGTGCTGCTCGAGCGGATGAAGATCGCCGGCTCCTGACTGGCCGCAGCGGACAAGCCCGATGGCGCGGGCTGTCAAACGCACGCAATAATTGCCGGTTTGTTTCAAACACGGGCTGGTGCGAACCGCGGCTGCGGTCTGGGCCGGCGCGCTCCCCTCACGATGATGTCTGGAGACCTCCCCATGAGCTTCGCCTTTCCCTTTCGCGCTCGCCGCTTGATCGTGGCGTTGGCGGCCGCCGGCGCCGTCGCGTCGGGCCACGCCGCCGACATCAAGATCGGCGCTGCCGAAGCGCTGTCCGGCCCGGCCGGCCAGTACGGCCAGTCGATCCGCAACGGCTTTCAGCTTGCCGTCGACGAGATCAACGCGGCCGGCGGCGTCAAGGGCAACAAGATCGCGATCCAGTTCGAGGACGAGCAGGGCAAGAAGGAACAGGCGATCGACGTCTTCAAGAAGCTGATCTTCCAGGACAAGGTGCTGATGCTGTTCGGGCCGACGCTGTCGAACTCGGCGCAGGCCGCCGACCCGATCGCGCAGGCCGCGAAGACCGTGGTGTTCGGCACCTCGAACACGGCCGACGGCATCACGTCGATCGGCGACTACGTGTTCCGCAACTCGGTGACCGAGGCCGACGTGCTGCCCGAGACGCTGCGCGTCGCATCCAAGCACGCCGGTGTCAAGAAGGTCGCGGTGTTCTACGGCAACGACGACGTGTTCACGAAGAGCGGCTACGACGCGTTCAAGAAGGCGCTCGAGGACCTGAAGATCCCCGTCACGACGACCGAGACCTTCGCGAAGGGCGACGTCGACTTCAAGGCGCAACTGACCAAGATCAAGGCGAGCAACCCGGATGCGATCGTGCTGTCCGCGCTGATCGCCGAAGGTGCGCCCATCATGGTCCAGGCGCGCCAGCTCGGCATCAACCTGCCGTTCATCGGCGGCAACGGGATGAACTCGGTCAAGGTGTTCGATCTCGCGAAGGGCGCGAGCGACAACCTGTGGGTCGGCAGCCCGTGGGCACTGGGCAGCCAGACGCCGGAGAACCAGCACTTCGTCGTGGCCTACACGCAGAAGTACAAGGCCGCGCCGGACCAGTTCAGCGCGCAGGCCTACGACGCGATGAACATCGTCGCCGCGGCGCTGGCCAAGATCAAGCTGAGCGGCAACCTCGAGGCTGACCGCAAGGCGCTGCGCGATGCGCTGCCGGCCGTGACGCACACCGGCGCGACCGGCGCGTTCAAGTTCCGCCAGGCCAAGACCAAGGACGGCAAGCCGGCCGGCTACGACGCGCAGCAAGCCGCGATCGTCAGCGTCACGAAGGACGGCAAGTACTCGATCGAAAAGTAATGGGCATGCCGGGTGATGCCGCAGCGGCTCACCCGGCCTGAACCTCATGCTGGAACAACAACTCGTCAACGCCCTGTCGCTGGGCTGCGTCTATGCGCTGTTCGCGCTCGGCTTCACGCTGGTGTTCGGCGTGCTGGGCGTGATCAACCTGTCGCATGGCGCGATCTTCATGATCGGCGCCTATGCGGCGCTGCAGGCCGTCACGAAGCTGGCGTTTCCGCTCTGGGCGTCGTTGATCGCGGCACTGGTGATCGCCGGCGCATTCGGCTTCGTGATCGACCTCTTGATCCTGAAGCCGCTGCGCAAGCGCAATGCGCCGCACCTGATCCCGATGATCGCGACGATAGGTCTCGCGATCTTCTTCAACAACGCGTCGCAGGGCTTGTTCGGCGCCGAGAACCTGCGTTTCCCCGCCGAGGTGGTGCCGAACCAGCCGCTGCATTTCGCCGGCGTGCAGATCAGCGTGCTCGAGCTGGTGATCGTGCTGCTGTCGTTCGCGCTGATGGCGGCGCTGCTGCTGGTGATGCGCCGCACCCAGCTGGGCCGCGCGCTGCGCGCGATCGCCGAATCGCCCAAGGCGGCGGCGCTGCTGGGCATCAACGTCGAGGGCCTGTTCTACCTGACGTCGACCGCCGCCGCGGCGCTCGGCGGCGTCGCCGGCGTGCTGATCGCGCTGTACTCGAACGCGGTGTTCCCGCTGATGGGCCAGCCGATGCTGCACAAGGGCATCGCGGTGATCATCCTCGGCGGCATGGGCGACATCCGCGGCGCGCTGCTGGGCGGGTTGTTCCTCGGGTTCGCCGAGGTGATGTCGGTCGCCTACATCGGCTCGACGATGCGCGATGCGGTCGCGTTCGGGCTGCTCTTCTTGGTGCTGTTGCTACGGCCGCAAGGCATGTTCGGCAAGGTGCTCGAGCGGAAAGCCTGAGGCCGCATGTCCATGGAGTGGTTCGACAACTTCTGGTCCGTCTACAGCAACCTCGTGCTGACGATCGGCATCAACGCGCTGCTCGCACTGTCGATCTGGCTGACGCTGTCGTGCGGATTGCTGGCGATGGCCAACGCTGCCTTCATGGGCATCGGGGCCTACACCGCGTCGCTGCTGACGATGAACGCCGGGGCGCCGTTCCCGGTGGCGCTGGCCGGCGGCGTGATCGCGCCGACCCTGGTTGCGCTCGCGATCGGCGGGCCGACGCTGCGCCTGTCCGGCGTCTACCTCGCGATGGCGACGCTGGGCTTCGGCGAAGTCGTGCGGGTGCTGATCCTGAACGCCGAATCGTTTACCGGCGGTGCGCTGGGGCTGAACGGCATCCCGCAGCTGACGCAGTGGTGGCACGTCGTGCTCGCGCTCGCGCTGGTGCTGTGGCTGCTGTGGCGGCTGCGCCGCTCGCGCATCGGCCGTGCGTTCGAGGCGATCAAGGAGGACGGCGTCGCCGCATCGCTGATGGGCATCGGCGTGATGGCGCACAAGATGCTCGCGTTCGCGCTGGGTGCGGCGATCGCCGGCCTGGCCGGGGCGCTGAATGCGCACCTGACCTTCTTCATCGGCCCCAGCGAGTTCGGTTTCGACCGCGGCGTCGACATCCTGACGATGGCGATCCTCGGCGGCACCTCGGGCCTGACCGGCCCGGTGCTCGGCGCGTTGATCGTCACGCTGCTGCCCGAGTTGCTGCGTGGCCTGAAGGATTTCCGCACGATGGTCAACGGCGTGATCCTCGTGATCATCGTGCTGTTCCTGCCGAAGGGCCTGTGGGATCCGCTGCGCTTCAAGCAGTGGTTCGCGCGTGCCCCGAGGAAGGCCGTGCCGGTCACGGGCGGGGTGCGCTGATGCTGCTGAAGCTGACCCAGGTCTCCAAGCGCTTCGGCGGCTTGAGCGTGCTGCAGGACGTGAGCTTCGAGGTGCCGGCCGGCTCGGTGTTCGGCCTGATCGGGCCGAACGGCGCCGGCAAGACGACGGTCTTCAACCTGATCACCGGGCTGCTCGCGCCCAGCGGCGGCCAGATCGAGTTCGACGGCCGCAGCCTGGTCGGCGTCGCGCCGCACCAGATCACGCGGCGCGGGCTCGGGCGCACGTTCCAGAACATCCGCATCTTCAAGGAGATGTCGCTGCTCGAGAACGTCGTCGTCGGGATGCATGCGCACCTGACCTACGGCGTACCGGCGCTGCTGTTCGGGTTGCGGAGATTTCGCGCGCAGGAAGGCGCCTCTCATGCGAGGGCGCTGGAACTGCTGTCGTGGGTGGGCCTGGACCACAAGGCCAGGGACATCGCCGACAACCTGTCGTACGGCGATCAGCGCAAGCTGGAACTGGCGCGGGCGCTGGCGACCGACCCGCGCCTGCTGCTGCTCGACGAGCCGGTCGCCGGGATGAACTCAGGCGAGAAGGTCGAGCTGATGGGGCTGATCCAGCGCATTGCGCAGCGCGGCTACACGATCTTCATGATCGAGCACGACATGCGATTCGTGATGGGGCTTTGCGAGCGCATCGCGGTCCTGAACTTCGGCCGCATCATCGCCGAGGGCACGCCGGCTGAAATCCAGAGCAATCCCGCCGTGATCGAGGCTTACCTCGGCCGCGAGGACGACGAGGTCGCCGCGGGAGCTGCACGATGACGGCGCTGCTGGAGGTGCGCGACCTCGAAGTCGCCTACGGCCACATCGAAGCGGTGCAGGGCATCGCCTTCGACGTGCAGGCCGGCGAGATCCGCACGCTGGTCGGTGCGAACGGTGCCGGCAAGTCGACGACGCTGCTCGCGCTGTCCGGGCTGGTCAAGCCCAAGGCCGGGTCGATCCGCTTCGAGGGCGAGGAGCTGACGAAGCTGAAGACGCACCAGATCGTCGACCGCGGGCTGGTGCAGGTGGCCGAGGGGCGTGCGATCCTGACGACGCTGACCGTGCGCGAGAACCTCGAGCTCGGGGCCTACCGGCGCAAGGACCGGGCGGGCATCGCGAGCGATCTCGAACGTGTGCTCACGCTGTTCCCGCGCCTGCATGAACGCCTCGCGGGGCTGGCCGGCAACCTGTCCGGCGGCGAGCAGCAGATGCTCGCGATCGGCCGGGCTCTGCTGGGCAAGCCGCGGCTGCTGCTGCTCGACGAGCCGTCGATGGGGCTCGCGCCCATCATCGTGCAGGACATCTTCCGCACGCTGCGCCAGATCAACCAGGACGGGCTGACGATCTTCCTGGTCGAGCAGAACGTGCGTCAGGCGCTGAAGGTGGCGAGCCACGGCTACGTGCTGGAAAGCGGCCGCATCGTGCTCGACGGCGCGAGCGATCGTCTGCTGAACGACCCGAAGGTGGTCGCGGCGTATCTGGGCGGCTGAGTGGCGAAGCCGGGCGGCGCCCGGTGTGCCGCTTTCGGGACGGGTTCAGCCTGCCGTTGCCGCGATGTACAGCTTGGTCGAGCGTGCGCCCGAGCGGCAGAACGCGAGGATGGGTCGCGGCAACTCGGCCAGCAGGTCCGCGAACGCAGCGATCTGTTCGGGCGACTGGTAGGCGCCGTTGACCGGCAGGAACCGGTACTCGAGTCCGGCGGCGTGGGCGGCAGCCTCGATCGCCGCATTGGTCGGCTGGTCGGGGCCGTGCTCGAAGTCTGGCCGGTTGTTGATCACGCTCTTGAAGCCGGCGCGCGCGGCTTCGGCCATCGCCTCGGGCGTGAGTTGCGGGGCGACGCAGACGTCGGGCGAAACGGCGCGGAAAGGAAGCGAACTCATGGCCGTCACTTTGCCAGAGCTTGCTTGACCGCGGCGGACACCTGCGCCATATCGGCCTTGCCGGCGAGCTTGGCCTTCGCGGCGGCCATCACCTTGCCCATGTCGCCCGGTCCGCTGGCGCCAAGCTCGGCGACGATCGCTTGGACCTCGGCGGCGATCGCGTCGGCGCCCAGGCGTTGCGGCAAGTAGGCTTCGAGCACCGCGAGCTCCGCGCTTTCCTTCTCGACCAGGTCGGGCCGGTTGCCGGCGGTGAACTGCGCGATCGAATCC
>DATCSE010000590.1:0-15567 GCA_036568605.1 Burkholderiaceae bacterium | reverse complement strand
GCACGCGGCGAGGCGCAAGTGGGCCTGTGGCTCTCGCTCGCGCAGCCGTACACCGCCGAGGTCTGCGCGACCGCGGGTTTCCAGTGGCTGCTGATCGACGGCGAGCATGCGCCCAACGACGTGCGCAGCACGCTGGCGCAGTTGCAGGTGGTCGCCGCGTATGGCGCGCATCCGGTCGTGCGGGTGGTGCAGGGCGAGGCGGCGCTGATCAAGCAGACGCTGGACATCGGCGCGCAGACGGTGCTGGTGCCCATGGTCGAGACGGCCGAGCAGGCGGCCGCGATGGTTGCGGCGACGCGGTATCCGCCTGAGGGCATACGCGGTGTCGGCGCGGCGGTCGCGCGTGCATCGCGCTGGGCCGCGCGGCGCGACTACCTGGACCAGGCCAACGACGAGGTCTGCCTGCTGGTGCAGGCCGAGAGCGCCACTGCGCCGGCGAACCTCGACGCGATCTGCGCGGTCGACGGCGTCGATGGCGTCTTCATCGGTCCGGCCGATCTCGCGGCGTCCATGGGCTTCCGCGGGCGGCCGGGGCATCCCGAGGTGCAGGCCGCGATCGACGATGCCATCCGCAGGATCGCGGCCAGCGGCAAGGCCGCCGGCACGCTGACAGGCGACGTCGCGCTGGCGCGCCGTTATCTCGAGCTGGGCGCGCGCTTCGTCGCGGTCGGCATCGACGTCACGCTGCTGGCGCAGGCCACGCGCAAGCTGGCGCAAGAGTTCGGCTTGGCCGACGTCCCGGCGGCCGGGCCGATGGCCGGCCCCTACTGATCTTTCGACTCACCCCACCGAACCCATGAGCAAGACCCACAAGATCGCCGTGATCCCCGGCGACGGCATCGGCAAGGAAGTGATGCCGGAGGCACTGCGCGTGCTGAAGGCGGCGGAACGCCGCTTCGGCTTCACGCTGCAGGCCACGCCCATCGAATGGGCCAGCTGCGACTACTACGCGCAGCACGGCCAGATGATGCCGGACGACTGGAAGACCCGACTGCAGGGCATGGACGCGCTGCTGTTCGGCGCGGTCGGCTGGCCGGCCGCGGTGCCGGACCACGTCTCGCTGTGGGGCTCGCTGCTGAAGTTCCGCCGCGAGTTCGACCAATACGTGAACCTGCGGCCCGTGCGCTTGTTCGAAGGCGTGCCGTGCCCGCTGGCCGGAAGAAAACCCGGCGACATCGACTACTTCGTCGTGCGCGAGAACACCGAAGGCGAGTACACCTCGCTGGGCGGCGTGATGTACCCGGGCACCGAGCGCGAGTTCGTCGTGCAGGAGGCGATCTTCTCGAAGCACGGCGCCGACCGGGTGCTGCGCTACGCGTTCGAGCTGGCGCGTGCGCGAGCGCGCAAGCACGTGACGGTGGCCACCAAGAGCAACGGGATCGCGGTCAGCATGCCGTGGTGGGACGGGCGTGCCGACGCGATCGCGAGCGAGTACCCGGACGTGGGCCACGACAAGCAGCACATCGACATCCTGTCGGCGCGCTTCGTGCTGCAGCCCAACCGCTTCGACGTGGTGGTCGCGACCAACCTGTTCGGCGACATCCTGTCGGACCTGGGCCCGGCGACCACGGGGACGATAGGGCTGGCGCCGTCGGCGAACCTGAACCCCGAGCGCAAGTTCCCATCGCTGTTCGAGCCGGTGCACGGCTCGGCGCCGGACATCTACGGTCAGAACATCGCCAACCCGATCGCGATGATCTGGTCGGGTGCGCTGATGCTCGAGTTCCTCGGCGAGCGCGCCGCGCACGACGCCATCGTCAACGCGATCGAGACCGTGCTGCGTGAAGGCCCGCGCACGCGCGATCTCGGCGGCACGGCTAGTACTGGCGAACTCGGGAGCGCGATCGCAGCGTTGATCTGATTACCGCACCGCGACGCAAGCTCAAGCCGCGTTCAGCGCACCCATCGTCGCGGCGTTCGACGCGGTCTCGTCGAACGCGCCGTGCAGTGCGGCCAGCATCGCATTGTCCAGCGCCATCTCCATGTAGATGAAGCTCGAGCGGATCGCCTGGCGCACCTGCGCGATCTGCTCCTGGCTGGGGGCGTGCCCGAGCAGCGTCGCGACGATGTCCAGCGCTTCCCACGGATGCGTGTCGTCGTATTCGGCGTGCAGCTTCAGCCAGCGCATCGCGGGGGCGCGGATCTCCTCGGGGATCGAGCGCGCGTACGTGTCCTGCGAGCAGACCAGGCAGGCCCATTCGCCGGTGGCGCCTTCGACCGCGTAGTTCGTCGCCGCGACCGCGACGGCGAGGCTCGCCTGGTCGCAGACATACCAGCACCAGTGCGCCAGCGCCTGCAGGCCTTCGATGTCGGCGCCGCGCTTGAGGTCCTGCACCGTGAGCCCGGCCGACTTGGCCCATTCGACCCAGTGGTCGGCGTGCTTCTGCTCGACGCGGATGTTGTGGATCAGGTAGCGGCGCGCCATGTCCTCGCCGACGCTCTCGCCGTAGCCCGCCTTCTTCAAGTTCATCGACATGAAGCGCGGGAACTGCTCGATCGTCGGCCACACGCCGGTCAGGAAGCGCTGCATCGCCGGCAGCGGCAGGCGTGCATCGCGCATCAGCGCGAACAGCTCATGCTCGACGACGCGTTGTTTGTCGACGTTGGTTTCGCGAACCACTCGCTGCAACCACACCGGATAGCTGCCGATGCTCTTCAAATCACCGGTCCGGCGGAACTCCTGCTGCGTCATCGCGACTGCTCCCAACGAATGTGAAAAATTTCGCAACGGGAGCATGCACAAAGGGTGCCATGCTCACAAGCGAGTAACAGAGCGTGTTGTGAGTGGCCGACAGGCACGCGGTTTATCGCGTCCGACGCCCGGTGCGACCTTGACGAATAGCGCTCATCCGTGGCTGGCGTCGGTCTCGGTGCCGATGCGCAAACGGTCATCCAAAAGTTTCAGCAGCTTGCGCATGTCGACAGGTTTGGTCAGGTAGTCGCTGAATCCGCGCGAGATCGCCGCACTGATCTGCTCGGGCATTGCGTCGGCGGACAACGCGATCAGCTCGATGTCGCGGGTGCGGTCGTCGCGATGCAGCTCGGCGGCCAGCTCGAGGCCCGTCATGTCGCCCAGGTGCATGTCGACCAGGATCAGGTCGGGGCAACCAGCGCGGGCCATCGCAAGCGCCGTGCGGCCGTCGGGCGCGATCTGCAGCCGGATCGCCGGACGGTTCGAGACGATGTGCCGGACGATCTCGGCATTGACCTCGTTGTCCTCGGCATACAGCACGTCGAGCCGGCCGACCATGGCCGGCGGGTTCGCCGGCACCGTCGACAGGATTGTGGGCTTGCCTGTCTTCATCAGTTTCAGCGCAACCGTCGCGATGGTGCCCTCGCCCGGCGTGCTCGCGATGCGCAGCCGGCCCCCCATCAATTCGCTCAGGCGGCGCGACAGCACGAGGCCGATGCCCGTGCCTTCGACCTTCGACGCTTCGGCGCCCAGCCGGTTGAACGGCTCGAACAGCTGCTCGAGTTTCTCGGGCGCGATGCCGATGCCGGTATCGGCGATGTCCACTTCGCACTCATCGCCCCGCACGCGCCACGACAGCGACACGCGGCCTCCGGGCCGGTTGTACTTGACGGCATTGCTGAGCACGTTGACCAGGACCTGGCGCAGCCGCAGCGGATCGGCGCTGACCCACACGGTGCTCGGCGTGTGGCGGGGTGCCAGCGACGTCAGCGACTTGCTGCGGTGCGGCGCCTCCTGTCCGGTCGTGGCCGGCGAGACATCCAGCTCCACGCCGGCCTGCGTGACCAGCGGTGACACCAGCGTGGCGGCTTCCTCGGCCAGCGCGGCCAGGTCCACCGCTTCGACCGTCACCGCCATCTCACCGGCATCGATGCGCGCCAGATCGAGCACGTCGTTGACCAGTGCCAGCAGATGAGCGCCGGCGCGCTCGATGTGCTCGATCTGCACGAGCTGCTCCTCGCGCGACGCGCGCGACGCGTCCGCGCGCAGCAGCTGGGCGAAGCCGATCACGGCGTTCAGCGGCGTGCGCAGCTCGTGGCTCATGCGCGAGAGGAACTCGGTGCGGGCACGGTTGCTCGCCTCCAGCGCCTCGCGCTGTTCGCGCTCGAGGCGGGCCAGCTCGCGGACCGTGACGTCGCGCAGCACCAGCGTGTACAGCATCCGGCCTTCGGTCTCGACGCGCGAGAACGAGGCCTCCAGGTGGAACGTGGTGTCGGTCGCGCCGCGCTTGCCGATCAGCGGGAGCAGCTCGTTGTGGTCCATCGAGGCCAGGCCGTGCAGCACCGCCGGGTTGTCGAAGAACCGCGCGACCGGGCCGCCGAGCGCCTCGTGTGAGGAGGTCAGGAACATCTTCTCGGCGGCGCCGTTGAAGACCAGCACGCGGCCGTCGTCGTCGAACGTGATCACGCCGTCGGTCACCGCGCCGACCAGCCGCTCCATCCCGATCTGGCCGCGGCGCAGCTCGTCGCGCAGGCGGATCTTTTCGGAGATGTCGAAGAAGGTGGTCACGACGCCGTGCACGCCGCCGTCTTGGACCAGCGCGTGCGACCAGTGCTCGACCGGGATCACGCTGCCGTCGCGGCGGCGGTACCGCTCGCTGTCCGAATGCGCAGGCGCGCCGGGCTCCGCGCCGGCGCGCGGCTCGGCCGGATGGACGCGGACCAGCTCGAGGATGGGCTTGCCCAGCAGCTCGTCCTCGCGCTCGTACCCGAGGATCTGCAGCGCGGCCCGGTTGATGAACGTGCAGCGGCCGGCGAGGTCGACGCCGAACAGGCCTTCCGCGGCGGAGTCGAGCAGGTTCTGCAGCGACTCCTGGCGCCGCACGACCTCGGCCTCGGTGCGCGCCTGGATGCGCGCGGTTGCGCGCACGAAGGCGACGCCGGACAGCGTCAGCAACACGGCCAGCAGCCCGTTGGCGGCCAGCAGCACGGTCTGCGTGCGCCGCGATGCCTCGCCGAGCTGTGTCGAGAATCGGCTTTCCAGCTCGGTCAGCCGCTTGTTCAGCTCGGGCGCCTCGAGCCGGATCTGCCGCATCGCCTGGGCATCGGTCTGGCCTGCGAGCACGCGCTCGCGGGTGCGCTCGACCAGCCCGCGCATCTGCTCGATGATGCGGTCGCCCTCGGTCCAGGTCTCGATCGCATCGGACATCAGCGGCGTGCGCCCGAACCAGAGGAACAGCCGCACGAGCGCGTTGACATCGTCGGGGTGGTTGCCGCCTGCGATGAACGCGCGTCGCGCGACATCGAGGTCGGGCGCCGGCTTCTGCAGCTCTTCGCGAGCGCGCCGGTCGGCGATCGGCACCGACAGCGCGCCGATCAGCCGCAGGTAGTCGATCTCGCGGTGGTTCTCGGCGTAGTCGAGCAGGTAGATCTGCGCATCCTTCTGGCCTTTCGAATACAGGCTCTCGCCCGCCACGTAGGCTCGCACGGCCGACATCACGTACAGGCTGAACGCGGCCAGCGATACCTGCAGGCTGGTCATCGTGATCAGCACCGCGACCGTGTGCCACGACCGACGCCAGCCGCTCGTCGCGATCGTGGTGGGTGAACGGGGCGCCACGACGGATTGATCGGAATCCGACGCCATGGTGTTGCCCCGGGCGCTCACGCGGTACTCATCGCGGCAAGATGCCGATCAGGAAGCCGTTGCGCTCGAGCGTCGTGTGCATCGCCGTGCGCCGGACCGCGCCGGACAGCAACGTTTGTTGCAGCACCGGCGGCGTCTTCAGCGTCAGGGCCCCGTCGCCGAGGTTGAACAGGCAGACGACCGCGCCGCCGTCGCCGGCACGCCGCTCGAAGCGCAGCAGCCCGGCGTCGCACTCGTGCGCGGCATCCGGGTCGAACGCGATGTCGCCGGCATGCAGGGCCGGCAGCTCGCGGCGCAGCGCGAATGCGCGGCGCGCGAAGTTCAGCACCGAGTCCGGGTCGGCATCCTGCGCCGCGGCGTTCAACGCAAGGTGCGCCGGCGACATCGGCAGCCACGGCTCGGCGCTGCTGAAGCCGGCATGCGGGCCATCGTCCCATGGCAGCGGCGTGCGGCAGCCGTCGCGGCCCTTGAACTTGGGCCAGAAGCGCCGGCCGTACGGATCCTGCAGGCGCTCGAACGGCACCTCGGCTTCCGGCAGGCCCAGCTCCTCGCCCTGGTACAGGCAGATCGTGCCCTTGAGGCAGGCGAGCAGCGCGAGCATCTGGCGCGCCACCGGGGCCGGGTCGCGCCCTGCGCCCCAGCGGGTCGCGACCCGCGGCTTGTCGTGGTTGCTGAGCGCGTAGCAGGCGACGCCCGGGCCGGGCAGCTCCGCGTTCAGCCGCTCCAGCACGCCGCGCACGTACGGCGCGTCGTGCGTCACGCGCAGCAGGTCGAAGCTGTAGGCGCTGTGCAGGCCGCTGGGCGCGACATAGGCGATGGCGTGCTGCAACGCGTCGTTGCCGCCGACCTCGGCGACCGAGTAAGCGCCGTAGCGGTCGAGCAGCTCGCGCACCCGCGCCAGGAAGACCGGCACCTCGGGCTGGTTCTTGTCGTACAGGTGCTGCTGGAAACCGTAGGGGTGCAGTGCGCGCGCGGCCGCGCCCTCGGCCGGCGGGTTGCTGCGCAGCAGGGCATCTTGGAAGTAGTGGTTGCAGGCATCGAAGCGGAAGCCGGCCACGCCGAATTCCAGCCAGAACTTCATCTCCTCGAGCACCTGCTGCTGGACTTCCGGATGATGGAAGTTCAGGTCCGGCTGGCTGTCGAGGAAGGTGTGGAAGTAGTACTGGCGCCGCGTCGCATCCCAGTTCCAGGCGTCGCCGCCGAAGACCGAGAGCCAGTTGTTCGGCGGCGCGCCGTCGGGTTTGGCGTCGGCCCAGAGGTACCAGTTCTCCTTGCCGTCGGCGCGCAGGCGGCTTGCTTCGAACCACGGGTGCTGGTCCGACGTGTGCGAGATCACCATGTCCAGCATCACGCCCATGCCGAGCTGCCGGGCTTCGTCGATCAGCTGGCGCAGGTCGGCCTGCGTGCCGAAGACAGGGTCGACGCTGCGGTAGTCGGAGACGTCATAGCCGAAGTCGCGCATCGGTGACTTGAACACCGGGCTGATCCAGATCATGTCGACCCCCAGGCTGCGGATGTACCCCAGCCGCGAGCGTATGCCCGGCAGGTCGCCGATGCCGTCGCCGTTGCTGTCCTGGAAACTGCGGGGATAGACCTGATAGATGATCATGCGGGCCTCGGAACATGATAGGTGACCCGATGACTACGGGGTCGTGCAGCCTGGATCATTTTGCGGGCTTAGACACAACCCCTCACCGCATCGGGCGGCGGCTTTTGCAATAAACGACAGATGCAGCGGCTGACCTTTGGGGAGAGTTCGTGAACCCAGCCCAAGAGAAGAAGAAGTCCGGCAAATCCCGCAGCAAGCTACCGGCCGATGCCGGTCCGGCGCTGAGCGACTTCGATGTGCACCTGTTTCGCGAGGGCACGCACGCCCGGCTGTACGAGCGGCTGGGCTGCCATCTGCTGGGCGCGGACGGCGGTGCGCGCTTCGGCGTCTGGGCACCGAACGCGGCGTCGGTCTCGGTGATCGGCGACTGGAACGGCTGGCAGGAAGGCGCAGCGCCGCTCGCGCCGCGCGCCGACGGCAGCGGCATCTGGGAAGGCGTGGCGCCCGAGGCGCGGCACGGGCAAGCCTACAAGTACCGCGTGCATTCGAAGCATCGCGGCTATGCGGCCGACAAGGCCGACCCGTTCGCGGTGCTGGCCGAAGTGCCGCCGGCGACCGCGTCGCGCGTCTGGGATCTGGACTACGAATGGGGCGATGCCGCGTGGATGAGCACGCGCGCCGCGCGCAATGCGCTCGATGCGCCGATCGCGATCTACGAGCTGCACATGGGCTCGTGGCGTCGCCGCGACGGCGGCTTCATTGGTTACAGAGAGTTGGCCCATGCGCTGGCCGACCACATGCTGGCCATGGGCTTCACGCACGTGGAGTTGATGCCGATCACCGAGCACCCGTTCTACGGATCGTGGGGCTACCAGACCACCGGCTACTTCGCGCCGACCGCGCGTTACGGCACGCCGCAGGACTTCATGTACTTCGTCGACCACTTGCACCAGCGCGGCCTGGGCGTGCTGCTCGACTGGGTGCCGTCGCACTTCCCGACCGACGAGCACGGCCTGCAGTACTTCGACGGCACGCACCTGTACGAGCATGCCGATCCACGCCAGGGCTTTCACCCCGACTGGAATTCGAGCATCTTCAACTACGGCCGCCACGAGGTGCGCAGCTTCCTGCTGTCGTCGGCGCTGTTCTGGCTGGCCACCTACCACCTCGACGGCCTGCGCGTCGATGCGGTCGCCTCGATGCTGTACCTGGACTACGCGCGCAAGCATGGCGAGTGGATCCCCAACCCCCAAGGCGGCAAGGAGAACCTCGAGGCGATCGCGTTCCTGCACGAGCTGAACCGTGCGGTCTACCGCGAGCATCCCGACGCGATGACGGTGGCCGAGGAGTCGACCGCCTGGCCGATGGTCTCGCGGCCGATCGAGATGGGCGGCCTGGGCTTCGGCCTGAAGTGGAACATGGGCTGGATGCACGACACGCTGGCCTACATGAAGGAGGACCCGGTCCATCGCCGGCATCATCACAACCGGCTGACGTTCTCGCTGGTCTATGCGTTCAACGAGAACTTCGTGCTGCCGCTGTCGCACGACGAGGTGGTCTACGGCAAGGGCTCGCTGATCGGCAAGATGCCCGGCGACGACTGGCAGAAGTTCGCGAACCTGCGCGCGCTGTACGGCCTGATGTGGACGCACCCGGGCAAGAAGCTGATGTTCATGGGCGGCGAGTTCGCGCAGCGGCGCGAGTGGACGCACGACGGCGAGCTCGAGTGGTGGGTCAGCGAGCGCCCCGAGCATGCCGGCGTGCTGCGTTTCGTGCAGGCGCTGAACCGGCTGTACCGCGCCGAGCCGGCGCTGTGGCAGGTCGACTTTGAGCCGGCCGGCTTCGAGTGGATAGACGCGAGCGACACCCAGTCCAGCGTGATCGCGTTCCTGCGCAGGCCGCGCGATCGCGCGACCTCGCCGCTGCTGGTGGTCTGCAACTTCACGCCGGTGCCGCGCGAGAACTACCTGCTCGGCACGCCCGGCGGCGGCCTGTGGCGCGAGGTGCTGAACAGCGACGCCACCGACTACGGCGGCGCGGGCTGGGGCAACCTGGGCGGGGTCGAGGCCGCGCCGGTGGGCGCGCACGGGCGCGCCTACTCGCTGAGCCTGGTGCTGCCGCCGCTGTCGACCATCGTTCTCAAGCGCGAGGCACCCGGTTCATGAACGACACCTTGCCCCCGACTTCCGCGGCGCGCCCGGCGGTGCTTCAGGCCCCGGCGCTGCGAGACATCGAGGACGGCCGCCGGCGTGCGGTCGTCGATGCGGTACTGCCGTCGGTCGACGGCGGGCGCTTCGCGGTCAAGCGCGTGGCCGGTGAAGCGTTGGCGGTCGAGGCGCATTGTTTTGCCGACGGGCATGACGCGCTGCGTGCCGTGCTGCTGTGGCGCCGCGAGGCCGACTCGGACTGGCAGCAGGTCGCGATGAGCGCGCACCCGAACGACGTCTGGCGCGCCGCGTTCACGCCGCCGACGCCGGGGCGTTATCGCTACACGGTCTGCGCCTGGGTCGATGCGTTCGACTCGTGGCACCACGAGCTCGCGCGCCGCGTCGACCCCGACGACATCCGCCTGGCCGCACGCAGCGGCGCGCTGCTGATCGACGCCGCGGCGCAGCGTGCCACCGACCCGCGCGACCGGGCCGCGCTGGCCGAATGGGCGATCGCGCTCGATGCGCGCGCGGTGGACGCAGGCGCCGGCGATGCCACCGCGCTGAAAGCGATGGCGCTGGACGCGACGCTGTGCGGCATCGCCGCGCGCTACCCCGACCGGCACCTCGAGGTGCGCTACCCGGCCGAGCTGCCGCTGGTGGTCGACCGCGAACGCGCGCGCTTCAGCAGCTGGTACGAGCTGTTCCCGCGTTCGGCCGGCACCGAGCCGGGGCGCCATGGCACGTTCCGCGATGTCGAGGCGCGCCTGCCGTATGTCGCCGAGATGGGCTTCGATGTGCTGTACATGCCGCCCATCCACCCGATCGGCCGCGACAAGCGCAAGGGCCCCAACAACACGCTGACACCTGGCCCTCACGATGTCGGCAGCCCGTGGGCGATAGGCGCCGCCGAGGGCGGCCACAAGGACATCCTGCCGGCGCTCGGCACGCTGGAGGATTTCCGCCGCCTCGTCGCCGCGGCGGCGCGCCACGGCATCGAGATCGCGCTGGACATCGCGTTCCAGTGCGCGCCCGACCACCCGTACGTGAAGGCGCATCCGCAGTGGTTCCGCTGGCGGCCCGACGGCAGCGTGCAATACGCCGAGAACCCGCCGAAGAAGTACCAGGACATCTACCCGTTCAACTTCGAGTGCGACGACTGGCGCGCGCTGTGGCTCGAGCTGAAGAGCGTGTTCGACTACTGGATAGGCGAGGGCGTGCGCGTCTTCCGCGTCGACAACCCGCACACCAAGGCGTTCGGCTTCTGGGAGTGGGTGATCGGCGAGGTGCGGCGCACGCACCCCGACGTGATCTTCCTCGCCGAGGCGTTCACGCGGCCCAAGGTGATGCACCGGCTCGCGAAGCTGGGCTACACGCAGTCGTACACCTACTTCACCTGGCGCAACACCAAGCAGGAACTGATCGCGTACTTCACCGAGCTCTCGCAAGGGCCGGGCCGCGAGTACTTCCGCCCCAACGTGTGGCCCAACACGCCGGACATCCTGAACGAATACCTGCACGGCGGCGAGCGCTCGGCGTTCATGGCGCGGCTGGTGCTCGCGGCGACGCTCTCGGCCAACTACGGGATCTACGGGCCGGCCTACGAGCTGCTCGAGCACGAGCCGCGCGAGCCGGGCAGCGAGGAGTACCGGGACTCCGAGAAGTACCAGCTGCGCCACTGGGACCTGACCCGCGGCGACAGCCTCGCCCCGTTCATCGCCCGCGTCAACCGCATACGCCATGAGAACCCGGCGCTGCAGTCCGACCACTCGCTGCGCTTCCTGGACATCGACAACGACCAGCTGATCGCCTACACGAAGCGCGCCGCCAGCGGCGACGGGTCCGAGAACGTGGTGCTGTGCGTCGTCAACCTGGACCCGCATCATGTGCAGTCGGGCTGGATCACGCTGGATGCCGGACAGCTGGGCGTCGAGCCCGGTCAATCGTTCCAGATGCACGACCTGCTCGCGAACCAGCGCTACGCCTGGCAAGGCCCGCGCTGGTTCGTGCAACTCGATCCGGCGCGTTCGCCGGCGCACGTGTTCGTGTTGCGCCGCCGCGTGCGCAGCGAACGCGACTTCGACTACTTTCTCTGAGGCGAACTTCGGTACATTGCACGTGCGGGAGGCTTCTTGGACGCAAAGGCGCAAAGAAGCGCAAAGGCGCAAAGAAAAATTGGCTTGCCTTTGCGTCTTTGCGTCCCCTTGGCGCCTTTGCGTCCAAGAATCGTCACGCACAGCATCACCCTGAGTTGATGTCGATCCACAAGTCGTGAGGCGCCCACCCTGCTATGGATGCACCCCTGGCCATCGTCGACCCCGAGCAGCGCAGTATCGAACTCGGTCATACCGACACCGACGCCGACCCGCTCTGGTACAAGGACGCGGTCATCTACCAACTCAACGTCAAGGCGTTCTTCGATTCGAACGGCGACGGCATGGGCGACTTCAAGGGGGTGACCTCGAAGCTCGACTATGTCAAGGAGCTGGGCGTCAACACGATCTGGCTGATGCCGTTCTTCCCCTCGCCGCTGCGCGACGACGGCTACGACATCTCGCGCTACGACGACGTGCACCCGCAGTACGGCACGCTGGACGACTTCCGCGAGATGCTGGCCGAGGCGCACAAGCGCAGCCTGAGGGTGATCATCGAGCTGGTGATCAACCACACCTCGGACGCACACCCGTGGTTCCAGGCCGCGCGCAAGGCGCCGCCCGGCTCGCCCGAACGCGACTTCTACGTCTGGAGCGACAACGACCAGAAGTACCGCGGCGTGCGCATCATCTTCACCGACACCGAGACCTCGAACTGGACCTGGGACCCGGTCGCGAAGGCCTATTACTGGCATCGCTTCTTCAGCCACCAGCCGGACCTGAACTACGACAACCCGCTGGTGCTCGAGGCGGTCTTCAAGACCATGCGCTTCTGGCTGGACATGGGCGTCGACGGCTTCCGGCTCGATGCGATCCCGTACCTGGTCGAGCGCGACGGCACGAGCTGCGAGAACCTGCCCGAGACGCACGCGGTGATCAAGAAGCTGCGCGCCGCGATCGACGCGAGCTACCACGGCCGCTTCCTGCTCGCCGAGGCCAACATGTGGCCCGAGGACGTGCGCGAGTACTTCGGCGACGGCGACGAATGCCACATGGCGTATCACTTCCCGCTGATGCCGCGCATGTACATGGCGATCGCGCAGGAGGATCGCTACCCCATCGTCGAGATCATGGCGCAGACGCCGGAGATCCCCGAGGCCTGCCAGTGGGCGATCTTCCTGCGCAACCACGACGAGCTGACGCTCGAGATGGTGACCAGCCGCGAGCGCGACTACATGTACCGCACCTATGCGGTCGACCCGCGCGCCCGCATCAACCTCGGCATCCGCCGGCGCCTCGCGCCGCTGATGGAGAACGACCCCGACCGGGTCAAGCTGATGAACAGCCTGCTGCTGTCGATGCCGGGCTCGCCCATCATCTACTACGGCGACGAGATCGGCATGGGCGACAACGTCTTCGTCGGCGACCGCAACGGCGTGCGCACGCCGATGCAGTGGAGCCCCGACCGCAACGCCGGCTTCTCGCGCGCCGACCCGCAGCGCCTGTACCTGCCGCCCATCATGGACCCGATGTACGGCTACGAGGCGCTGAACGTCGAGGCCCAGTCGCGCGACCCGAGCTCGCTGCTGAGCTGGACCAGGCGCATGCTGACGGTGCGCCAGAGCAGCCACGCGTTCGGTCGCGGCGAGCGGCACTTCCTGTCGCCGGGCAACCGCAAGATCCTCGCCTACCTGCGCGAATACGGCGACGACAGCATCCTGTGCGTCTGCAACCTGAGCCGCTCGGCCCAGCCGGTCGAGCTGGATCTCGCGCGCTTCAAAGGTCGCGTGCCGGTCGAGATGCTGGGACGCACCGCGTTCCCGCCGATCGGCGAGCTGCCGTACCTGCTGACGCTGCCGGGCTACGGCTTCTACTGGTTCCGCCTGACCGTCGACGCCGAGCCGCCGCGCTGGCACGAGGAGCGCAC
Source organism: Burkholderiaceae bacterium (assembly GCA_036568605.1). Classification (GTDB taxonomy): domain Bacteria; phylum Pseudomonadota; class Gammaproteobacteria; order Burkholderiales; family Burkholderiaceae_C; genus DATCSE01. The sequence continues at coordinate 2,294 of DATCSE010000590.1, read as the reverse complement.
CGCGCTCGAGGAGCAGCCGGTGCTGGTGCTGTTCGACGGCTGGACCAGCCTGTTCCGCGAGCGCGTGATGCCATGGCGCATCGGCCTGGCCGAGCGCCTGAGGCTGCAGTTCGAGACCGCCGCATTGCCGCGCTACCTCGAGGCGCAGCGCTGGTACGCGAGCAAGGGCACGGCGATCACGCGAGCGCGCCTGGCCGACTACGCGCAGTGGGAGCAGGGCGAGCACAGCTGGCTGATGCCGCTGGTCGATGTCGAAGGGCCGAGCGAGCGCTCCGGGTACTTCGTGCCGCTCGCGCTGGCCTGGGAGGATCAGGACGAGGAGCGCCTGAAGAACCTGACGCAGGCCGCACTGGCGCGCGTGCGCCAGCAGGCGAACGTCGGCGTGATGGGCGATGCGTTCGCGGACGAGGCGTTCTGCCGCGCGATCGTGCGGGCCGTCGGTTCGGGGCGCGAGCTGCCGGGCGCCACGGGGCAGTTCCACTTCAAGCCGACGGCAGCGTATCCCGACGTGGCGGGTTCCGATGCCGAGGTCGCCGCGCTGCCGGTCTCGCGGCCGCTCGCGCAGAGCAGCAACACCATCGTGATGCTGGGCGAGAAGCTGTTCCTGAAAGGCTACCGGCGGCTGCGCGCCGGCGTGAACCCGGAGCTGGAGGTCGGCCGACACCTGACCGACGTGGTCCGCTACCCGCATTGCGTGCCGATCGCCGGGGCGCTCGAGTACACCTCGGCCAACGGCGTCGTCGTGACGCTCGCGCTGGTGCAGGCCTACGTCGCGAACCAGGGCGACGGCTGGTCGTACACGCTGGACTACCTGCAGCGTTTCCTCGAGCCGCTGCGCACTGCGTCCGAGACCGTGCCGCCCGACGTCCATGGCGCCTATCTGGCGCTGATGCAGACGCTGGGCGCGCGTACCGCCGAGCTGCATGTCGCGCTGGCGCGGGCGACCGGCGATACCGCGTTCGACCCCGAGCCGCTGGGTTCGGGCGATCTGGCCGCGCTGCGCGAGCGGGCGCTGGACGAGGCGCGGGCGAGCTTCGCGCTGCTGCAGTCGCGGGTCGACCAGATCGCCGATGCGTCGCGCGACGAGGCCCATGCGCTGCTGCAGCAGCAGGAGCGCGTGGTGGCGCGCCTGGAGGCGCTGGCCGACGTGGGCGAGGGCGGCCTGAAGATCCGCCACCATGGTGACTTCCACCTCGGTCAGGTGCTGGTCACGCGCAACGACTTCGTGATCATCGACTTCGAAGGCGAGCCGGCGCGCACCTTCGAGGAACGGCGCGCGAAAGGCTCGGCGCTGCGCGATGTCGCGGGCATGCTGCGCTCGTTCGACTACGCACGCTGGAGCGCGCTGCGCCGCGTCGCGCACAACAGCGACGAGCTCGATCGCCTGAACCCGCATGCGCAGGCCTGGGAGGCGCAGGTGCGCAGCGCCTTCCTGGCCGGCTACCGCCGGGCGGTGCAGGGCACGCCATTGGACGTCGTGATCGGGCCGGCCGCGGAGAGCCGCGGCGCCGGCCTGCTCGGCCTGTTCGAGCTCGAGAAGGCGCTTTACGAACTGCGCTACGAGCTTGGCAACCGGCCCGATTGGGTGGGCGTGCCGCTGCAAGGGATCAAGACGCTGCTCGGCGACGGCGGCGGCGCGGGCTGAATTACCGAGGAGTTGCGGGCATGCAAAGCGTCGACATGTTCTTCGAGCCGGTGCGCGCGCTCCTGTCGGAGGTGGGTGCCTTCCTGCCGCGGCTGGTGCTCGCGGTGGTCGTGCTGATCGGCGGCTGGCTGATCGCGAAGCTCGCGCGCTTCGCGGTGGTCAAGGCGCTGCGAACGATCAACTTCCATGTGCTGACCGAGCGCTCCGGCATGGACAGCTTCCTGCGCCAGGGCGGCCTCCAGGGCGACACCAGCGGGATCTTCGGGCTGCTGGTGTATTGGCTGGTGATCCTGGCCGCGCTGATCATCGCCTGCAACGGCCTCGGCCTCACCTACATCACCGACCTGCTGCACCGCGTGGTGCTGTTCGTGCCGAACGTGTTCGTTGCGTTGATCGTGCTCGCATTCGGCAGCTACTTCGCCCGTTTCATCGGGACCGCGGTCACCACCTACACGCGCAACATCGGCCTCCCTGAAGGCGATGTGCTGGGGCGGCTCGCGCGCTACACGATCCTCGCCGTCGTCGTGCTGATCGCGCTCGACCAGGTCAACATCGGCGGGCCCATCGTGCGCGACAGCTTCCTGATCGTGTTGGGCGGCCTGGTGTTCGCGGTCGCGCTGGCCGTCGGCCTGGGCTGCAAGGACTGGGT
>DATCSE010000589.1:0-6107 GCA_036568605.1 Burkholderiaceae bacterium | reverse complement strand
GTCCCATGACAGACTCCGTGGCTGAGAAGTCCGCGCCGCGAGCGGCGCGCAACCCGCCGGCGCGACGGCAGCCGCCTGGCCGCCGCCGCGTCAGCGGCGCCGCGTCAACGCCACTCGGGGCCGCGCCGGATCGACTCGATCTTGCTCTCGAGCTTCTTCAGGCTCTCGTCGGCCTTCGCGGTGCCGGACAGCACGTCGTGGGTCGCGTTCCAGAACGCGGCGGAGACTTCGTTGTACTTCGCCCCGGTCACGGTGGCCGGGCGCGGCACCGCGCCGACGAAGGTTTCGTACAGATCGCCGAAGAACGGGTTGGCCTTGAGCACGTCCGGGTCCTTGTAGAGCGCCGGGATCGTCGGGTTGTACGAGCCGCGAACCGCACGATCCTTCTGCACCTCCTTGCTGGTGAGATACATCACCAGGTCGGCCGCTTCCTTCTGGTTCTTCGAGTACTTGTTGACCGCGAGTTGCCAGCCGCCCAGCGCGGCCGACGACTTGCCGCCGTCACCGTGCGGCAGCGCGACGACGCCGACCTTGCCCTTGACCGGGCTGTCGGCGCCCTGGCTCAGCGACCAGGCGTACGGCCAGTTGCGCATGAAGACCGCGTTGCCCTTCTGGAACACGCCACGCGCGTCTTCCTCGCCGTAGTTCAGCACGCCCTTGGGGGCGATCGTGCCGATCCAGCCGGCCGCCGTGGTCAGCGCCTTCGCAGCCTGCGGGTTGTTGATCGTGATCTTGCCGCTGCTGTCGACGATCGAGCCGCCGCCATAGCTGGAGACCCATTCGATCGCGTCGCAGGTCAGGCCTTCGTAGGCCTTGGCCTGGAACACGAAGCCCTGCATCTCGCCGTTGCCGGCCTTGCGCTCGGCCTCCATCACCTTCTTCGCGGTGGCGGTCAACTGGTCCCACGTGGTGGGCGGCTTCTCGCCGTACTTCTCGAGCAGGTCCTTGCGGTAGTACAGCACGCCGGCATCGGTGAACCACGGCATCGCGACCAGCTTCCCGTTCACCGTGTTGTTCGCGATGATCGCCGGGAAGTGATCCTTCTCGGCGCCCTTGGTGTACGGCTTCAGGTCGACCAGGTGGTCCTTGATGATGCCGGGCCAGACCACGTCGACGTTCAGCACGTCGAGGTCGGTGGACTTCGCCGCGAACATCTGGCGGAACAGGCCGAGGATGTCCGACGTGCCTTGCGGCACGGTCAGGTGCTTCACAGTGTTGCCGGTCTTCGCGCTCCACTCGTCGGCCGACTTCTTGCAGAACTCGAAGTCTTGCCCGACGGTGCCGCAGGCAATCGTGACGGTCACGCCGGCCTGGGCCTGCAAAGCGACGCAACTCAGTACCGCGACTGCCGCAGTGGCTGTCAGGTTGAAGGATCTCATCTTGTCTCCCCGCACGGGTTATTGGCGTTATCAGGAGGTGTACACCTCCTGTTCTAAACGCTTTGATATTCGCTCGAAAGACGTGTTTCAAAGCGCTTTGGAGTGTATCGACGACCCCTATGTCGGCGACTCGTACTTTCCCGGGGCTGTGGCTTGCCGCCGACTCAGCGCGGGCCGCGAGGCCGCTATGGCATAGTCCGCGCGCGCGAGCCGCACCCATCCGGAGAACGTCAACACTCGTCAACACACGCGAGCGCCGCCTGGCGCAGCGAGTCATGTCGCTGAAGAAGATCGCAGAAGAGCTGGGCCTGTCGCTGACGACCGTGAGCCGTGCCCTGAACGGCTATCCCGAGGTGGCCGAGGGCACGCGCACGCTCGTCCGCGAGGCTGCCGCACGCCATGGCTATCACCCCGACGCGCGGGCACGCGGCCTCGCGCTCGGGCGCGCCGATGCAGTGGGCATCGTGTTTCCGATGACGCCGGGCGACCTCGGCGACCTGCTGTTCCTGGAGGTGGCTCATGCGATGAGCCAGCGCCTCGCCGACATGGGCCTGAGCCTGCTGATCATCTCCGCTAGCGCAAACGACGAGCTGACCACCTACCGGCGCACGATCGCGGCGCGCCGCGTCGACGCGTTCGTCGTCCCGCGCACGCGGGTGGACGACGAGCGCCTGGCGCTGCTGCATGCGAGCCAGGTCCCGTTCGTCGCGTATGGTCGCAGCAAGAACTTCACCGCGCCGTACGCCTGGCTGGATTTCGACAACGTCGCCGGCGCGCGCATGGCCACCGAACGGCTGATCGGCCTCGGGCATCGTGCGTTCGGCTACCTGGGCGCCTCGCCGGCCTACAACTTCGCAGCGCAGCGCTACGACGGTTTCGTCAAGGCGCTGCGCGCCGCGAAGCTTCCGCTCGCGCCGCAGACGGTGCAGCGGGTCGCGCTCGACCGGCGCTCCGGTTATGCCGCGATGCAGGCCCTGCTGGCGCTGCCCGAGCCGCCCACCGCGGTGCTGGTCGACAACCACCTGGCCGGTGCCGGCGCGGTGCATGCGGCGCTGCATGCCGGCCGCGTGCTGGGCCGCGACCTGTCGATGATCGTCTACGACGGCGTCGGGCCCGACTCCGTGCTCCGCAGCCCGGTCACCTCGATCGAGCAGCCGACCACGGCGCAGGTCGGCGAAGCGCTCGCCGAGATGGTGCTCGCACGCCTCAAGGGCGTCGCACCCGAGGCGCTGCAGCGCCTGCGCATGCCCGAGCTGCTGCCGGGCGACAGCGACGGGCCGCCCGCCGACACGCGACGCCGGTCACGGCGCTGATCAGGCGCAACGTCGAACCCAACGCAACCAAGCGGACGCCGCGGATCCGGCTCCGCCGGTCCGCTACCTCAGGGTGACCGGTTCCCCTTGGGGAGCGGCGAAGCCGCTACGGGGGTGGGTCACATGCCCAGGTCGCGCGACGCGCGCTTGCGCTCGTGCTCCTTCAGGTGGCGCTTACGGATGCGGATCGACTTCGGCGTGATCTCGACCAGCTCGTCGTCGGCGATGAACTCGACCGCGTACTCCAGCGTCAGGATGATGGGCGGCGTGATCTTGATCGCGTCTTCCTTGCCGCTGACGCGGAAGTTGGTCAGCTGCTTTGCACGGACCGGGTTCACGACCAGATCGTTGTCGCGCGAGTGGATGCCGATCACCATGCCCTCGTACAGCGGGTCGCCGGCCTTGACGAACATGCGGCCGCGATCGTCGAGCTTGCCCAGCGCATAGGTGACGGCCTCGCCGTCGTCCTGGCTGATCAGCACGCCGTTCTTGCGGCCTTCGATCTCGCCCTTGTACGGCTCGTAGCTGTCGAAGATGTTGCTGATCAGCCCGGTGCCGCGGGTCAGGTTCAGGAACTCGTTCTGGAAGCCGATCAGCCCGCGCGCCGGGATCTTGTAGTCCAGCCGCACGCGGCCCATGCCGTCGGGCTCCATGTTGACCAGCTCGCCCTTGCGCTCGCCCAGCGCCTGCATCACGGCGCCCTGGTGCTGGTCCTCGACGTCGGCGGTGACCATTTCCATAGGCTCGAGCTTCTGGTCGCCGTCTTCCTTCAACACCACGCGCGGCTTGCTGACCGCGAGCTCGTAGCCCTCGCGGCGCATGTTCTCGAGCAGGATGGTCAGGTGCAGCTCGCCGCGGCCCGAGACCTCGAAGATGCCGTCCTCGTCGGTGGCCTTCACGCGCAGCGCGACGTTGCTCTGCAGCTCGCGCTGCAGCCGGTCCCAGATCTGTCGGCTGGTGACGAACTTGCCTTCGCGGCCGGCCAGCGGCGAGTTGTTGACGCAGAAGTTCATCGTCAGCGTCGGCTCGTCGACCTTCAGCATCGGCAGCGGCGCCGGGCGCTCGATGTCGGTGAGCGTCACGCCGATGCCGATGTCTTCGATGCCGTTGATCAGCACGATGTCGCCGGGGCCGGCTTCGGTCGCCTGCTTGCGCTCCAGGCCTTCGAACTTCAGCACCTGGTTGACGCGCGCGTTGACCGGCGCGGCGTCGGGGCCGGCATAGACCGCGACGTTCTGCATCGGCTTCAGCGTGCCCTGGTTCACGCGGCCGATGCCGATGCGGCCGACGTAGCTCGAGTAGTCCAGCGAGCAGATCTGCAGCTGCAGCGGATCCTCGGGCGAGCCCTCGTGCGCCGGCACGTGCTGCAGGATCGCGTCGAACAGCGGCGCCAGGTCCTTGCCGACGGCACCCTGTTCGAGCGTGGCCCAGCCGTTCAGGCCCGACGCGTAGATCACCGGGAAGTCGAGCTGCTGCTCGCTCGCGCCGAGCTTGTCGAACAGGTCGAAGGTCGCGTTGATCACGTAGTCGGGCCTGGCGCCGGGGCGGTCGACCTTGTTGACGACGACGATGGGCTTCAGGCCCAGCGCCAGCGCCTTCTTCGTGACGAAGCGGGTCTGCGGCATCGGCCCTTCGACCGCGTCGACCAGCAGCAGCACCGAATCGACCATCGACAGCACGCGCTCGACTTCGCCGCCGAAGTCGGCGTGCCCCGGCGTGTCGACGATGTTGACGTGCGTGCCCTTCCACTCGACCGCGCAGTTCTTCGCGAGGATCGTGATGCCGCGTTCCTTTTCGAGGTCGTTGCTGTCCATCACGCGCTCGGCGACCTTCTCGTTCTCTCGGAAGGTGCCGCTCTGGCGCAGCAATTGGTCCACGAGCGTGGTCTTGCCGTGGTCGACGTGGGCGATGATGGCGATGTTGCGGATCTGTCGGGTCATGGTCTTCGTGAAGGTCGTGTTCTGTCAGGCATCAGGCGTCAGGCATCGAGCAGGCCTTGCACCTCGATCGGGCTCAGCAGCCGGGTGGAAATCAGCTCGCCGGCGGCGATACGGCCGCCGCCGAGGAATGCGCGGGGCTGCGGCCCGTACACGCGCACGCACGGGGCGTCCGCGAGCGGAAGGCGGCGCCGCACGCCGCTGAGGAAGCGCCCCGCGTCGTCGGTGCCCAGCCGCACCTCGGGCCAGTCGGCCACCAGCGCGTCGACGGCCAGCAGGGCCGCGTCGCGCTGCGCTTCGCTCATCTCGGTCAGCTGTTCGAGCGTGACCGCGCGGTCCAGCGTCAACGGTCCGCAACCGGTGCGGCGCAGCCCGGCCAGATGCGCACCGCAGCCGAGCGCGCGGCCGATGTCTTCGGCCAGCGTCCGGATGTAGGTTCCCTTGCTGCAACGCACGTCTATCGTCCAGAGCGCATCCTCGCCGGCGACGATGTCGATGCGATGAATCGTCACGCGGCGGGGCTCGCGCTCGATCGCGGTGCCGGCGCGCGCGTATTCGTACAGCGCCTTGCCGGCATGCTTGAGCGCCGAATGCATGGGCGGCACCTGGTCGATGGCGCCGAGGAAGCGCGCGCAGGCGGCTTCGAAGCGATCGCGCGTCATGGCGTCGACGGCGCGGCGTTCGGTCACCTCGCCTTCGGCATCGCCGGTCGTCGTCGTGACGCCGAGCTGCAGCGTCGCGCGATAGGTCTTGTCGGCCTCCAGGCTGACCTGCGAGAACTTGGTCGCCGCGCCGAAGCACAGCGGCAGCAGGCCGGTCGCGAGCGGGTCCAGCGTGCCGGTGTGGCCCGCCTTCTCGGCGCGATACAGGCGCTTGGCCTTCTGCAGCGCATCGTTGCTCGACAGGCCCAGCGGCTTGTCGAGCAGCAGCACGCCGTGCACAGGGCGCTTCGGGATACGTGCACGAGCCCTCACCCGATCCCCGTTCGGGCTCCTCACCCGATCCCCGTTCGGGCTGAGCTTGTCGAAGCCCTCTCCCACGGCATCGCGGTGCGCGCGCGCTTCGACAGGCTCAGCGCGAGCGGACTCGGGCATACGGGTGCTGCTCATGACGATCAATCGTCCTTCGCGCGCGTCGCATTCGCCTGCGCGATCAGCGCATTCAGCTCGGCAGCCCGCTCGGTCGTGCGGTCGAACTTGAAATGCAGCGTCGGCACCGTGTGGATCTGCAGCCGCTTGAACAGGCTGTTGCGCACGTAGCCCGCCGCCTCGTTCAGCGCCGCCTCGCATTCCTGCGGGTCGCCGACCAGCAGCGAGAACAGCACGGTCGCATGCGCGTAGTCGGGCGTGACCTCGACCGCGTTGATCGTGACCATGCCGACCCGCGGGTCCTTCAACTCGCGGATCAACTCGGCCACGTCGCGCTGGATCTGGTCGGCGATGCGGTAGCTGCGGTTGGGTATCGATTTCTTGTGTCGC
>DATCSE010000588.1:0-9088 GCA_036568605.1 Burkholderiaceae bacterium | reverse complement strand
TGCAGGAACTGCGCGTCGCCAAGGAGCGCGCGGAGGCGGCCAACGAAGGCAAGAGCCGCTTCCTGGCCAACATGAGCCACGAGATCCGCACGCCGATGAACGCCATCCTCGGCATGTCGCAGCTGGCGCTGCAAAGCGGTTTGAACGACACGCAAGCCCGCTACGTGCGCCACGTGCAACGCGCCGCCGAGTCGTTGCTGGCGATCCTGAACGACATCCTGGACCTCTCCAAGATCGAGGCCGGCCATCTCGAGATGGAGTGCGTCGAGTTCGACCTCGACGAAGTCCTGGATCGGCTGGCCGCCGTGAGCGGACTGAACGCCGAGGAAAAAGGTGTCGAGCTGGTCTACGCGCTGCCGCCGCGACTGCCGCGCCGGCTGCTGGGCGACCCGACACGTCTCGGTCAAGTGCTGCTGAATCTGACCAGCAATGCGATCAAGTTCACCGAGCGTGGCGAGGTGATCGTCTCGGTTTCCCAGTCGGCGCGCGAGGACAGCGCGATTCGACTGACCTTCGAGGTGCGCGACACCGGTATCGGGCTGACAGCCGAGGAGATCGCCCGCCTGTTCCAGCCGTTCACGCAAGCCGACAGCTCCACCACCCGGCGCTTCGGGGGCACGGGCCTGGGCCTGGCCATCAGCCGCCGGCTGGTTCAGCTGATGGGTGGCGAGATCAGCGTGGACAGCGAGCCCGGCCGCGGCAGCCGCTTCAGCTTCAACGTCCCATTCGGCCTGCCCGAAGTCGCCGCGGGCGCGCAAGGCGGATTCGAGCAACTGCACGGGCTGCGGGTCCTCGTCGTGGACGACAACGAATGCGCACGCGAGCAGATGGCGGACATGGCGCGCGCGATGTCGTTGATCGCCGAGACTGCAGTCGACGGCCGCACCGCATTGACGACCATCAGCGCGGCCGATCGCGCCGACCGTTCCTTCGACCTCGTGCTGCTGGACTGGAGGATGCCTGGCATGGACGGCGTGGAGGTGACGCGCCGGCTGGCCGAGATGAGGCTGCACCACCAGCCGCCGGCGGTGCTGATGGTCACCGCCTTCAGCCGCGACGAAGCACGGCGGCACATGACCGACGCATCGGCACCGGCGGCCGCGATGCTGGCCAAGCCGGTCACGCCCTCCACCTTGCTCGACGCCTGCCTGGAAGCGCTGCTGCCGGATCGCCCTGGCTCGGCGACGGTCGAAGGCGAGGATGCGGTCCTGGCGCGCCAGCGGCAGTCGCTGGCTGGCGCTCGCTTGCTGCTGGTCGAGGACAACCCGGTCAATCAGGAACTGGCCTGCGAACTGCTGCGCCGTGCCGGCATCGAGGTCGTGGTCGCGGATAACGGCGTGCGCGCACTGGAGATGCTGGGGTGGCAGGATTTCGACGGTGTTCTGATGGACTGCCAGATGCCGGAACTCGATGGCTACGAGACCACGCGGCGGCTGCGCCAGGACGTGCGCTGGGCGCAACTGCCGGTGATCGCGATGACGGCCAACGCGATGGTCGGAGATCGCGACAAGGCGCTGGCGGCGGGCATGAACGACCATGTCGCGAAGCCCGTCAGACCGGCTCAGCTGTTCGGCACGTTGGCGCGCTGGATAGGTCCGGCCAGCGCCGCAGAGGCTGCCAGCGGACCGTTCGACGAAGCCGCGATGAAAGAGGGCGGGGTGGAGCCGGGCAGTGCGCTCCATGGTCGACTGCTGGCGATGTTTGCCGAGCACAGCCGCCACTTCGTGGCTCGGTTTCGAGCCGCGGCCGGCGACCCGGTCACGGCGCGGCGCATGGCGCACGACCTCAAGTCCGAGGCCGCCATCCTGGGCGCCAGCGTCCTGAGCGCGACGGCGGCCGACCTGGAGGCTGCCTGCGCTCAGAATGCGCCGGATCGGGAGATCGAAGCGCAGCTGGATCGCGTCCAGTCCGCGCTGGCGCCGGTGCTGAATGCACTTCGCGCGGCGCCGGCCGGGCCTTCGACATTGCCTGCATCAGGCAACACTGAGGCCAACGTCGACGCTGCTGGACGGCGCGTTCGGTTCAGCATTCCACGATCGCCTTGACGACACGCTGCGCCGGATCGAGCAGCGTCGCGAACTCGGCCGGCACTCGCGCCAACGGCAGGCGGTGCGTGTTCATCGCGGCGTCCGGCACCAGGCCTGCCCGCATCGCGGCGAGCACGGTCTCGAAATCTTCCAGCGTGGCATTGCGGCTGCTCAGCAGCGTCGCTTCGCGCTTGTGGAACTCGGGGTCGGAGAACGTGATGTCGCCGGGCACGATCGAGACGAGTACGTAGCGGCCCCCATGCGCGATGAAGCGGAAGCCTCGCTCCATCGCGCGCGCGTTGCCGGTCGCGTCGAACACCGCATCGAAGAATTCACCGTCGCTCAGCCGCGCCAGCTCGGCTTCGTCGTCGGGCCCGACCACGACACCCGCATGCACGCCGAGGTGACGCAGGCAGAAATCGACACGTTCGCGGCGCGTGTCCAGCGTCGTCACGTTCGCGCCGCGCAGCGCGGCGAACAGCGCGGCCGCCATCCCGATCGGGCCGGTCCCGCTGACCAGCACGCGTTCGCCGGCTTTCACGCCGGCGCGGCGCACCGCGTGCGCGCCGATCGCGAGAAACTCGACCATCGCCGCCTGGTCGAGCGTGACGCCGTCGGCCTTGTGCACGAACGCCTCGGGCACGTTGAGGTACTCGGTGAACGCGCCGTCGCGATGCACGCCCAGCACCTGGATGTTCACGCAGGCATTGGTCTTGCCCTGCCGGCAGGCGACGCAACGACCGCACGAGAGGTACGGCATCACGAACACCGCGTCCCCAGGCACGAGCGCACTGCCGGGCGGTGCCTCTTCGACGGTGCCCGACAGCTCGTGCCCCATCACGCGCGGGTACTTCAGGTACGGCTGATCGCCGCTGAAGATGTGCAGATCGGTGCCGCACACGCCGACGCGGCGCACGCGCACGCACACCTCGCCGTCGCCGCGCGCGGGCATCGCGCGCTGTTCGGCCACCAGCGCGCCTGGGGTTTCGCAGATCACGGTCAGCATCGCGTTCGTTTCACCTGGGGTTGGACGGCGACGTTCAGTACAAGACGTTCTTCGCCTCGGCGCTGTCGATGTTCTTCTTCGTCACCATCACGACGCCCGTGTCGAGAAACTTCGGCACGGTCTTGCCCTGCGACACGTCGACCGCGGTCTTCACGCCGAGATTGCCCATCTGGTAGGCGCTCTGCACTGCAATCGCCTCGATGGTGCCGTCCTTGACGAAACCCTGCAGGTCGCCGTTGCCGTCGAAGCCGATCGCCGCGACCTTGCCCGCCTTGCCCGCTTGGACCAGCGCGCGACCCATGCCGATGGCGGTCGGTTCGTTGGCGCCGAAAATGCCCTTCAGGTCGCTATTCGCGGCGAGCACATCCGTCGTCTGGTTCAGCGCGGTGCCCATCTGCGAGTTCGAATAGAACGGGCCGACGATCTGCAGCTTCGAATGGCTCTCGATGTACTTGCGGAACCCGCCGACACGGCCGATCTCGGAGCCCGAGCCAGCGGTGTACGACATGATCGCGATCTTGCCCGTCGTGCCGACCTTGTCGATCAGCGCCTTGGCGCACAGCTCGCCGGCCTTCTGGTTGTCGGTGGCGAGGAACGATTGGTAATACGGCTTGCCCGACTCGGCCGCGGCCGAGTCGATCAGGATCACCGGGATCTTGGCCTCCCAGGCCTTCTTCATCGCGGGGATCAGCGCATCGGGGTCGGACGGCGCGAGCACGATGCCGGCGACCTTGCGGTTGACCGCGTTCTCGACCAGCGCGACCTGGCCGGCGAGGTCGGTATCCGACGCGGCGCCCTGGAAGGTCGCGGTGTAGCCCTTCAAGCCCGACGCCGCGTTCTCGGCGCCCTTCTTCACGTTCTGCCAGAAGTCGGAGTTCGCGGTCTTCACGATCACCGCGATCTCCTTGTCGGCGGCCGGCGCCGCGAACGAGGCCAGGGCCAGCGCGCCGGCGAGCAGCATGCTCGTATACGTCGTCTTCATGTGAGTCTCCTCTCGGTATGCAAGGGTCGTCTCTTGTGGCGGAGTTGCCGGCCATCCCGGCCGGCGCGGGTTCATCGTCGATGCCGCATCTGGTCGATCCACACGGTGAGCAGGATCACCAGGCCGATGATGATCTGCTGGACAAAGGCGGAGACCCCGCCCATGTTCAGGCCGTTGCGAAGGATGCCGATCACGAACGCGCCGATCACGGTGCCCGAGATCGTGCCGACGCCGCCCGACAGCGAGGTGCCGCCGATCACGGCGGCGGCGATCGCGTCGAGTTCGTACATCAGGCCCTCGCTCGGTTGCGCCGTCACCAGCCGCGACATCAGCACGCAGCCGGCGAGCGCGGCGAGCAAGCCCGACAGCACATAGGCGAACAACGTGACGCCGCGCACGTCGACGCCGGACAGGCGCGCCGCCTCCCCGTTGGAGCCGACCGCGTACAGATGCCGCCCGAGCGTCGTGCGGTTCAGCAGCACCGCGACCGCGATCGCGAGCACGACCATCAGCAGCACCGGATACGGGATGCCGGGGAACACGACGTCGGGGAATCCGTCCGCGCCGACCTTCACGATGCGCCACAGCGAGCCGTTGCCGAGTTCGGCGAAGCTCTCGCCGAGGCCGCCGATCGCCTTCGCATCGGTGATCTGCAAGGCGACGCCGCGCGCGACCAGCATCATCCCCAGCGTCGCGATGAACGGCGGCAGCCGCAGCACCGTCACGCACAGGCCGTTGACGAGTCCGCACGCCACGCCGACCGCGAGCCCGGCCGCCATGCCCAGCGGCACCGGCGCGCCGGCCTTCACCGCCATCGCCGCGACGACGCCCGACAACGCGAGGATCGCGCCGACCGACAGGTCGATGCCGCCGGTGATGATCACGCAGGTCGCGCCTATGCCGAGGTACGCGATCGACGTGACTTGCAGCGCGACGGTCATGCCGTTGCCCAGCGAGAAGAACGCGTCGCTGACGAACGAGAAGACGAGCGTCAGCCCCAGCAGGCTCCCGAGGGCGGCGAACTTCTGGAACAGGTCCTTCCGGCGGTCGGTCATGGGATCGACCGCATGATCGGGGGTTGCTGGGCGGCGCGCCACGGTCGCGGCGGCGCGCTCGTTCGAGACGTCGGAGGCCGGCGTGCTCATGATGCGAACTCTTGCGCCGCGTCGCGGCGGCCGGAGGCGAAATGCATGATCTCTTCCTGTGTGGTCGAGCGCGTGTCGAGCATCGCGGCGATGCGCCCGGCGTGGAACACGGCGACGCGGTCGGTCATGCCGAGGATCTCGGGCAGCTCCGAGCTGATCAGCACGACGCCTATGCCCTGCGCGGCCAGTGCGTCCAGCAGCTGGTAGATCGCGAACTTGGCGCCGACGTCGATGCCGCGCGTCGGTTCGTCGAAGAACAGCACGCGCGATTCGCGGAACAGCCATTTCGCGATCACGATCTTCTGCTGGTTGCCGCCGGACAGCAGCCGCACGACCTGGCGCGCCGACGGCGTGCGGATCGCGAGCGACTCGATGTAGCGGCGCGCGACCGCGTCCTCGTCGCCGAAGCGGATGAAACCGAGGCGGCCCGCGACGGCACGCGGATGCGCCATGCTGATGTTCTGGGCGACCGTCATGTCGAGCGCGAGGCCGTGCGCCTTGCGGTCCTCGGACAGGTACGCGATGCCGTGGCGGATCGCATCGCGCGGATCGCGGATGCGCAGTGCTGCCTGGCCGTGGCCACCCAGCCGGACCGTGCCCGCATCGAGAGCATCGGCGCCGAAGACGGCCCGCGCGACCTCCGTGCGGCCGGCGCCGATCAGGCCGGCGAAGCCGAGGATCTCGCCGCGGCGCAACTCGAAGCTCACGTCGTCGAACGCGCCCCGGCGCGAGAGCTTGTCGACCGCAAGCACCACGTCGGAACTCGGCCGTGATGTGCGCGGCGGGAACTTCTCGTCGAGCGAGCGGCCGACCATCCGCTCGACGATGCGCTCGATGCTGGTCGCCGCGAATGGTTCGGTGCTGACGTGGCGCCCGTCGCGCAGCACCGTGACGCGGTCGACGATGCGCGCCATCTCGTCGAGCCGGTGCGAGATGTAGACGATCGCGACGCCGGCGCGCCGCAGCTCGTCGATCACACGAAACAGGTGGCCCGTCTCGGCCTCGGTGAGCGACGAGGTGGGCTCGTCCATGATCAGCACCTCGGCGTCGATCGACAGTGCCTTTGCGATCTCGACCATCTGGCGCTGCGCGACCGCCAGGCCGCGGACGATCGCGCGGGTGTCGATCGCGACGCCCAGTCGTTCGAGGCAGCGGCGCGCACCCGCGTGCAAGGCGGTGCGATCGACGAACAGGCCGCGCCGCGGCTCGCGGGCCAGGAAGATGTTCTCGGCCACCGACAGGTGCGGCACCAGGTTCAGCTCCTGGTGGATCATCGCAATGCCGGCCGCCTCGGCTTCCCGTGTCGACGCGAAACGCGTTTCGACGCCCCGGCGGACGATCCGGCCTTCGTCGGGCTGCAGCTGCCCGCTCATCACTTTCATCAGCGTCGACTTGCCGGCGCCGTTCTCGCCGACCAGTGCGTGCACTTCGCCGCGGCGCAGTTCGAAGCTCACACCCGAAAGCGCCGTCACGCCGGCGAAGCGCTTGCCGATGCCGTCGAGCCGCAGCAACGGCTCGCCGACCCCTGGCGAGGTGATCGGCACGACGTTCGAGATGGCGGTGGACGCAGCGGACACGCGACTCTCCGGAATGGGCGGATCACGTCAGACGGTCGAGCGGGCAGGGGGCCGGGCCGGCCCCTTGGTCAGACCATGTTGGTCATGCCACCCGACCAATCGTGGGTATTTGGCCTTACCAAAAGGGATGGCCGTGCTAGGACAATCCCGCAGCTCGCGCGGTGAAGCGCGTGCCTTCCCAGCGATCGCGGCGCTTATGATGGTCAGGCCAATTCCGCGCGGAGTTTTCTCCCATGACGGTTCAGCTCAAGCCGGTCGAGCCCCGGCGCCTGTATCAGCACATTGCCGACCAGATCCGCGAGCTGATCCGCCAAGGCGGCTTCGACGTGGGCACGCGGTTGCCGCCCGAACGCGATCTCGCGCAGCAGCTCGGTGTCTCGCGGCCCTCGCTGCGCGAGGCGATGATCGCGCTGGACATCGAGGGCACCGTCGAGATCCGCAGCGGCTCGGGCGTCTACGTCAGCAGCCGGCCCGAGCGGGTGGCCAAGACCACCGCCGCGCTCGGCGACAGCCCGATGGAGCTGATGCAGGCGCGCTCGGCCCTGGAGGGCTCGGCGGTGGTGCTGGCGTGTGCACATGCCACCAAGGCCGGGCTCGCGACACTGCGCGAGATCGTCGACGCGATGCGCCGCGAAATCGCGAACCATCGCTCGCCGCTCGAGTACGACCGCCAGTTTCATCTCGCGATCGCCGAGATGAGCGGCAACCTCGTGATGGTGCGGCTGATCGGCGAGATGTTCGAGAGCCGGCACAGCCCGATCTCGGCCAAGCTCAGTTCGCGCACCGAGAACGCGCGCACCTGGACGCTGGCGCTGAAAGAGCACGAGGCGATCCTGCGGGCGCTCGAATCGCGCGACCCGTTGGCGGCTCAAACGGCGATGCGCTCGCATTTGAAGGCTTCCGAGGAGCGTTGGGTTGGCGGCTAGGAGCCGGTGTATCGTGACGCCATGAGCACGACCTACCGCATCCCCGGGGCAGTCCTGTCCGAACGCGAGCACGCGGTTCCCTTGGTTCACGCAGAGCCGTCGCGCGGCACGATCAGTGTGTTCACGCGCGAATTGGCTGCCCCTGACGGGCTCGATCGCCCGTATCTCGTGTTCCTGCAGGGCGGCCCGGGCTTCGAGGCCGCACGCCCGACGAGCCCGCCTTCGGGATGGATGGCGCGTGCCCTGGCCGACTTCCGGGTCCTGCTGCTGGACCAGCGCGGCACCGGGCGCTCCACGCCTGTCGGACCGGTCCTCCCAGGGGCAACGCCCGCCGACCAGGCCGAGTACCTCACGCACTTCCGCGCCGACTCGATCGTGCGCGACCTCGAGCTGATCCGCGTTGAACTCGGCGTCGATCGCTGGAGCCTGCTCGGTCAGAGCTTCGGCGGATTCACGTCGCTCACCTATTTGTCGATGGCGCCTGAAGGCCTGCGGGAAGTGCTGATCACCGGTGGCCTCGCGCCGATCACGAATCGGCCCGTCGACGAGGTCTACGCGGCGACGTGGATACGGGTGCGCGAAGCGAATCACCGTTACCACGCCCGCTATCCGGGCGACCTCGATCGTCTGCGCGCGATCCTGCGCCGGCTCGACGAGGAGGACGTCCGCCTGCCCAACGGTGACCGCCTCACGTCGCGTCGATTCCGGCAGGTCGGGATGTGGCTGGGCGACAGCGCCGGGTTCGAGCGTCTCCACCACCTGCTCGAGCTGCCTGTTGGCTCGGCGGCGTTCCTCAACGACGCCCAGGCAGCGTCGCCCTGGGAGCGCAATCCGATCTACGCGACGCTCCATGAGTCCTCGTACGCCGACGGCGGTGCCACCCGCTGGTCGGCGCATCGCCTCGCACCCGAGGATGCGATCACCGGCGACCTCCTCGGCGCCGAGCACGTCTTCCCTTGGATGTGGGACGACTATTCGGGCCTGCGCGCGCATCGCGAGGCGGCGGACCTTCTGGCGCAGCATCCATGGCCGCGCCTGTACGACGCTGACCGCCTCGCCCGCAACGAGGTCCCCGTGGCCGCGACCGTGTACGTCGACGACGTCTATGTGGAGCGATCCTTTGCCGAGGAGACGGCGCGCGGCGTTCGTGGACTGCGGGCCTGGGTCACCAACGAGTACGCCCACAACGGCCTGCGGGCCGATGGCGAGCGCATCGTGGGTCGTCTGCTCGACATGGTCCGCGGCCGGGCGTGAACGACGGCGCGGCCGACTTCTCCAGCGGTCCTACTTCACGCTCAGGAAGATCGGGTTCGAATAGAACCACAGGTTGCCGTAGTTGCGGTCATTGATCTGGTCATGTCGCGTGGCGTTGTCGGCCGTGTTGACCGGCGCATCGGCCAACGGCTCGCCGGCGGCGGTGAGGCC
>DATCSE010000587.1:0-5025 GCA_036568605.1 Burkholderiaceae bacterium | reverse complement strand
ACGGCTGGCTGCACGATGCACAGGCGTTCGCGCTGCAGGAGTCGCATGTCGTGCAGGCGCTCGCGGCGGCGCGCGAGGCGCAGCGGCAGGACGCGGTCGCGTTCGCGCAGGGCAGCGTGGGCGCGGGGCGCGGCATGTCGTGCCACGGCTTGAAGGGCGGCATCGGCAGCGCCTCGCGCATCGTCTCGTGGCAGGGCCGGCACCACCGGCTCGGCGCGCTGGTGCTGGCGAACCAGGGCCGCCCTGACGCACTGACCATCGCCGGGCGGCGCATGGCCGCGCCCCTGCAGGCGCGGATCGCGTCGGGCGACGCTGGCCCCGAGCGCGGCTCCATCATCGTGCTGCTCGCCACCGATGCCCCGCTCGATGCGCGGCAATTGACGCGCGTCGCCCGGCGCGCCGCCGCCGGCCTCGCGCGCACCGGCTCCGACTACGGCCACGGCAGCGGCGACATCGCGCTCGCGTTCTCGACCGCCTGGCGCGTGCCGCAACGCGACGCCGAGCCAATGCCGGCCGTCGCGCTGCTGCACGAGCACGCGCTCGACGCGTTCTTCCAGGCCGCGGCGGAAGCGACCGAGCAGGCCATCCTGCACGCGCTGTTCGCCGCGACCGGCGTGACCGGCCGCGATGGCCGCCGCCGGCACGCCCTCACCGATCTCGCGCCCGACTGGCAGGCGCTGCTGAACGAAAGATGACGATGCACCACAAGTCCCCGAAGATCCTGATCGCCGTGGACATCGAAGGTGTCGCCGGCGTCTGGCGCCCCGAGCAGACCCAGGCCGGCAACGCCGACTACGAACGCGCTCGCCGCTGGATGACGCGCGAAGCCGACGCCGCGGTCCGCGGCGCGTTCGCCGGCGGCGCCGGCGCGGTGCTGGTCAACGATTCGCACGGGCACTTCGGCAACCTGCTCGCCGACGAGCTCGATGCCCGCGCACAACTGATCCAGGGCAAGCCGCGGCAGCTCGGCATGATGGCCGGCGTCGACCAGGACGTGGACGGCGTGCTGATGATCGGATGGCACTCGCGCGCCAAGAGCCGCGGCGTGCTTGCGCACACGACCAACAGCTTCGCGTTCGCACGCGTCTGGCTCGGTGGGCTGGAGCTCGGCGAAGTCGGCTTGTACGCGGCCCTCGCCGGCGAGTTCGACGTGCCGGTGCTGATGGCCAGCGGCTGCGACGTGATGGCCGCCGAGGTCGGCTCATTGCTCCCGCAGGCGGCCTGCGCGGTCGTCAAGTGGTCCGACGGCGCGCGCAGCGGCCGTTCGCTGTCGCCGGCTGCGGCCTGCGAGCTGATCGAAGCCACGGCGCGCGATGCGGTGCGCCGTCTCGTCTCGGACGGAGCGCGCGCCGCCGCGCCATGGCGCCTGGCCGGCGCCGCCCCGACGTTGCGGGTGCAGTGCCAGACCCCGGCGCTGGCCGACGTGTTCGCGCTGTGGCCGCAGGTGCAGCGCGAGGATGCCGAGACCATCGCGATCGCCTGCGCGACTGTGCAGGACGCGGTGCGCAGCCTGAACGCGTTGTCCGCGATGTCCAGCGTGTTGCGCTGAGATCGGGCATGGCGGCCGCGTGACCTGCCGGGATAACATCCGGCCAGGGATACGCGATGATCACCACGCCCAGTGCCGTCAGGCCTTGCGCCGCGTGCGGCTTCGCCTGCGATGCCGCGTTCCTGTTCTGCCCGCGCTGCGGCGCGGCGCAGCAGAAGCCGGCGGCCGCCGAGCCCGAACCCGAAGCGGACAGACGCCAGGTCACGCTGCTGTTCGCCGACCTGACCGGCTTCACGTCGCTGGCCGAGCGGCTGGACCCGGAGACCGTGCGCCTGTTCCAGAACGCGCTGTTCGCGGCGATGGCGCGGGCGGTGACGCGCTTCGACGGCTTCACCGAGAAGTTCGTCGGCGATGCGGTGATGGCCGTCTTCGGCGCCCCGCGCGCGCACGAGGACGACCCGGAGCGCGCGCTGCAGGCGGCGCTCGCGATGCTGGAGCACATCGCCGAGCTCAACGCGCAGTGGGCCACGCGCCTGGGCCGCGCGGTCACGCTGCACATCGGCGTGCACAGCGGCCCGGTGGTGGCCGGCAGCCTCGGCAGCGCGGCCGGCGGCACGTACGCGGTCACCGGCGACACGGTGAACACCGCGTCGCGGCTGCTGTCGGCAGCCGAGCCGGGCACGGTGCTGGTGTCGGAGGCGACCCGCGCGCTGGCGCAGCACCGCTTCGTCTTCGAGCCGGCCGGCGATCTGGCGCTGCGCGGCAAGGCGCAGCCGCTGTCGGTCCATCGGCTGATCGCGGCACGCGACGAGATGCGGTCCGCGCGTGGCCTTGCCGACATCGGCCTGAGTGCGCCGCTGGTCGGCCGCGAGACCGCGCTCGAGCAGTTGCGCGATGCGGTCGAGCGCATGCGCAGCGGCTGCGCGCAGGTCGTCCGCGTGATCGGCGAGGCCGGCGCCGGCAAGTCGCGGCTGCTCGCCGAGTTCTTCGCGCGGCTCGAGCAGGACGGCTCGCTCGCCGGCATCACGGTGCGGCGCACCGCCTGCTCGTCGCTCGGCGAGCCGACCTACGGGACCTTCGGCACGATGTTCCGGGAGGCCTATCGGGTCGACGAGCACGACACGCTGGCGACCGCGCGCAGCAAGTTGCAGCAGGGTCTGCGCACGCTGGGCGCCGGTGCCGACGAAGCCGATGCGATCACGCCGGTGCTGCACTACCTGCTCGGCCTACAGGAAGAGAAGCCGCACGACATCGAACCCGAGCAGCTGCAGCGCCAGATCACGCTCGCCGCGCGCGCGCTGCTCGAACGCCGCATTGCGCAGCAGCCGCTGGTGCTCGTCGTCGACGATCTGCAGTGGGCCGATGCGGCCTCGATCGACCTGCTGGGCGAGCTGGCCGATCAGCTCGCCGACCAGCCGCTGCTGCTGCTGTTCGCGCAGCGCCCCGACGCCCGCGCGTGGCATGCCCCGCGCAGCGCTGCCGCGATCACGATCGAGCTGACCCCGCTGGCCGATGCCGACGCGCGCGCCCTCGCCGACCAATTGCTGGGCGCCTCGTCCGGCACCACGCTGCAGGCGGTACGCGACCTGGTGGTCGCACGCGCCGGCGGCAATCCGCTGTTCGTCGAGGAGATCGTGCGCAGCCTCGTCGCGCGCGGCCTGCTGGTGCGGCGTGACCACCATTGGGAATGCGCGGCGCCGCGCTGCGACGCCGGCGACGTGCCGGCCACGCTGTACGGGCTGCTGCTGTCGCGCGTCGACGCGCTGATCGGCGACGACAAGCGGGTGCTGCAGGAAGCCGCCGTGCTGGGCGCCGAGTTCGAGGCGGGGCTGCTGCGCTCGATCGCGATCGAAACGCCCGAGCTCGTCGACGCCGCGCTGCAGCGGCTGGCGGCGGCCGACCTGCTGCGCGCCGATGCGGGCTCGCGCTGGCGCTTCACGCACGCGCTGCTGCACGAGGTGGTCTACCAGAACCTGCTGCTGGCGCGGCGCACCGAGCTCCACCGGCGTGCCGGCCGCGCGCTCGAAGCCGCGCGCGACGATGCGGCGCACGGCCCGCAGCGCCTCGCCGAAGTCGAGGCGCTGGCGCATCACTGGAGCCTCTCGCCCGACAAGGTCCGCGGCGCACGCTACCAGATCGAGGCCGGCGACTGGGCCCGCGCGGTCTACGCGAACGACGACGCGATCCGCCACTACGAGCTCGCGCTGCGCACCCTCGCCGCGACGGGCTCCTCCGATGCGAGCGACCCGGGCGATGCGCTGCTGGCCGAGCTGGACGCCCGCGAACGCCTCGCCGACCTGCTCGCGCTCAAGGGCCAGCGCGTCGACGCGCTGGCGCTGTACGGCGCGGTGCTGGAGGCCGTCACGCAGCGGCCCGATCCGGTGCGCTCGGCCCGCGTGCTGCGCAAGACCGGCGGGCTGCACTGGGACGCCGGCGAACGGCAGCGCGCGGCCGCGTGTTTCGATGCCGGGCTCGAACGCCTGGGCGCCGATGGCGATGCGATCGAGCGCGCCCACCTGCTGCAGGAGATGGGACGCCTCGCGTTCCGGGCCGGCGACAACCAGGCCGCGCTGGCCCTCGCGCAGCGCGCGCTCGATCAAGTGCCCGACGGCGCGACCGGCGCCGCGGCGGTGCGCGCGCAGGCCTACAACACGCTCGGGGTCGCGCTGGCCCGGCTGGACCGCGCCGCCGAGGCGGTCGAGCAGATCGAGCGCAGCGTCCAGCAGGCCGAGCAGCACGAGCTGCTGCAGGCGGCGTGCCGCGGCTACACGAACCTGGGTGTGCTGTACGCGTCGCTGGATCCGCAGCGCAGCATCGCGACCTGCCTGCGCGGGCTGGAGACGGCGCGCAAGGTCGGCGACCTGGGCTTCCAGTCGCGCCTGTACGCGAACCTCGCGGTGGCCTACTGCGCGCTGACCAACCGCTGCGAGGCCGAGGGGATCGCCGCGGCGCACGCAGCCGCGAACCTGGACCGGCGACTGGGCCTGCTCGACCACCTCGCAGTGCCGCTGATCGTGCTGGGCCAGATCCACCAGTGCCACGGCGACCACGCGAACGCGTTCGCGTCGTACCAGGAGGCGCTGCAGCTGGCCGAGCAAGTCGATGAACCGCAGCTGCTCTTCCCCTGCTACGATGGCCTTGCAACGCTGTACCTGGATGCGGGAGACGCGACCAACGCCGAAGCCTATTTCGAGAAGGCGCGCGCAGTCTGCGAACGTGCCGGTCTCGAGCCCGATGCGCTGATGGTGCTCCCGTTCCTGTGCTGATGCCCTGATGCCCTGATGCTGTCGGAAGGAGTGGCCCCATGCTGCCGACCCATCCCGTCTCGCCCGGCGAACCGGCCCCGTCGTTCGCGCTGCCGGCCGTCGCTGCCAACGACGCGACGATCTCGCTGGACGACTACCGCGGGCGCACCCCGCTGTTCCTCGCGCTGCTGCTCGGCTTGTGGTGCCCGTTCTGCCGGCGCCAGATCGTGCAGCTCGGCGGATTCGAGGACAAGCTGAAGCCGCTCGGCGTCCAGAGCCTGGCCGTCGTCG
>DATCSE010000586.1:0-13350 GCA_036568605.1 Burkholderiaceae bacterium | reverse complement strand
AGCCCTGGGCGCGCGCCGCCCGCGACCCGATGAGCCCCGTCGTCAAGGCCGTGCCGAGCAGGATCACCGCGCAGCTCAGCAGCATCGTGTGCGTCGGCACCTCGCCGAGGAACAGGCCGCCCCAGACGACCGCGAACACCGGCACCAGGAAGGTCACCGACAACGCATTGGCCGCACCCGCATTCGCGATCAGCCGGAAGTACAGGATGTACGCGACGCCGGTGCACAGCACGGCCAGCGCGATCGCCGCGGACCACGGCACGGCGCCGGGCATCGCCGCAGGCCACGACCACAGCGCCGGGAGCACGAGCGCGACGGCGGCCGAAACCTGGCTGCCGGTCGCCAGCGCCATCGGCGGCACGTCGCTCGTGTACTTCTTCGTGTAGTTCGCCGAGAAGCCGTACGACAGCGCCGCGAGCAAGGAGGCGCCGACCGCCAGCGTCGCGTTGACGCTGTCCGGATCGCCCTTGAAGCTGGCCTTGTCCCACGCGAGCCAGAACACGCCGGCGAAGCCGACCACGAGGCCGGCGATGCGCGGCGCGTCGAGCCGGTTTTTCAGCCAGCCCCACGCGATCACCGCGCCGAACAGCGGCGTCGCCGCGTTGAACACGGCCGCGAGGCTGCCGGTGATCGAAAGCAGCGCATACGCGAACAGCACGAACGGCAGCGCCGAGTTCGTGATGCCGACCAGCGCGATCTTGCGCCAGTGCGTGCGCAGTGCCGCGGTCTCGCCGTTCAGCGCGAGCACGGGCAGCAGCACGACGGCGGCGCCGGTCACGCGCACCCAGGCGAGTGCCAGCGGCCCGAACTGGGCCGCGCCCAGGCGCATGAACAGGAACGAGCCGCCCCACAGCGCGGCGAGCAGCAGCAGCTCGGCCAGATCCCGACGTCGCATCGTCATCGCGCCGCCCCTTCGAGCGTGAGCAGCGCGCGCTTGCGATCGACGCCGCCGGCATAGCCGGTCAACGCGCCGTGGCGGCCGACGACGCGGTGGCACGGCACGATCACCGAGACCGGGTTGCGCCCGATCGCGCCGCCGACCGCCCGCACGGCGCTCGCCGAGCCCAGCGCACAGGCGATCTCGCCGTAGCTGCAGGTCGTGCCGGCGGCGATGCGCAACAGTTGTTGCCACACCGAGCGCTGGAACGGCGTTCCCTGCAGGTCCAGCGGCACTTCGAAGCGGTCGCGTCGTCCCGCGAAGAACTCCGTCAGCTCGCGCGCGGCGCGCTGCAGCAGCTCGTCGTCGGGACGCTCCGGCGCGGCGAGCGGGCCGGGGTGATGCTTCTGGCCTTCGAACCACGCGCCGGCGAGACCTTTCGCCGTGCGGGCCAGCGTGATGCGGCCCAGCGGCGTCGTGATCGTCGCCTGGGCCGTGCAGTTCGTGTGGATCGCATTCATCGTCGACGTGTTCATGATGTCTTCTCCAGGTTCGTCGTCATCGTCTTCGGCGTCGCCTTCGCGCTTGCCGCGGTCGCGGGCTCGCGCGGCGGCGCCAACGTATTCCAGAGCCGCAGCACCGCATACGCGCGCCAAGGTTGCCAAGCCAGCGCGAGCACGTCGGCTTCGCGCTGAGAATTCGTGCCGTACAGCTGCTTCATCGCCTTCAGCGCGGCGATGTCGTTCGGCGGGAACGCATCGGGCCAGCCGAGCGCGCGCATCGCGATGTAGTGCGCGGTCCACGGCCCGATGCCGGGCAGCGCGCACAGCGCCTCGATCAGCGGCTCGGCCGGCGCGTGCGGCGCGAGCAACGCATGGATCGCCGGCCAGCCCTGCGCGATCGCGATGATCGCGCCGGCGCGCGCCCGGATGATGCCGAGCTCCGCGATCTGCTCGATCCTCACCTGCGCGAGCGCCTCGGCCGACGGGAACGCATGGTCGACCTCGTCGGGCCACGGCGTCACGAGGGGCGCGCCGAAGCGATCGGCGAGCCGCCGCGCGAGCGTGCGCGCCGCCGCGACCGTGACCTGCTGGCCCAGCACGGCACGCACCGCGAGCTCGAACACGTCGACGCTGCCCGGCAAGCGCAGGCCCGGCTCGCCGGGGATCGCGGCGAGCGCGGCGTCTATCGTGTGCGGATCGGCATCGAGGTCCAGCCAGCGCCGCGCCGCCGCGACGACCCGACCGCTCGCCGCGGCGAGCTCGGGCGCGAAGCGCAGGTGGACGACCGGCGCTTCGGCATCGAACTCGGCGGCGATCCAGCCGGGTGCCGGGGCCAGCGTTCCGGCCCGCACGCTGCGGCGAACGCGCCGCGCTTCGATGTCGACATGCTCGACATGCGGGATCGCGCGCTGCGCGAGGAAGCGCAGCATCGCGGCGACGTCGTACGGCGCGCGATAGCCCAGCTTGATGCGGATTGCCTCGTCGGCCGTCGCATGGCGCGCGGCGGTTGCCGTGTCCGCGTCGTCGGCCGACTCGCCGCGCAGCTTGCTCGGGCTCATGCGGTAGTTCTCGACGAACGCCGCGTTGAACCGGCGCAGGCTCTGGAAGCCGCTCGCCAGCGCGATCTGCGAGACCGGCAGCGTCGTGTCGGTCAGCAGCTGCTTCGCGAGCAGCAGGCGGCGCGTCTGCAGGTACTGCAGCGGCGTGACGCCGTGCTCGGCCTGGAAGATGCGGCGCAGGTGCCGGTCGCTGACGCCGAGCCGTTCGGCGAGCTTCGCGAGGCTGGGCGCCTCGCCGCTCGCGGCCTGCGTGTCGAGCTCGTCGGCGGCCTGGCGTGCGAGCGTGCGCGAGGCGTCCATCACGGTCCACGCGAAGTCGGCCCCCGGTGCGACTTCGGGCCGGCACTTCAGGCACGGCCGGAATGCCGCCGCCTCGGCCTGCGCGGGCGTCGCGAAGAAGCGGCAGTTCTTGCGCATCGGCGTGCGCACGCGGCAGATCGGCCGGCAGTAGATGCGCGTCGACGTGACGCCGACGAACAGCCGGCCGTCGAAGCGCGCATCGCGTGCGGCGAGGGCCTGGTAGGCGGCATCGGGGTCGATCGCCAGCGTAGGGGTGTAGCGGCTGTCCATGCAAGTCATTATGGGCAGCGGGGCGGCAATGACTCGCCGTTTCCGGACATGTCCGCAGGCGCTGGGGGATTACCCCGCAATTCTGATTTTTGCGGGGTAACCGTTGACGGCATCGGCGCTTACCCCATAAATTTGCCTTTTACGGGGTAAGCCTCTTCGATGGACGATTCGACCTACACGACGTTTCTGTACCAGATGCACACGCTCGCCTTCCGTACCCAGTACGCGGAACTCAAGGAGCGCAGTGCCGCGGCCGGTCCGCTGCTGCCGGGGACGCCCGGCCTGCTCGTGCTGCGCTCGGGCACCGGTTACGGCTACTGGTACCGCCGCTACTACGCGGCGCCCGGGCAGGAAGTCGAGGACTATGTCTGCAAGGACGGTGACGACGAGGCGCTGGCCGCCGCGCGCGACCGCATGGCGTTTGCCGACTGGGCGATGCGGCAGGTGCGCGATCTGCGCAAGCTCCAGTTCCAGGTCGCCGACAAGGCGACCGCACGCGTACTCGTCGAACTGCACAACGCCGGGCTGCTCGCAGGCGGCGCCAACGGCATGAACGGCTTCGTCGTCGTCGGCACGCTGGGCTACATGGCCTGGTTGAACGAACTCGGCGCGAGGGCCGTCAGCGCCCAGACGCAGGACGTGGACCTGGCGCGCCGCCAGGATCTCAAGCTCGCGGCGCCGCGGTCCTTCCTGCAAACCATCGAAGCCACCAAGCTGCGCTTTGCCCCGGTGCCGGGCCTCCCCAACGGCGTACCGTCGACGGCAGTGAAGCGGCAGGGGGCCGAAGGGCTGC
Source organism: Burkholderiaceae bacterium (assembly GCA_036568605.1). GTDB lineage: Bacteria > Pseudomonadota > Gammaproteobacteria > Burkholderiales > Burkholderiaceae_C > DATCSE01. The sequence continues at coordinate 9,549 of DATCSE010000586.1, read as the reverse complement.
GCATCGATGTGCTCGCCCACGGCGAGCTGCTCGGCCAGGTCGTGCCCATCCCGGAGCTCGAATGGCATGCACAGGCCATTCCGCACTACGACTACCTGCTGCGCGAATCGCGGGAGGCCGCCATGCTCGCAGGCGGCCATTGCACGCCGGTCCAGTTGGCGGCCCCCGAGCGGTTCGTCTGGCACAAGCTCTATTCGAGCGCGGCCCGCGCGGGATTCCCGGAGAAGGCGCGGAAGGATCTGGTTCAGGCCGCGACGCTCGCCGCCGTGCTGGTCGAGCAGGACGACGCCGTGCTCTCGGAGTCGCTCGCCGAGGTCCCGGACGCGATGCTCGCGCCGTTGCGGACGCGGCTGGCGCCGTTGCGCAAGCTGCTCGCGAAGCACCCGCAAACGCTGGAGCAGTTCGAGCACGCGCTGGGTCGCGTCAAAGAGAAGAAGACGGGCAAGCCCGGTTCGGCGAAGCTCAGCTCTTCTTCCGGTCGAACGCCCCGTGCCGCCCGGCGCCCCCGGTGAACCGGGCCGCACCGCGCACCGCTTCGCCGCTCGCGAGCGTGTCCCGGCCGAGCGCGAACTCGGCCGCCAGCGCGTCGCGCAGGTCGCGGCCGTGTTGCGCGTAGACGCTGGCCCGGTCATTGCGCAGGCACTCTGGCGGGAACGCGGCGATCTCGCGGGCGAGGGCCTGCGCCGCCGCGAGGGCTTGGCCCGGCGCGACGACGCGGTTCGCGAGGCCGATGCGCAGCGCCTCGCCGGCGTCCACGGGGCGGCCGGTGAGGATCAGGTCGAGCGCGCGGCTCTGGCCGATCAGCCGCGGCAGCCGGATCGTGCCGCCGTCGATCAACGGCACGCCGAAGCGCCGGCAGAACACGCCGAAGACGGCCGTCTCGCTCGCGACGCGCAGATCGCACCACAGCGCGAGCTCGAGCCCGCCGGCCACCGCATAGCCCTCGACGGCCGCGATCACCGGCTTGCGCATCTGCAGCCGCGTCGGGCCCATCGGGCCGTCTGCATCCAGGTCGTCGTTCAGCGGCAGCGTGGCATGGCCGTCCGCGGCCGCGCGCTGATCGAGCGCCGCGACGGTCTTCAGGTCGGCGCCGGCGCAGAAATGGCCGCCGGCGCCGTGCAGCACCGCGACGCAGGCCGCGGCGTCGGCATCGAACGCACGGAACGCATCGGCCAGCGCGCGCGAGGTCGGCGCGTCGACGGCGTTGCGTGCCGCGGGGCGGTCCAGCGTGACGGTCCAGACGGCGCCGTCGCCGTCGCGGGCGATGCGCACGGTGTCGGTCGTGATCGTCGTCGTCATCGGACGCTCCTCGGTTCGTGCAGCACCAGCGCGACCGTCTGCGCAGCGAGCTCGTCGAGGTCGACGCGGCGCACCGCCGCGTTTCCGCCCGCACGGGCCGATGCCGCGGACTTCGGCCGGTACCAGGTCGCGGAGAAGTTGATCGCGCCGAGGATCATCAGCCGCGCGAGCTTGGGGTCGGCGCGCAGCCGGCCCTCGCCGTGCAGCGCGGCCAGGGTCTGCTGCCAGATCGTGTCGTAGCGGTCCTTCAGGTCGATGATGCGGCGCCGGTAGTGCGCCGGCAGCGAGCGCCAGTCGTACAGCATCACCGGGATGAAGTCGCTGCCGGTGTCGTGCAGGATGCCGTAGTGCACGCGCACGAGCTGCCTGAAGCGCTCGACGGGCGGCAGCGCGTCGTCGCGCAGCACGTCGTGCGTGCGTTCGAGGCCGAGGCGCAGGCCTTCCTCCATCACCGCCATCAGCAGCTCGTGCTTGTTCGCGAAGTGATAGAACGGGCTGCCCGAGCGCATGCCGACCGCATCGGCGATGTCGCGGATCGTCGTGCCGTCGAAACCCTTCTCGCGGAACAGCTTCGCGGCGACGCGCACCAGGTCGGCGCGACGGTTGCTGCTGTTGTCGGCCCCGTCCGGCTCGCGCCGCTTGCGTCCCGGTGCCGCAAAGGCTGCGCGCACGCTGCGCGACGACTTGGCGCCGCGCGCCGGCGCGGTCGCGGAACGCGATTTCGGGGCCGGCATCGGGCGGGGTGAGGGGAGCTTCGTGCGGCTCATCGGGTTTCCACGCGTGACGCGCCGCGGCGCCGTTCGCTACAAAGCAACTGCTTGCTTGGCAAGGACAGAATAACAAGGGCGCCGGCCGCCCGCAACGGGGCTCGTGCGGAGCCCATCCTCGGCAGGAGACGCGACGCGTGCAGGCGCTGCAGATCGTCATCAGCGGCATCGCACAGGGCTGTATCTACGGCCTGATCGCGCTTGGCGTGGTGCTGATCTACAAGGCGACCGAGACGGTCAGCTTCGCGCAGGGCGAGCTGATGATGCTGGGCGGCTTCGTCGGCTTCTTCGCGATGGGGCTGCTCGGCTGGCCGTTCTGGATCGCGTTCGCGAGTGCGGTCGTCGCGATGGCGCTGTTCGGCATCGCACTCGAGCGGCTCGTGATCCGGCCCATCCTCGGGCAGCCGGCGTTCTCTATCGTGATGCTGACGATAGGCATCGGGTACGTCGCGCGCGGCATCGTCACGATGATCCCGGGCATCGGCACCGACACGCACACGCTCGCAGTGCCGTACAAGGACCAGACCTGGAACGCCGGCGCGCTGGTGCTCAACGTCGAGCAGCTCGTGATCATCGCGGCGACCGTGCTGCTGTCCGCCGTGCTGTATGCGGTGTTCCGCTACAGCCGGGTCGGCATCGCGATGCAGGCCGCCTCGCAGAACCAGCTCGCCGCGTACTACATGGGCATCCCGGTCGCGCGGCTGAACGGCCTCGTGTGGGGGCTGGCGGCGGCGGTCGCGGGGGTGGCCGGGCTGCTGCTCGCGCCGATCACGTTCGTGCACGCGAACATGGGTTTCATCGGGCTGAAGGCGATGCCGGCTGCGGTGGTCGGCGGCTTCGGCAGCCTTCCTGGCGCGATCGTCGGCGGGCTGGTGATCGGCATCGTCGAGGCGCTGGCCGGGTTCTACCTGCCCGAGGGGTTCAAGGACGTCGCGGCATACGTCGTCGTGCTGATCATGCTGGTCGTGCGGCCGAACGGGTTGTTCGGCGAGAAGCTGCGCAAGAAAGTCTGAGGCCTGCCGGCGATGCGCTTCATCTTCAAGACCCGCTACGAGCAGGACATCCGCCTCGCGAAGCACGGCGGCGATCTGTTCTGGTACTCGGCGCTGGGCCTCGTGCTGCTGAGCGCGCCGTGGCTGATCTCGGAGTACTGGCTCGCGCAGCTCACGTTCGTGATGATCTACGCGGTCGTCGGCCTCGGGCTGATGCTGCTGTCGGGCTACACGGGGCTGTTCTCGCTGGGCCACGCGGCCTTCCTCGGCGTCGGCGCATACGCGCAGGCGGTGCTGACGAATGCCGGCGTGCCGTTCCCGTTCGCGCTGCTCGCGGCGGGTGCGCTCGCGGCGGCGGTCGGCGTCGTCGTCGGGCTGCCGGCGCTGCGCGTCAAGGGCATCTACCTGGCGATCGCGACGCTCGCGTTCGGCTTCATCGTCGAGGAGGTGTTCGCGCGCTGGGAGCGCGTGACCGGCGGCAATGCCGGGCTGCACGTCAAGGCGCCCGACCTGTTCGGCGTCAGGCTCGACACGGACACGTCGTTCTACTTCGCCTGCCTGATCGTCACGGTGCTCGCGACCCTCGCCGTGCTGAACCTGCTGCGCGCGCCGACCGGGCGCGCGTTCGTCGCGATCCGAGACTCCGAGGTCTCGGCGCAGAGCATGGGCATCCACCTCGCGCGCTACAAGACGCTGTCGTTCGCGATCTCGGCGGCGCTGGCCGGCATCGGCGGCGCGCTGTACGCTCACAAGCTGCAGTTCATCTCGCCGGACCAGTTCAGCCTGCTGCAGTCGGTGGACCTGCTGCTGATGATCGTGATCGGCGGCGTCGGCTCGGTGCACGGCGCGTTCCTCGGCGCGATCTTCCTGATCACGATGCCGCAGGTGATCGCGCTCGCGAAGGACTGGCTGCCCGATGCGATCGGCCAGGCGCCCGGGCTGCAGGGGCTGGTCTACGGCGCGGTGTTGATCGCGTTCGTGCTGTTCGAGCCGCTGGGGTTGTACGGGCGCTGGCTGAAGCTGCGCACGTATCTGCAGGTGTTCCCGTTCTATCGGCGCGGGATGTTCCAGCGGCAGAAGAGCTACCTCAAGTCCGACCGTCTGAGATGAACGATGCCGCCATTCCTTTGCTCGCCGTGCGCCACCTCAGCGTGCGGTTTGGCGGCGTGCTCGCGGTCAGCGATGTCTCGTTCGACGTCAGACGCGGCGAGGTGTTCACGCTGATCGGCCCGAACGGCGCCGGCAAGACGACGGTGTTCAACCTGATCAGCCGGATCTACACGCCGACCAGTGGTTCGATCGCGTTCGAGGGCGACGACCTCGCGCGCCACGCGCCGCACGAGATCGCGAAGCTGGGCATCGCCCGCACCTTCCAGAACATCGAGCTGTTCGAGCATGCGAGCGTGCTGCAGAATCTGCTGATCGGCCGGCACACGCACCGCCGCACGAACTTCTGGAGCGAGCTGTTCTTCACGCGGGGCGTGCGCACCGCCGAGGTCGACGCACGCGAGAAGGTCGAGCAGGTGATCGAGCTGCTGGACTTGCAGCACCATCGCGAAGCGCTCGTCGCGAGCCTGCCGTACGGCGTGCGCAAGGTCGTCGAGCTGGCTCGGGCGCTGTGCACCGAGCCCAAGCTGCTGCTGCTGGACGAGCCGTCGTCGGGACTGAACGTCGAGGAGACCGACGACATGGCGTTCTGGATCGCCGACATCCGCGACGAGCTCGGCATCACCGTGCTGATGGTCGAGCACGACATGGCGCTGGTCTCCAAGGTCTCGGACCGCGTGCTCGCGATGAACCAGGGCGAGGTGCTCGCGATCGGCACGCCGCGCGAGGTGCAGGAGCATCCGGGCGTCGTCGAGGCGTACCTGGGGCGTACGGCCGATGTCGCTTGCCTGCGGCGGGCGGCGGCAATGGAAGGGTAGTGCGGATGGCCACGATTCTTGGACGCAAAGGCGCAAAGGGACGCGAAGACGCAAAGTCAAGCCTGTTCCTTTGCGTCTTTGCGATTCTTGGCGTCTTTGCGTCCAAGAATCCGACGAGGGAGCCTCTGTGACCGATGACGGCCCGATCCTGACGCTCGCCAACGTCGAGAGCGCTTACGGTCCGATCCGCGCGATCCGCGGCGTCAGCCTGACAGTCCCGCGCGGCCAGATCGTCACGGTGCTGGGCAGCAACGGCGCCGGCAAGAGCACGATCCTGAAGACCATCTCCGGCATCATCGACCCCCGCAAGGGCCGCATCGAGTTGAACGGCGAGGACATCACGGCGCGCGACCCCGCGCTGATCGTGCGCCGCGGCCTCGGCCACGTGCCGGAGGGGCGTGAGGTGTTTCCGCTGCTGTCCATCCACGACAACCTGATGATGGGCGCGTACACCCGCCGCGACCGCGACGGCGTCGCGCGCGACCTCGAAGCGGTGTACGGCTACTTCCCGATCCTGCGCGAGCGCCGCACGATGGACGCCGGGCTGCTCTCGGGTGGCCAGCAGCAGATGCTCGCGATCTCGCGCGCGCTGATGGCCGCGCCCGAGCTGATCCTGCTCGACGAGCCCAGCCTCGGCCTGTCGCCGCTGCTGACGCGGGAGATCTTCGAGATCGTGATCCGCATCAACCGCGAGCGCGGCACGACCATCCTGCTGGTCGAGCAGAACGCGAACATGGCTCTGAACGTCGCCGACTTCGGCTACGTGCTCGAGAACGGCCGCATCGTGATGGAGGACCGCTGCGACCGGCTGCGCGAGAAGGACGACATCAAGGAGTTCTATCTCGGGATGAAGGAGCATGGGGTGCGGGGGGAACGGCGGTGGAAAAAGAAGAAGACGTGGCGGTGAGCGTCGTGCTACCGGCATGCAGCATTTCGACAGGCTCAGGGCGAACGGAATGTGTATGAGCAACCTCTGGGACCTGCACCAGCTCCAGCCGCGCACCGACATCGTCGTCCCCGGCGACACGATCCCCGCGATGTTCTGGAACGCCGTCCAGCAGCGCGGCGACGCGGTCTTCATGCGCCAGAAGAAACTGGGCCTGTGGCAGGAATGGAGCTGGAACCGGACCGCTGCCGCCGTGCGCGAGATCGGCCACGGCCTGCTCGCGCTGGGTTTCGCGGCCGGCGACTGCGCATCGATCGCGTCCAACACCGTCGTCGAATGGGTGCTCGCCGACCTCGCGGTGCTCAGCTGCGGCGGCGTCAGCAACGGCATCTACCCGACCGATGCGGCCGCGCAGGTGCAGTACCTCTGCGAGGACTCGCGCACCCGGCTGCTGTTCGTCGAGGACGAGGAGCAGCTCGACAAGGCGCTCGCGGTGCGCGCGAGCCTGCCGCTGCTGCGGCACATCGTCGTGTTCGACGCCGAGGGCCTGCGCGGCTTCCGCGACGAGCAGGTGATCACGCTGGAGCGGCTGCGCGAGATCGGCCGCGAGCACCATGCGCGCGAGCCGGACGCGCTCGCGGCGCGCGCCGCGGCGTGCAGGCCGCAGGACCTCGCGATCCTCGTCTACACCTCGGGCACCACCGGCAAGCCCAAGGGGGCGATGCACTCGCATGCCGGGCTGGTCCACACGGCACGCGGCTACAACCGGATCATCGCGCAGGACGAGAGCGACGAGCGGATGTGCTTCCTGCCGCTCTGCCACATCGCCGAGCGCATGGGCGGCGAGTACTTCGCGATCTACACGGGGTCCAAGCTGAACTTCGTCGAGAACCCCGAGACCGTGCCCGAGAACGTGCGCGAGATCGCCCCGACCACCGTCACCGCGGTGCCGCGCGTCTGGGAGAAGTTCTACTCGGGCGTCACGATCGCGCTGCGCGATTCGGGCCGGGTGCAGCAGGCGGTCTACGCATGGGGCCTCGCGGTCGGCGGGCGCATCGCCGACGACGTGCTCGCCGGCCGGCCGGTGAGCGCGTGGCGGCGCTGGCAGTTCCGGCTGGCGCGCCGACTGGTGCTGGGCAACGTGCGCAAGCTGATCGGGATAGACCGCGCCCGGCTGCTGGTGACCGGCGCCGCGCCGATCTCGCCCGACCTGGTGCGCTGGTACCTCGCGTTGGGCGTGCCGATGATCGAGGTCTGGGGCATGACCGAATGCTGCGGCGCTGGCACCGCCACGCCGCCCGGCCGCATCAAGCCCGGCGCGATCGGCCCGGCGTGCCCGTACAACGAGGTGCGGCTGGACCCGCAGACGAACGAGCTGCTGGTGCGCGGGCCCAACGTCTTCATGGGCTACCTGAACCAGCCGGAGAAGACCGCCGAGACGATCACGCCCGACGGCTGGCTGCGCACCGGCGACGTCGCCACGGTGGACGGCGACGGCTACTTCCGCATCGTCGACCGCATGAAGGACATCATCATCACCGCCGGCGGCAAGAACGTCACGCCCAGCGAGCTCGAGAACGAGCTGAAGTTCTCGCCGTACATCACCGATGCGGTCGTGATCGGCGACCGGCGGCCGTACCTGACCGCGGTGCTGATGATCGACCAGGAGAACGTTGAGAAATTCGCGCAGGACCGGGATATCCCGTTCAGCAACTACACCAGCTTGACGCGCGCCCGCGAAGTTCAAGAATTGATCGGCGTCGAAGTCGAGCGCGTGAACCGCAAGTTCGCGCGGGTCGAACAGATCAAGAAGTTCTGGCTGCTCGAAACCCAGCTCAGCGCCGAGGACGACGAGCTGACGCCGACGATGAAGCTCAAGCGCAAGCTGGTCGAGAAGAAATACGCCGAGAAGATCGAGGCGATGTACCGCTGATCCCGCCCATCGACAACCACCGCAGCAGGAGACGACGATGAAGACCACGTTGACCGCATATGCCGCCGCGGCGATCGCGTGTGCTGCCGCCACGATGGCGACCGGCGTGCAGGCGCAGAGCTCGCAAGGCATCAGCAAGAGCGAGATTCTGGTCGGCACGATCCAGGATCTGTCGGGTCCGCTGGCCGGCTACGGCAAGCAGTCGCGCGCCGGCATGCTGCTCGCGATCGACGAGGTCAACGAGCAGGGCGGCATCCACGGCCGCAAGCTCAAGCTGCTGGTCGAGGATTCGGGCTACGACCCGAAGAAGGCCGTGCTCGCGGCGCAGAAGCTCGTCAACCAGGACAAGATCTTCATCATGGCCGGCCACATCGGCACCGCGCAGAACAACGCGGCGATGCCGGTGCAGTTCGAGAAGAACGTCATCAACTTCCTGCCGATCACCGCGGCGCGCGAGATGTACGAGCCGTTCAACCGGCTCAAGTACGCGTTCGCCGCGACCTACTACGACCAGATGCGCACCGCGCTGCCCAAGCTGGTGAAGGAAAAGGGCGCGAAGAAGGTCTGCACGATCTACCAGGACGACGAATTCGGCCTCGAGGTCGTGCGCGGCGGCGAGGCCGCGCTGAAGACGCTGGGCCAGGAGTTCGCCGAGAAGACCAGTTTCAAGCGCGGCGCGACCGACTTCTCCTCGCAGGTCGCGCGCATGAAGGCGGCCGGCTGCGACTTCGTCGTGCTGGGCACCATCATCCGCGAGACCATCGGCACGATCGCCGAGGCGCGCAAGACCGGCTTCGCGCCGACCTTCCTGGGTTCGAGCGCGGCCTACACCGACCTGATCCACAAGCTCGGCGGCAAGGCGATGGACGGCCTGTACGCGACGATGACGGTGGCCAACCCGTACCTGGACGATGCCTCCAAGCAGATCAGCTTCTGGGCGCAGAAGTACAAGACCAAGTTCAGCGAGGACCCGACGGTGTTCTCGGTCTACGGCTACAACATCATCCAGAGCTTTGCCGCGGCCGCCGCGAAGGCCGGCCCGAACCTGTCGACCGACAGCTTCATCAAGGCGATGGACACGATGAGCTTCCCGGCGGACATCTTCGGCAGCGCGCCGGCGTCGTACTCGCCGACCAAGCACCTCGGCAGCGATCAGTCGCGGCTCTCGCAGATCCAGGACGGGCGCTGGAAGGTCGTCTCCGAATACATCCAGCCGGCGGGGAATTGACCGATGACGGGATCGACGACGGCGCCCGGCGCCGAGACCTACGAGGGCCATTGCACCTGCGGCCGCGTGCGCTACCGCATGGCCAGCCGCCCGCTGTTCGTGCACTGCTGCCACTGCCGCTGGTGCCAGCGCGAGACCGGCGCGTCGTTCGCGCTGAACGCGATGATCGAGTCGGATCGGGTCGAACTGCTGCAGGGCGACGTCGAGGTCGTCGTCACGCCGTCGCTCAGCGGCAAGGGGCAGAAAATCGTGCGCTGCCCGCACTGCCGCGTCGCGGTGTGGAGCCACTACGCCGGCGCCGGCGATGCGGTGCGCTTCGTGCGCGTCGGCACGCTGGACGAGCCGGACCGGCTGCCGCCGGACGTGCACATCTTCACCGCCTCCAAGCAGCCGTGGGTCGTGCTGCCGGCGGGCACGCCGGCGGTGGCCGAGTACTACAAGGCTTCGGCGATGTGGCCGAAGGAGAGCCTGGAGCGGCGGGCGGCGTTGATCGCGAAGAGCCAGGCCACGTCATAGCCG